>JAHLWT010000224.1 GCA_019057775.1 Promethearchaeota archaeon
ATTTAATGATTCAGTATAAATTCCCTGATGAAATTTCAAAAAAATTCAAATTAGATTGAATTATTCCATTACACCAGAAGCATTCGTTTACTCCTGCTAAGTTCAATAGCTCCATCCACTCCTTTTAAGAAAGTTAAAAACAGAATCAAAATATTTTAAACATGGGTTGAAATTTACCTATTAAAATTTAGAGAAAAAGAGAGGTAATTCCTTATCGAGAGGTTCTATTAACGGTTTTATACAAAAATTAAAGAAGATATCCGCTCTCAATATAATTCCAAATCCTAAAGACAAGAAGGAGAAGATGATTGAAATTAGCTATATTGGTATTGCCTATTTTCTGAATAGGTTATTACATCGGAGTTACAAATTAGATAATTAATAAATAATAATGATAATGATGAAAACGGAAAAGCCGCAAAAGAAGTTATAATATGCCAATATAAGCATCTAATAAAGTATAGAATTTATCTCTATTATATAAATATTCATGAAATCTCTCCTCATTAGTTATTGAAAAATTTGTTGATGTAATGAAAAACTAAAATATTGGATTTAACGCTAATGACGCACCTGATATGTCTAATTTCGTCCTTAATGAGACCGCAAAAGAAATTATTGAATATCATAGAGTTAATAGACCAGAATGGAGTCTTCTAACTCCAGAGGAATATTAAAATAATTACAGGCAATTAAGTGGTTCATCCTGGGAACTAGAAGAAAAATTAATGAAATCTACAGTGATTCAGAAGAATCTTTTGGAACAAGTAATTGATGAAAGTATAAATGATTTTGAAACTTTTTAAAAAAATTTTGAGCATTTTTTTGTATTTCAATTATATACCCCCATAATCTTTTGAGCCTGCATATCCAAAATATTTAGGGGTTGCTATTTATAAAGAATTAATTCAGTGATCGTCTTGTATAAATAATACTTTTCCCACGCTCATCATCAAAATTTTTTTTACCTTGATTCTTTACGGTATGTGTCAAATTGTAAGCATTATTAAATCTTTTTACAATTTCTTCTGAAAAATCTGTTCCACTATTATTTTCAGCAATATTACTAAATTCTGTACATAAATTTAATATTTCAAAGAATAAAAAATATTCAAGTTTTTTTGAATTATCTGGATTTTTTAATGTATTAATGATTTTAATTAGAGTATCAATTTTCCCGTTTGAAATATTTGTTTTTTTAAGTCTATTCTTTATTAACTTGTTTTTTTCTTCAATATTGGGCGGACCAACGAATAGATGAAAATCAAACCGTCCAGGTCGTTTTATAGCAGGATCAATTTCATCATACCAATTTGTATTAAAAATATAAATAAAGTTCTTTTTATCATGCAATTTAGAAATTAAGGGAAGCATGCTTGTAGTAAAAATCCTAGTCTCATATTCATGTTCTTGAGTTCTTTTCTTTATTAATTCATCCATTTCATCAAAAAGTACTACTACTTTTTCCAAGTATCCAAGCTTTTTAAAAATTAAATTAGCATTTCGTACTATACCTGAAAAACCTTCTAAAAGAAAATGGCTTGGATCTAAACTTATTAAAGGCCAATCTAATTTCTGAGCAATTGCTTTGGCATAACTAGTTTTTCCAGTACCAGGAGGTCCAAAGAGAAGAATGCCGTAAGCATTAATGTCTACCTCATTATTTATAGGATCAATAATTCTTTTCGTAATAACTTCTTTTAAAGAGAGTTTATAATTTTTTTTTAGATAAAGCTCAGAATCTTTAATATTCTCTTCCCAATAATTCTCTGAGACTTTTTTTGAGTCATACTGTTCTAAAACTGTCTTTCTAATGACATTTTCAATAAATTCATTATATAAACGGAGAAAACTAAAGACACAAGCAGTTGGCCAAGATGTTGGATCTCTCCAATCCGTATAATGATATGAACACCATCCACATAATTTTTTATCGGTATTATTAACCATTTCATGATTTTTTGTCCATTGTCGAACCTTTTCTAACTTATCAATATATTTTATAAATGTATTAAAATGATCCTTATGATGATATAGTAATTCTCTTAAGAATTCAAATTGGTAACAATATGCGCTTCCAACCTCGGGATAATTAAACACGGGATTGTACTTGTCCCAACTCCCATCATCCTTTTGATCTCCAAAAAAAATTGAAAATGCTTCTGAGATTATAGGAGCACTAATATTCTTATCATATCTTAAGACAGCAACTAACGAATAACCTAGTTGAAAGACATCTTTTTCATATTCAACATTCGCAGAAAATAAGGTAATTTGTCGATATAATTCGTTTTTCAGCCATTTAATTCCTTCTTCAAGTTCGTTAATTGTAGTATCTTTACCGTAATATTCTTCATAACTCTGCAAACCTAAATATGTTAAGAAAGCGTTTATCGGGTATTTTTTAATTCTCAGACCCGAATCACGTTTGATTTTGTCATGTATTTTTGCAAGATATTTATAAATCCTTTCTTGTTTAACTGGGTCTATAGGTCTATTCAATAATTTACTAAGTCCAATAAGAACCATCGGAACTGTATAACAATTATCTTTACCATCATTTAATTTTGCAGATGACCATTGTTCTTTTTCAAAAATATTATTAATTATCTTATCTATCTCGCCTTTTTCTGCTTTTCCTGCATTTATTAAAGATGTGACACACGTTATAGTACTGGTTAAATTAATATCTTTGTTTTCTTCCCTGAAAAAATAACCACCCTTTGGGTGCTTAAATTTATCTAAGTACTTTTTATGATCTTTCAATTTTTCCTTGATTTCGTTGTTAATTTTCCATAATGTTTTCAAATCATAGTCTCCATTAGTATCTGCCATTATAATTTACCCTCATCTTATAATTGATGATTACTTCTTTTCACAAGTTTAAGGATTAGTTTGAAACGCGATCCATTCCCTTTTGTCATTTTCCAACTCCTTAGACTTGAAGGCTTCGTATAAATCAATTCCAAATTTATTCGCGAGAATTAAAAGATAAATAAAAACATCAGCTAATTCTTCCTCTAACTTATTCCAATTATCTGTTTTTTTTCCTTGTTTTTTTACTTTTAAACCTGAAAATAAACGAATTGCTCTAGATATTTCGCCTAATTCTTCCATTAATAATAGCATAACCTCTATTTCAGATTCTTTGTCAAAACCTCTCTCAACTACTTTTTTCCTCATATATTCTTGTAATTCAGGCAACTTTTGTATTTTTTCAAGTATCTTTTGATTACTTTTATCTGGTAAAGAGCTTAAGATTTCAGGGATTGCCACATTACTATTTATTAGATTTCTTAATAGGATGTCTTGAGGAACTTCAGAAGAAAAAACCTTAATATTTTTTGCTAGTGCATAACCAATTTCTAATAATGTACTGTTTCCAATATAGCCCTTTGGATTTACAACAAATAAGAAATCACTCTGAGCTATATTTAATAAATGATTTTTCTCAATATATTTTATAGGTTTATTTCTATCTTTTTCAAAATATATAAATTGATCATCAGGATTTTTGATTTTTGATATTTTGGGACTTAATACTTTTACACCATGACTTTCAAATTCTAAATAATAATCATTTATATCTTTTAAAAATTTTCTCAAGCTCCCAGATATCGTTGTATAATACATTTGTTTTTTCTCATTAAATTTTGAAATTATTATTAATTTACTTCCAAAGTTGGGAAGCAATGAAGTATATTAAAATTTATTTAAGATATGGAAAATTCAAAACTACTCATTATCATCTAATATCAAGCTCATTTTCCTTTCTTATATTTAATTTGAGGGTTTTCAATATGAAAAATTGGATTATTATTCATCACTTTTCAAGTTATCTTGAGCATAATGATTTAATTGGTATTTCTGCTAGATTAGATAAAGAAACTAACAAATAAATTTCAAGATATTCTGCTGCTGATGAAATCCAAAAAGGAGATCAATTTTCGTATTATTGCCCGGCGCCTTAAAAGATTAATTTATAAATTAATCCTTTATATTTTTTAGTTGCCAAAGATTTGGCTCAGCAGGATCATATGAAAGAAAAATCAATAATCATGGAGAATGGAGACTTTTTAAAAGAGATCATAAATTATTCATCTTTTCAAAATCTGAAATTTTCTAAGTACTCACCCTGAACTATACATACTATCAATACATTATTTTAAATTGCATTAAATGTACCAAATTTTTTATTTTGATAAGTTAAGTTTATATTGTTTGGAAGGGATTTTTAAATAATTTGTTCTGAATTTTTAATTTAGAAATTTTTTAATTGAAAGATATTGAATTTTGTATTTCCACTTTTTTTATTTATATGCAATTATCTTATTTTTTATAACTGGAAAAATATAAATATAAATAACGATACAATTTCCAATTAATCAAAACATAAAGCATAGAATAATACTGAGATAAAACAAACGACGAAAATATCTCAAAAACCAAAAATAATGAAAAATAATTTAAAAAATATGAAGAATTAACCAATGAGTGAGAATAGGAATATAATATTATTTACAGGACAATCTGGAATAAAAGTTAAAGAATGCATAGAAAGAATAAAATCTAGGATAGATAAAGAGATTCAAACAGTTTCAGTCCAGGATTTTATTGTAGAAAGTGATGTAGCGGTAAAGGATTTTAGAGAATTTCTAACTAAAGATATATTTTACCAAGTTGAGAGGTGGAATGACGCTTTTAAAAAAGTAGTAATAGATATTGATACTAATATGGTATTTTTATCGATGCATTCAGTATATTCATCACATAATACTGGAGAAATTTTTTCTCCATTAAATTTTGAGACATTATTGGCTTTGAGGAATAAAATAAAATTTCTCATTGTATTTATTGATGATATTTACGATATTTTTAGAAGATTGACTGAAAAGGACCAAATATTTGCTAAAATAGTTTCTAAAAAGACTGACCAATTTGATGCAATGTTTCAATCCATTAACAGCCTTTTTTTTCTATTAGAATGGAGACAATCTGAAATTGCAACTTCTCGTTTAATTTCAAATACCCTAGATATTTCAATGTTTATCATCGCAGTTAAACATCCAATTTCTATAGTTCAAAGATTAATCGAGAAATCTGAAGAAGAATTGAAGACATATTATTTTGCCCATCCAATTACATCTATAAGAGAAAGTGATGAGAAAGTAATTCCTGATTTCGGAAGCTGGTTAAATTCAGATTCAAGGAAAATTTTAAAGATAGAAAATTCAATTTTATTCCTACCGGGAACTATTGATGAGCTTAGAATAAAATATGATAAAAAACAAGATGTCTTTTACCCAGAGCTTTTAAGGCGTCTAAATTTACCATATAGAGCTCCTTACAATATTACACCACATATGCCCAAAAGGCTAAAATTAATAAATCCACTTAATCCGTTTAATTATGATGTCATCTGTTCAGAACCCTCAATAAAGCAATCAATCTCATCACTATTAAGATCATTAAACAACTCAATTAAAAAACAAATAACATCAAGAGATTTGAATATGATAAATCAGAGTAAAGATGGAGTAATAGCATATAGACCTTATTATCCAAATCGTATATCTCATGGAGTTAGATCAGAATTAGAATATAATTATCATTTAAAGAGAAAACAATCTGGAAGAAAGAATTTGATTATATCTACAAATGAGGATATTGCACGAAAGCGTATTATTGCTTTTTTCACATTTTATTCAAGCTCAGGAGAAAAATTAACTGAGGATCAAGAAGATAAGCTTCAAGATATATCTGATTTATGGTGTGAAGATCAACAAATCTTGGAAATATTTTTTGATAAAAATAATTATGCGAAACAGTTCGACAATTTAATTAAAAAGGTAAGTGAAATAATGGGAGATATTTATAGACCTAAAACTGAAACGGATGACCAAAGAACTTTTATCGAACCAATATATAAAAAAAGATATGAACAAATACGTAAAAATTTCGATAAATTAGAAGAAGATTTATTTAAAGATATATTTGAAAATTATATTGATAAAGATGATTTTTACTATAAATATGATTGGTCTGAGGCTTTAAATATTAATGAATTAATTGAAAATTGTATCAAAAAAGAAAAAATGGGAGGAAAAATATAAATGAGTCAAAAAAAAATTACAAAAGTATATTTTAATACAAGTACAGAAGATAAAGAAGCAATTCGTAATTTAATAAAAGCTAATGTAAGTTGTGAATTTATTGGACCTATAGCTGGAATAAGAACTCCTGTATTAATTTTTAATTCAGAAAAGTTCCAAGGATTAAAGGAAATTGAATTCTTTCTAAAAAATTATTTCAACCCAACTTCAGACAAGTCTACGTATTAACAAAATGGAAAAAATCAGATGCATCTATAGATGGCTTGAAACATGGTGAAGCCTTAGCAAAATAAATGAAACATTAAATGCACTCTAAATAAATTTTTTCCTAATTTACCTGAACCTAAAGAACATAGTTTACTAGCAGAATTGGAAAGGAAAGAAGCATTATCTAATAATAAAGGGTATACGATAAGGCTGAAAAGGAATGGAATTTTCTTTTTAAATTTTAGCAAATTTGGGTGGAATCTTTAGAAAAAAGAGGTGGAGTCGCAACCAGGTGATCATATGGATTTTTATAGAATGTGACTATAAATGAAAAAAAAACAAATGAAATGCTACTCCACAACAATTTTTATAGAATGTGACTATAAATGAAAAAAGACAAATGAAATGCTACTCCACAACAATTCTATTACTTCGATCTTTATAAATAAAAAATTTTGAGAAAATTTAAAAAAATGAAGTAAATTTTCTTTTTCTTCTAACATATTTTATAAATTATTTTAAAAATCTATTAAATCCCCATTAATAGAAATTGAATATTAAGATTTTTTTTCTCATTTCGAAAATGAGATGAACCTGATTTTAAGGCAAAAATAAGTTACAATTTTTAACTTTTTTGTAAAGATTTATAAATAATGGTTCGAAATTATCAAATTAACCAAAAAACATTTTGACAATAATGTGGATTAAAGTAATAATATGAAAAAGAAAATTTTCCTACTCCTCTCTCATTTTATAACTTCTACCTTAAAATAATAATAAAAAGATAGAATCCTAATACGACATTCTTTTCGTATTCATTTTTTTCTTTAAAAATAAATAACTGAATAAGAATATATTATGATAGCTCCAAAAATAAGCACTAAGATCGATTCACCACAAAAGTTTCCAGACATTTTTGATATTAGCCAAGTATGGAATATTGAGCTATTTAAGAAAATTATAAAAAATCACCGTGTCGATCTCTATTTTTTATGGCGTATTGGAGTTAAAGATATTGAGAAAGGCAAAATCGACAGTTCATTTCCTGATTGGAATAGGAACCACGTAAAGATTCAGGTACACACTAATCTTACCCAGATTCGTCTAAAAAACAAGACCATCTACCTTCTAGCCCCCCTCGACCGAGATTATGAACCCAAATTACACGATATTGAATCCAAGAAATTTAGACTTTCTAAGTTAGGGAAAAAGATATGGACTGAAGCGAGGGAAGATGGGCTGTGGCATATATTTAGTCAAATTCCCATTTCACACCGTTTAGATTTTTCGAAATTTGAAGCTCATTTTCGATCTCATACATTTCCTTCTCATTTAAAATATATGGAAAGGATTAAAGATCTTTCCTACAGTCCTCCTAAGGAAGAAAAAAGAACCCCAAAAAGAAGGCGTAAAGAAGAGCGTAACCAAAGCAATTTCTATGCTCCTAGAGAGAAAAATTATCTTAACCATAAGACTCATCAAAAAAAGATTACGTTTAGTTCCACAGATGTGGTAAATAAATTACTTAAATATATAACTGATAAATCTGGGGGAAGGATGGGCTCAAGTGTATTGTATAAAACATTTCTGCATTATTACCGTGATTCGCTTGACCTTCCACGCTTGGGAAAGGCAAGAAATAAAATTTTTTTAACATCATTAGATAAATTTATGCACATTTTAGAGTTGTGCGGATATGTTGATATTAAATTTATAAAAATTCGAGATACAATTATTAAACACGTGTCAGTTGCGAGTGGGAGTACACAATATTCAGAAGAATTCTTTCAAGACTCAAGAAAAAGCAAATCAGAATTAAAACGATCGTATATTAATTTTTCCTTCGTTTTTAGTAAACTTATCACGATTTTACTATGGATAGTATTATTGTTTATCTTAGTACCTGTTCAAGAGGTTTGGTATCAAAGTCAATATTATACTCCTATTTCTCTATTATATACCTATTTTTCCAAGCTACAACTTTTCATAATAATATCCTCAGCAATTTATGCCCTTTTTTTTGTATCTCTCATACACTTAATACTTTTTGTTAAATTAATTAGGAGAGAAAGACGGGTTTCTAAAGGTATTACTGCTTATTGGAAAATGATTGCCATTATCACATCTTGTATTTTTATAGCAAATTTAATATTTCTCTTTGGAGTGTAAAATTATGAGAAGAAAGAATTTTATATTATTAACGACCTTCTGCTTTTTAGTTTTAACTTTCCAATTTAACTATTTTTTCTCCGGTACAAAATATTTTACTCCTGGAAATAATAGCTTTAAGGAAATTACCAAATTAAATAGTATTGAAACAGGTTCATTCAAGCTTAATGAACGAGCTACCTATGGTCTGTCCACATGGGCTAAGCTAGGTGATTGGATCACGTTCAACTTTGAGACAATCCCTTCTCTTGTTATTGAAGTCACATTTGTAGATGAAGCAGAATGGAACACCAAACCTAAAGATGGCATTTTTACCGACGGAACTCTTTGGGGAGAAGACGATAAGGGATTCGGAGTTTTCTTCCCGTCGCATGAAGGTAAATGGTTCATTGCTTTTCGAAATCCTACATATTTGTTTACAACAGTTTATTACACTATTGAAACCTCCCCCCACATTATAATTCGTAATCCCAGTTCATCTACTACTGCTTACACAGATTCCACCTTAGAAATCACATGGAAGACTAATTTTGTTACGTGGGTTTGATATTGAACTTTATAAAGGAGATTCATTTAAATCCACATTACTAAATCACGCATTTAATGACGGATATGCTTCATTCAAAATTCCCGAAGATTTCAAGGAAGGAGATGACTATAAAATTAAAATTACAGATGAAAACTCGAATGAATATGATTTTAGCGGACAATTTTCAATAAAACACCCCAAGATTAGAATTTTATATCCACTTCAAGGTGACATCTATATCCCCCACACTACACGAAGTATTTTTTGGACTAGCTCAGGAGTAAACTCGAAGGTAAGTATAGAACTATTCCTAAATTCTTCTATGATCATACTAATTTCTAATGAGACTTCAAATAATGGAGAGTTTAGATGGGCCGTTTGGCAAGGAAAAGAATACGCTCAGAATACCTATTCTACCTACCAAATCCAGATTAAAGATACCAAAGCTCAAAAATATATTGATTCAAGCCCTTTTTTTACAATTACTAACGAACGGTATATGAATATACTCTCTCCAACCCAAAATAGTTCATTTACTACAAGAAATTACCTAAATATCTCATGGAAAACTGATTCTACCGCATACAGAGTCAGTATTAAAATAATGCAAAATAATTCAATCATCGAAAATATCACGGATGTAAGAAATAACGGCTTTTATCAATGGAAAATACCTGACAGATTTAAAGATGGGGAAGACTATTATGTTCGCATAGATGTACCCGACAATAGCGTAAATGCGACAAGTGAGTTATTTACTATAAAATATATTCCTAAGCTTAAAGTGTCAGGATATAATATACCGCTTTTTTCAATCATAATTGGTTTCTTACTAGGTATGTTCAGTTTCAAATATAAATCAAAAAAAAATATTTTGCGATGAAGTTAAGACTGTTAAAGAAATACATTTTTAATTTATCTAGAAAAGATAATTTTGATTCGAGAAATTTTTTGTAGCAAGAAATAGACGATTAATCAAAAGAGTGTGAGAAGTTCAAAAAATTTCTTTCCAATTATTTCCCTACTTTTTTTTCTTTATATCTTTAAGAGCCTATATAATAAAAGAAGAAATACGAGAGAAATTCCTACCCTCTCGACAGGCTTCAGTCATAATGTTATGTCCATGATATTTGTTGGTTCATAAACACAAGTATTATTATCATTTTAAGGATGAAGAGAACCAATTTCACGAATTCAGTAATCTACAACAGCCCATTTATATAAAATCGACCTTTCATATTAGATTTTATACCAAAAAACAAAGTGAACATAGAAAATGAAAAGTAAACCAAATTCAAAACAAAAAACCATTTCAGGAACACTCATCGAAGAAAAAATAATCCCGCAGATAAAGTCTAAATGCCAATTTTGTAAAATAAAAATATTTGATCTCAAAAAACATGAAAGTTCATGTCATCTTAATCCGACCACCATCCCCCGCACCGATTATGACTGGGAATATTTCGAACAGTTCGACATGATTCGAGATTTCCTAATAAAAAATCCTACAACCAAGAAAATGAAAAAATTTAACTCCATCTTAGCTCCCAAAGGAGATCCGTTTAAGCATATTATCGATGCAATGCGTCCCTACATGAAAAAACTCCCCAAGAACCACTTAGAAAGACAGATGTATGCCAAACTCGATGCAGATATATCCAGAGGGATTGAGCAACGCCTTCTTACTGAAGAAGAGTTTATCCAGCGAATTGAAGAACAAATTGAAAAAGGCTACCAACACTCTTTTCTCAGAGATAAACCTGATAATATGAGCATAAAAGAGTGGATAGATAAGATTTCAAAAATCTCCCATAAATAACATCATTTTCTTTTAAATTTACGAAAATTATAAAACGCCCACACCCTCTCTAATAATTACCAATATTACCCTTTTTCTTACATGGTTAAAATAGAATTCCTATGCCTTGGGTTTTTGTCATAGCTCTTCCTTCAATTATAGGAACTCTAAAAACCTTCTCTTTTTTGATTTAGTAGCCATTAAAAGCATACTAATATACTCCCAGAGTTCACGCTTTCCTACTACAATTTAAAAAGTGAACACGCACCTCTCTTATATTAACACAACTTTCTTTTTTTACTTTAACCAAATTACTTCTTAGAGGATAAAAGACAAAAATGAATGAAAATAATATTGATACTGAATTAATATTGAAATTAGCTCAAGTAGTTGTTGACAATTGGGATATGAAAACTCTAATTCAGTTTGCGAGAGAGAAATTAACTGAGGTTTACGAGGCTGATAAAGAATGTTTTGACCGAGATTGTAATATGCATAAAGGAGATCTCTAATGACAAATTTATCTGAACTTGTGAGAATTTGTAAAGAATGCGACAAAACCGTTAGCTTCATGGATTTTTTTCATAATCTTCCTTCCTATTCAACGTATAAAGACTCTTATTCCCTTGACCAGCTCAAAAAGATTCTCTCATTCTTCCAAGACCCATCCACCATCATTTTATGCCCCACTTGTGACCAGCTCAACTCCAATGATTTGTTTATTGCTCAATACCCTATTACACATGCATTAGATTGTAACCCATAATTAAAATTCAAAGAAGTAGATTCCTAATATATTTTTCATGATTTCTAATTTAACTTAAGAACTTAGCGAATTCAAATAAAAAGCATAGAGAAGCCATGAAATTTTTTGATTTAGTCAGCACTACATACTTCGTATTCTAATCCCAAAATTCAATTACATTACATTCAGCTCATTCACTTACATTCCTAAAATGGATTGAGGAAATAACCAAAGTAATCGAAAGAAAAGATCTTGTGAATTTTAGCATTAAGGACGAGCACCCCATGAGAATTGATATTAAATTTACTAAATTAGGAAATACGACCTTGCTTTATTTCCTAGCCCCGAGAGCCTTAAGAAACGACCTTGATGATGATGTTGATGATGATGTTGAAGACTTTTAACAGAGGTGGAAAATAATAAGCGTCTGGAAATTAAACGGAGGGTATCTCACTCCAGAAGATGAAAAGCAAGACAGAATAGACACCTTTTACCGTAGATTCTGTAGTGAATGTCAAACTCAAGCCAAATCTCATGATCATTGCAAAAAGATCGACTTATTAAATCAAATTAAGTGTGGGTTTAAGTCAATTTATAAGTCGGTGTGGAAAATTGTCGATCCAGGAAATGCTACATGCACACAATGTGGTCTGTTTATAATTAACGATACTGGATTTTGTCCTGATTGTCATGGGATCACTAAAAAACGATGGAAACAAGTAAAAGCTAAAATAGAATATTTTTAAAAAAATTCGGTAATTATCGAAATAGAAGGAAGGATGACCGAAAAATCTCATAATAAGTAGTATCATGATGTGTTCCTTAAGACACATTAGTTACGCCTAAAATGATACGAATAAAACGATATGACAAGAATAAAAAAAATTATGATTTCAGGATAAAAAAATTTCTAGAAGTCATAACGTATAGACTATCTTATTCGGTTGACATGTTTTCTATGAAAAAATCTATATTTTGCTCAAGATCTACAATGTCATCTATTTTTTTTATGTCAGAGCTGGCTAATTTCTCTAGGAATTCTTTTAGTAGTTTCTCTTTGGCCTTATCTGTTGGGAATAAGAGACTACTCTTGTAATGTTCCCAATCTAATATGTTGGAGAATATCAAAAATAAAATTTCCATATGCGAATATTCAATTAAACCTTGTAATTTTTCTTTAGTTATCATAATTTTGGTATGATCTGTGTAAAAGTCTGATAAATCATCATAATAATTCGTTAATCTCGCAATATTGTCTAACTGAGTATGAAGAGCAGTTTGGTTTATAGGACTTGTTTCATCTCTGTACATTATATCAAAATAGGTATTAATGAAATCTTTTAGCTTCTGGAGCTTGTTCTGAAAAACTCGGGTCTTGACTATCCTCTCGAACATGGGTGATTCTTTATATCTATAAAATTTTAACTCAAATTTGACGATATCTAATATATCGAAGAACAGCTCTCGAATATCAACCTCATTTGCCATATTTTATACCTATCTTTATGATCTATCTGATTTATTATCGCTTATTATCGCATATATAAAAAAAATTCTAGTTTTAATACAATTCTAAATTAAATTAAAAAGTATTTATATTTTTATATTAAAATTTAGATCTTGTTATTCCATAATAATACAATGTACTTAAAATTTTAGAGGAAAGGTTTTATCTGGTATAATGGATTGCTCTATTTGTTTTGAATCTATATATCGTAGTTGTTCTCTCCTTTTTAATAATTTTTTAAATAAAATTGCTTTTGTATGAATTTTTAAAATTCGATATGGGCAGCGAATCATGAAATTCATGTTATTTCTGGGGTGATTTCTTAATTGAAGAAATTCTGAAAAGAATCTACTTGCTTTTTCTTGAGATCCCTTCCTTTCAAATGAGATAAAACGTTCAGTAACTTTGCTAAGAGTTTCTGAGTCTCTGTAACAATAATAGTTTGAGGATTTCAGAGCCCACTTTATTGATTCTAACTGATATTTTGTAGGGTTTAAGTTTTTAAGGAAGGAGATAACAATTGAAAAAAATGAAATCATAAGATTCATTACTGTGCTTCGAACCATTTCAATAATTCCGATTTTAATCTTCGGTCTGATCTTTTCTCTTAAATCATCCCCATATAAGATTGAACTATTTATTAAAACATTTGCAAGAACGAGACTTCGTGGAGCAAAAACTGCGGAAAAGACTCTATTAACTCGAAATATTTTATGAAAATTAGCCTCTTCCCAATATTTCTTTTTTGTTAGAAAATGACTAACAAATATGCCAGTAGTTTGTTGAATCACACCTAAGATTTTTTTTGTTATTTTTTTTTCAAATTCTCTAAACTTATGTTTAATCTCTAAAGCTAAGAAATATTTTTCAATTTCCTTTATATGATGATTAGACACTCTATCTTTAAAAATAATAAGTAAATCACAGTCGGATACTGCTGTGGCTTCACTATTTTGTGCTCTTTGACTTCCAAACAAAATAATTGAAAGTATTTTATTGATTCCAATCTCTCTATTAATTAGAATGAGAATGTCTTTAATATAATCCTGGGATTGTTTATTTATGCCCCCTAGTTCAGAGGAAATCCTTTCTTTAATCTTCCTATTTCTCTCAATGCTGCTTGCTTCTTGCACATCAAATCAATTTGAAGGTCTGTAGAAATTTAATCTACTATTTTTATTTAATAGAGTTAGTTGAATGATTATTATAATTAAAAATCGATTTTATTAAAAACTTAGTGTATAATAAAAATAGAATATTTATGGTAATACTTGAAATTGTTTATCGGAAGTATGAATCTGGACCTCTATCATCACCAGATCCTTTCATTAAATGGTCTGTTTGTTTTTTAAATGATTCAAAAATACTTTCCATTTCTTTAATTTTTTCATCAAGTTTGCTAAAATCCATATCTATTGAAAAGTAATCTTTTAACAACGAAACAAGAGCTTTTGAGGCACGAGGATCAAGGGTCATCATTGGTAATGGTAAAGTTTCTGCTAATATACATATTCCTGGGGCAAAATTGTGTTCTCCTGCCCATGCTGGTAGAATTCCATTAGCCCCAGAGATAAAACCACCCTCATATAATTTAGTATTCTCAAATTTTAAGAAAGATTGAACTAAATCCTGGTCAGTTCCACAAACATAAACTATAGGTTTATCATTAGTAGTACCAGAAATCATCGCACCAGTACTTAAATACATTTTTATCTTACCTCCAGTTATTTTGTGCATCTCTTCGCAAAACATTTTTGAAAATTCAAATACACCGTGGGCGCTTTGGGGTTGGTAATCTGCATTTAGAAAGAAAAAATCGTTTCCGTCTTCTTTATCTGCAGGTTTATAATATACTTTTGCGGTCGGAATTTCTAACGATCCTTTTTCAACCACAGATTTAGGAGGGAAATCAAAATACTGTATAGTTATAAATTCCTCAGCCTTTAATGAATCTTTTATTGAAGAAATTGCTAATTTAGCAACTAAGGCAATTCCAGGCCACCCAATTAAAACAACAGGATTCTTTATACTATCTGGTTTAAGATCAAACTTTTTATCAAAATTTAAATACATATTTTTTTCCACATTTAATTCTGTAAGAGTTATTATGTGATACTTAAATCCTCGAGGGATTCTCCACATTTAGGGCAAAATTTCTTTGGTTTTCTAAGGTGATGTCCACAATAAGGACAGTAAAATCTATCTTTTAATGAAATGTTATCAGTACTTTCAATAGAGTCTTCTAATAAGATATTTTCAGTACTTTCAAAAGAGTCTTGCTTCAATTGCGGATATGATTCTCTATAATATCTTTTCTGAGGAGAATACCCTAATTCTTTTCTCGCCTTAAAGGTTGAATAGATTGTAGTTAATAAGCAAATAAATAATGGTGCGAAAAGGATATCAACTAAGGAATATAAAATTTGATATAGAATTAGCATCCCATAATTTCTCGTTGCTGGATCGAACCAACTATTAATTTCTGCTTGAAAATATAATGAATCAGTTTCTAAAAAGAAGTCAAGAATTGATGTAAAAGTAAAACTAATCACAAAAATAAAAATAAAATTGATTATAAAAACTCCAATTACTTTAAAGAAAGAACCTTTAGCAATTCTCTTCGCTTCTTTGATGGGATTAACATCTTCCATATTATAGGTGAAGATTAAAAAGATAAAAAAACCAAAGATGATAATCCCAGGAATAAATAATAAGAGAGAGCTTAGAGGTAAAATAAATCCAAGAATAATAATAACCGTAAATATCTTCTTATTGAATGATCCTTTAAAAGAATCTTTGAAACTAACCTCTTCACCCATATAGCTCTTAAAAGCATAATTGCTAACTGTACACATAGCTATCGTTATGATCATAGCACCTATTAAATTTTGAAGGAAGAGAAGGGCAAAATTCAGTAACAAAAACGAAGCCAATGCATTCATTTCACTTTCGGTTAAAGGAGTGTCCACTATATTATCCAACATATCAGCAACATTCAAACCGTAAGATTCAATATACCATTGAAGATCTGTTAATATTAACGTGTCTAATACTATTAGCAGTATTTGAAAAAGAGCTAAGGGTAAAATGAGTTTCTTATAAATTTTAGCGAACAATTTAAAACCGTCAACTAAAGCCTCATTGAACGTTTTATTCGCTAAATTTGATAATTGCCTTGAATTAGTTTCCATACACCATATAAAAATATATTTTATATAATTTTTTACATTAAGATTTAATTGTACAAAATGTTATATTTTTGAGGTTACAAACAGAAAAGTAATACACTCAAATTAATTTATTATGATTATCCAAAAACAACCCTCTCGTCAAATTCCAGGAATATTATCCTATTTATCTTTTTTTTCATCTAAAAGGTTAGCTTATTCTATTTTTTTAGCTACACCAGTTGTCTTTGGAGTAATTTCAACCTTTTTACATACTTTGTTAATAGGAAGGATAGATTTTTTTCACTTTATTCGATTTACTCTACTTTTTGTAGTAACATCCGGATTTGGTATTGGTTTTGCAATTTTATTTTATTCCAAGAGATCTCCAATTCTACAAGGACCTCCAAATGGCTGGGCGGTTCAGACAAATGTGTTTTATACGGCTCCTATGGAGCTTACATTTCTATTTGGTCAAATATTGGCAATACTTCTTAACAACATTATGTATCAAGAAGCGTTTTTTATTTTGGGGACTATCTTATCATATATCGTGGCTTTTGTGGTTTATTTTTCATTCACAACCGTAGGTCGACCGGGTTATTTGATATTAGCTCTAGTTCAACCTGTTATTGCAATTCTTCTTTATAGTATCTACACTGGTCAAATGGATATTGATTTCTTTATGAAAGCAATGATTTTTTTTGTGGTTTGTGCTTTTTTATTTGCAATTCCATATAGAAAAGGATTATTTCAAGTTAGCAATGTTTATAAAGAATTGACGGGTATAGGGGGATACCCGTTTATCAGAGCTTTTACACTCTCTATGATGAGTGATGGAAATGATGATCTGATTGAATCTTATTTTGACAGAGTTGGAATCTATTCAAAGGTAAAAATCCAATATTTATTTATAAGAGACATCAAAAAAAAATCAATAAAAGCATTATTCATTGTACCACATATCCATTTTGGACCATTTAAAACTTGTGGTTCATCAGATTTACCTGAGTATATTTATCGAACCTTCAAAGATATTCCAGGAATTACTGTATACCATACTACAAACGATCATACTCAAAATTTGACAACACAAAGTTATGTTGAAAAAGTGTTAAAAAGAATATTTGATGATGTTAAAGAAATAAATGAGAATAAAAGTAATAAATGGATTAAAGAAATAAGAGATTTTACTAGAAAGATCTCAAATTCAGCCAAACTTATTGGTATTGATATAGATGGTGTTCCTTTTATATTTATAACCAGACATCCTTTACCCTCGGATGATATTAAAGCGGATATTGGAGAAGAAATAAGAGAGATTGCTATTTCTGAAGGTTATAAAGAAATTGTTATTATAGATTCTCACAATGCTATAATTGGTGATGAAGTATTGATTAAAAAAGGTTCTTTAGAAGCACAAGATTTAATTGAAGTGTCGAGAAAATTTATGACGAGTGAGAGTATAAAAAGTACTAATAAAATCGAGATGTTATATGGAGTAGCAAAAGATCCAATGCTAGGTTTTTCTGAAAAAGAGGGTATAGGGTATGGGGGGATTGTAGTACATCTCTTTAAGAACATTGTCACTAAGCAAAAGACGGTTCTGATCCATTTTGATGGAAATAATGCGTTTGTAGATATTCGTTCTTACATTTTAAATATGCTTCAAAATAAAGGAATTGAAAGAGCCGAAATTACTACATCAGATTCGCATACAGTTGCCCGACAATTTTCCAGTAGGGGTTATTCGCCCATTGGTGATAAAATAACGCTCGATTTGATTCTAGATAAGTTAAATGTCTTAATTCAAGAAGCAGAAGATGATTTAGAGCCCGTTGAGTTTTTTTATAAAGATTCTCATGAAGACGTTAAAATTTGGGGTAATCCAGGGTATTTTAATGCTATAATAGATACATTAACAGAATGTCTGAAGGTGAGCCAGAAACTTCTGACACTTAGTTTAATACTTCCAACTTTCTTCTCGCTTATTTTACTATTTTTCTTATATACGATCTAGATTACTTTCTTTAAGATTTATATAATTCATCAACTTAAATTATATTTATATTGTAAAAAAGATACACAAGTGGAAATGTGCCAATGGAGCCTTTAGATTTTATTAATGGTATTTTCAGCGTTATTTTCGTTTTTATTTCTTTATTTGTTGGATTAGTTATCTTTTTAAAATATTTTAAATATAAAGAAAAGATATATTTGTATGTAGGAACAACATGGATTCTCATATCATGCCCGTGGTGGCCTTCGAGCCTCTCATTCTTAATTGCTCTTACAAATGGTAGTGGGTTATCCTCCCCCATTTATTTTTTACTAGGTAATTTTGTTATACCTTTAGCTATTATCTTTTGGTTCTTAGCATTTACAGAATTTTTATATACAGAAAAGCGCAAATTATTTCTGGTGATTTTTACAATTTACGGTCTAATCTTTGAAATAGTGTTATTCAGCCTACTTTTCTTAAATCCAAGTTTAATAGGGACGTTGAATCCTCCCGTTGATGTGAGTTATAAATCTTTCATTTTATTGTATCTTCTCTCATCTGTCTCGATTGTGGCTATAACGGGGATTATGTTTGCAAGATTATCCATGAAATCTAAGGACGCAGAAGTTAATTTAAAAGGAAAATTTCTGGTATTATCGTTCATTACTTTTTTAATAGGGGCAATTCTCGATTCTGCTATGCCTTTAAATGCTGTGACTATAGTTATTACAAGATTAATCCTTATAACTAGCGCGATTTTTTGGTATGGGGGTTTTCTACTTCCAAGATGGATGAAAAAATATCTCTTAAAAGAAGCTTCATAACTTATTCGAGAAACCTTTTTTAAATTAAATTAGTATCTCTAAAAGTTCAGCACGTGAATCGTGGAAGATAATATTCAGATATTATCCAGATTCATATTCTTATCTTATCCTTTTCTTCATATAAAATATAGAAAATCATTTTATCAAATGTTGAGTTCAGAACTAAATAAACTTGTGAAAATTACTCTTATAGGGAGCCCAGCTGTTGGTAAATCTACAATGCTAAAACTATTGTCAGAAGACTCTATTAATCGGCTTTACGTACCAACTCATGGATTTGACCTTAGAACAGTGAAATTCGACGATTATTATCTGCGGATCTGGGATTTAGGAGGGCAAAGAGGTTATTTGAAAACCTATTCTAAAGACTATTTATTAGGTTCAGATATAATTTTTATTGTTACCGACTCAACCCCTAGAAATGTATTAACATCAAGAAATTTAATCAATTATGCCTGCCACTTTGTTGGTAAAGATTGTCCGATCATCGCTATAGCAAATAAACAAGATTTAGTTAAACGTGATGGACGAATGGAAGCAAGAAGAGTGGAAGATATACTTCGTGTTAAAACGCATGGATTAACAGCAATTGAGCCTTCAGAAAGATTGAAGTTAGTAAATATTATAAAAAAAGAGTTAAATAAGGTTATAATTAGGAGGAGAATAAAAGCATGAATTTTACAGAGAAAGAAATATTTGGGGCAGCTTTAATAGGTTTTGATATGATAGATGGCCCATTTCTTAAATGGAAAAAGGATTATAATAATGTGAGTGAGAATATAAATTTAAATGATTTTGCGATGAATTTTTATTTGGCGTTCCGTGGTGGAAATTCTTCAGTTAAAAAACCTAGAGCAATACTTTATGATAAATTTTATATCGTTGCTTTTCCAAAAGATTTAGAACTCTGCTGTCTTTTTATGAAACCTCAAAATGTTGAGAATAATATAAAACAGTTAGACAAAATCGCTGCTAGAATTATTTTAGAAATGGATACTGAAGAAGATCAGAATAGTAGGACTAAAGATTCTGATGAAGATACGATTGAGGAGATTAAGAGGTTGATCCCTAATCTATTAAATGGGAATGAAATGTCAACACCCGAATTGAGGAGATACTTTAAATTAAGTAATTCGCAAATTTGGAAAGTCATGGCAGATTTAGAGAATTCGTTGATGATCAAACGGGCAGGAAAAAAAGGAAGAGCTATATTTTGGACAGCAACCTAATATTTTTTTTTAAATTACTTTTTTATGTAAAATAACTCATCTTGTCCTATGATCCCAATTTTTCAATTTTGTAAAGTATCGGGAGAACATTATGTGACATATATCAGGTAAATCTTTGTCCTGATATTTAACAGTGATATATCTTAAAATATGATTAATTATAAATATACCAATAAACTCAGCATGATAACTACTCATATTGGTTAGTTTTTCACCTGAAAATGAAATATCAAGCCCATTTTCATTACTCCAACTAATTTCTGCAAACATTTGAGGTAGAAATTCTCTTTTAATAACCCAACTAGAAGAAGTAGTCTGAACCTCTCCGCCAATAAATTGTGCTAAATCAATCCTTTCTTCTTCCTTAAGGTATTTAAACGGCTCATTCCTCTGTATTAGAACCTTTTCCATTAATTCAGTCTTATTATTAAAATCTTTTTCAAAAGGTTCCTCTCCTTTTATTCTTCTCGCAAGATAATCCATGATGATAACTATAAATGTAGCACTATCCTCTCCAGGAACCCAAGTCACATTTTGACCTGAAAAATAAAATTTAAATTCAGCTTCAATACCATCTCCAAATTCATCACCAAAGTAGGAATAAGCAAAGTGTATATTTACTTCAGGAAACATTTCAATTGTGATAGTCCAATCTTCACTAAAACCGATATTTTCAATAACTCCCCCTAAATCTTTTTCAACTAGAGTTTTAAGAAACTCAGGATCCAAGCTCTTAAATAAAGAAAATTTAGCCCTACTAATATCTTCTAATTCTTTTTCATGAGGTCCTCGAACTCCCGTTGCATCTATCTGGCTGATAGTCCAATATTTTCTTTTTGACATGATGAATTAAATGGTTATTTTTTTTTGAATTTTCCGATAAAGAACCCTTCTGTATGATGTTGGGCGGGAAATAATCGCGCTGTCCCGGGAATTGTTATTCCATCAATTTCATAACTTTCTCCAAACCAATCAGGCAAATTCAATGGTTTTAGCTCATCCTTATATTTTTGAATTTGAAATTCACCTTCATCAGGATAAAGACTACAAGTAGAATAGACAAGAATTCCATTAGGTTTTAACATTTTAATAGCGGATTTCAATAGTTTATCCTGAAGAATTGTGTTTTGGTGAAGAAAACCCCTATTTTGTCTCCACTTTAGTTCTGGATTAGCATATAACGCTCCAGAGCCCGTACATGGAGCATCTAATAAAATCCGGTCAAAATAATTTTCAAATCGGAAAGGAGGATCTATACTATCCATATTAACGATAACGCATTTTAAAACTTTTAGGTGGACTAATAAGGTTTTCATGATATTCATCCTTTCAATTAAAAATTCTCCTGCTAAAATAAGCCCTTTATTTTCCATGTATTGCGCGATTAAACTAGTTTTTAAGCCAGGTGCGGCACACATATCATAAACGATATCTTCTTTTTGTGGTGATAATGCTTGAATAACTGCTACAGAGGCCTTATTTTGCAATATAAGATAACCGTTTTTATACCAAGTACTTTTTATTATTTCATTTTTATATTTTATAGGTACATTAAACAATTCCGGAATGTTTGGATCTTGATGAATATTAATTTTATCATGTTTAAAACTTTCTTTAATCTTTAAAAATAATTCTTTAATTATGGTGTCTCCAAATAATTTGTTCATACGAACAGATATTTCTATATTTTTATAGTCACCATTCATAACCTTAACATTATTAGTAAAAAAATCATGGTCCATAAAGGGTTCGAGGTGATTTACCATGAAACTAGGAATACCATTACAAATGCTAAACTTCTCATTTTTACTTTTATTCTCTAAAGCCTTTTTCCAAGAGAATGAGCGAATTTTATTCAAAAAGGGTTTACGCATTCCTTTTAATTCCTTAATAATTGTTGTGTCAGAAGCCTTCTCCCATAAAATCCGATAAGTTGCATATAAATATTTAGACATTATATCCGGTCCAATAGTAATAGTATTTTTGAGAGTTCTTCTTACTACAAAATTTAATTTATTCCAAAAGCGTATTATTTCATTATAGTAATGAACAACAGAGGGATTTTTTCTAAGATTAAGTGGTAAAGAACCAGTATCTTTTTGTATAAATCTTTTTATCAATTTTAGTACAGAGAAAACATCATTCTCTTTGATATTTAATAACCTCTCATATATTATAACGCAAATTTGGTTATATGACTTATTTTATATTTTAAAATTTTAGGAATTTATAATATGTCACATGTAAAATAGGATAATAATAGTAGATAAGATTGAGATCATTCTAACATATTTTTAATAATTTGTTCTAATTCTTCTTCTGTGATAAAATTCTTTTGTGTTATGAGTTCATGGGTTTTCTCTAAAATTTCTTCAATATTTAAGTCATAATTTTGATACCCTAACTGTTTACATTTCATTCTTATTGCATCTCCGTGTAAAGTAGTAGGGCCGAATATTACTTGTTCTTCTTGTCCAACAACGTCTGGTCTGTAGGGGGTAAAACACATCCAAAATTTATCTTTTTCTAACATACTCATGACGTGAAGCTCACTTTCATGTAAGAATGTATTTCTTCCAACGACTGGTTTATTAAAGGGTAATGGCACACCTGAGACTTTTTCAATATATTTACTTAAATTATAGAGTTTTGATAAGTCAATTCCAGTATCAATACTATATAACATCTCTAGTGAAACGACAACCTCTTCTAATGATGTATTTCCGGCTCTATCTCCAAGTTTATTAACCACTAAATCCAAATAAGTTGCTCCTTGCTCTACAGCAGCAATCGTGGAAGCCGTTCCTAAGCCAAAATCATCGTGAATGTGAATTCCGATAGGAACTTCTTTAGTAATTTGTTTCAATTCCTTTATCATGTAAGAAATTGCTGATATATTACAAGCACCCACCGTATCATATAACATTATCATTTTTACTCCATTTTTTATTCCTATTTCAATGGCTTTCTTTAATAGTGATAGATCTGAACGAGTTGCATCAACACAATCTAATATCGCTTCACCACCTAACCTCCTAATCCTTTTTAGAACGGAGGGAATTAAACTTATCATAAGATCTGGTGTTATAGTATTATCCCCAGTAAATAATTGAAGTTGCCACGGTGTTAAAACTATCCCAAATCCAATATAGTCAAGCTTAGCTTCTAATGATTTTTTAATTTCATTTGTCCAACGTGAAGGATTCGAACTTAAATGTGAATACGTCTTTAATTTAATACCTAATTCTTTGATTTGATTTGCTAAAGCCCATTGATCCTCCACCTGACCTATGTAACCACAATCTATATGTTCTACCCCTATATTTTCTAATTTCTCTACGATTTCTATCTTTTGATCCAAAGTGTAATAGACACCAGGGGTTTCTTCACCTTCTCGAATAGTGGAATCCCTAACATAAACTCTTTCGGGTAGATTAAAAGAAGTTCTTACTTTATCAAAATAATTGAGTGGTGAAACCCAAAATTTATTATTAAACCATTTCGTCTTTTCTTCCATCATTTTGCCTTTTAAATTTTATATTAAATATTAGATAGATTAAATTTATTGAATTATATTCCTAGCTATGACTTCAAGGTCTTCTTCAGAAATGTACTTATGAATTTTAATTTTTTCTCGAATTTCATTTAGGAGAAGTTTCATATGATTTTCAGTCGGTTCTAGACCCATTTTAACTAGTTTTGCTTTTATTGCTCTATCTTGAAGCGTTGTCGCTCCAAATATTAATTTTCGAGTTTGTCCTACAACGTGAGGCTGAAATAATTCCCAAGTTACCCAATTACCAGAAATTATCTGCTCAACATGCAAATCAGATTCATGAATAAAACAATTTTTTCCTACAATTGCTTTATGTGGTTGTAATGGTGTTTCACTGTATTCTTCAATCAACTGAGATACTTCCATTAGTTTATCCAATTTAATATTTGTATTTATTCCATATAATATTTCAAGACCCATTATCACTTCCTCTGTAGCTGCATTACCTGCCCTATCACCAAGACCATTGAAAACTACATCTACAATCTCAGCTCCTCCTTCAACTCCTGCAAGTGTATTAGCAACAGCTAATCCCAAATCATTATGAGTATGCACTTCTATAGGAATATCATTCACAATATTTTTAGTAAAGGATACATTATCCCTGAATGCGGTTGGAAGAACACATCCATTCCCATCATACACCACAATTCTATCAACTCCTGCATCAATGGCTAATTGACAAAATTTTTTCCAATACCTTGGGATCACGCGTCCTGAACCAAATGCTACATACGCATCGTGAGATTTAGCATATTCAATTCCCTTTGTGATTCGCTCAAAAACGTCCTGTTTAGTTTTTAAAATTGGATCAGGGACGAGTAAAAAATTGATGATATCTGCTTCTGAGGCAAGAATATCATCAACTTCCTTCTTAATATCCTTGGCATAAAGTCTCGCATGAGAAGATAATTTCATTTTTATACCTTCACTTTTAAGTCTCTTAAAAGTTTCAGCATGTTCTTCTATTCCAGCAGCATACCCAACTTCAATTTCAGGGATGCCCATTTCTTCTAAAACTTTTGCTATTTCGATTTTCTGCTCTATTGTAAAATAAGTACCGGGTGTTTCCTCACCTTCTCTTAATGTATCATCTTTAATAATTACTTTATCTGGTAAATTCATTTGATTTCGTACTGTTTCTGTAAAATTCCATTCGTAACTCCACCATCTCTGTTCCTTATCCATCCTCATATAAGCCCAAGCATTAACCCACATCTTTTTTATTCACCTAAAATTTTGTAAAAAAGTAAAAATGTAAGTGTTTGAGCTTAAAATAGAATATAAATCTTATTCTATATTAAATCTAAATCTAATAATTTCAAATAGTATTATTCCAAGTGTTGCCAATATAACTTCTGGAATTAAGACTAATATAAAATTTAACAAAATAGGTAACCCATAAACGACGTTAAGTATTATTGCCACATAAATCGAAATAATAATAGCATATAAACAGCCTCCTAAATATTTTAATAAACCTTTGTCCCTGAAGAAGATAATACAATATAAAGCAGGAATGTTTACGATACAACTAATTAAATCAATTGGACCCAATAGTGAACTCAAATTAACAAAAAATACTCCTATTACATTGCCAATCAGCCCTTCAAATGGAAACAGGATACATATTCCAACTATGAGTTCAGCAACACGGAATTGTAATCCCAAAAAACTTATTGGTAGGAAAATATAGCCTAGAGCTATATACAAGGCAGCAGTAATAGCTATTAGAGCGATTTTAAGACTTAAAGTTCCCTGTTTAAACCCTATTGACTCTTTTTCATCCGTAGATTCTTCGGGATTCATATAAAATATCCATTTTTAATATAAATATTAATGATATTATTTATTAAAAACCTCTTAAAGTTTAAAACTATGTTTAAATTCAATCATAAAGAAATAAATAAAAGGAATAGATTAACATTAGTACAAGTCTTTTATAACGAAATCTAGACTAAGATCCTTTAAAGTTTCTTTTAAAGGATAACCATTCTCAGGATTCCAACCCATTTTTTTACAATATCCTTTATAATCTGCTAGATAGTCTATCCCTACAGCTCGTAAGGGTAATTTATTGTTAATGATTTCAATACCCTCTCTCAATGTAAATGCTTGTCTTAGTGTTTGAATTCTTAAACCCGTCTCAACTAATTCATCAATCGTCATATCCCACCCCACTACCGCTTTGATTAGTTCTAAAAGAGGATATTTTTGATATGATCCTATGAACAAACATAACCCAAGACTATTCAAACTTTGCCAAATTCCAACAACTAACTTTTCTGCCTCACTCCTATTATCACCAGGATTTCTGTATTTTTCTGGTAAAGCAAAACCTTCAAATAATCCATTAGGCTTTCCCATTGGACCAAATGTGCCAAAATCCAGTGTTGGTGTAGTATGTCTTCCTGGAGTAGGATCAAATGCGAAAGTTGCTCCCATGCTCTTATAAAATTTTGAAGAATGCATCCCAAGTTCTTGACCCATTGAATGAATAGCGAACTCATGACTACCCTTTCCAATTTTTTCTGAAGCCCGCTTTACACCATCTGCTAAAATATCTCCAATACCTTCACGGCTTATTATTTTTTTAACTATTTCTACTATTGCTGATGAGTTTCCCCAATTTAATTCTATATCATTAGTATCATCTTTGCTAATAATTCCTTTTTCAAAACACTCAATCGCGAAAGCGACTGCAGTGCCAGCTGAAATTGTATCAATCCCTGCACGATTACATAAATCATTAATAGTGAAAATAGACATTAAATCATCATTTAACAACATGGGACCGAAAACCGCGCATGTTTCATATTCTGGCCTATGAGTCTCTTCAAGTCCTACTTCTAAAACTTTCATAATAGCACCACAATGAACTGGGCATGAAAAACATCCATAGGCTTTTTGTTTATATTTATCTATTTCCATACCTGAGATTTTATTTTGATTCTCAGCAGGAAAATCTTCTTTTGGTGTTCCACCCCAATTTTTTATAGGTGTATCCCCCATTTGAATCATCATAGTATTACCTGCAGTAGTTCCAAATGTCTTGAATAGTTGAATTATCCCACTAGTGCTTTCTTGTATTCTTTGATTATATTCTTTTGTATGTTTTGAAAGTAATTCTTTATTTGCTATAGGAATTTTTTTGTCTCCTTTAAGTACAATAGCTTTCAATTTTTTAGAGCCCATTGTGGCACCAAAACCCGATCTCCCTGCAATTCTCGCTTTATCGGTAACAATACCGGATATAAGGGAAAATTTTTCACCAGCTTGACCAATACATGCAACTTGAACTCTTCCGTGTTTTTCAATTAATTTTTCTTCTGTTTGAACAACATCTAAACCCCACAAATCCGATGCATCATTAAATTGCATAATACCACCAATTACTGTAACATATTTAGAACTACTTGCTTTTCCTTTAATTAAAATTGCATCATACCCACATTTTTTAATTTCAGGGCCAAAAAATCCTCCACAGTTCGAATCCCCCCACGTCCCTGTTAGGGGCGATTTCCCTGCAACCATAAATCGTCCAGTTAATGGTGCAACAGTACCGGTTAGTAATCCTGGAAAAAACCCGAAAATAGATTCTGATCCTAATGGATCTGTTTTTGCGGGCATATTTTCATATAGTAGTTTAGTTGCTAGACCATAACCACCTAAATATTGGTGATAGTAGTCTTCAGATAATTCTTCTTCTCTAAAAGTATCATCTGATAGATTAATCCATAAAATTTTACCAAAATAACCGTTTTTTGTCATTTTACTCAATACCTCTTTTTTTTATAAAAATGAAATATGCTTTAAAATTAGAACGTATAAAATTTACAAGAGTGTAAAAATAAATCAAGTTTTAAGTAATATTAAACTCGTTTTTCAAAAAAAACCCTAAACTTATAGATAAATACAATAAAAAAATACCCGCAACGGTTAATATTCTTTTTTAGATGGTTAATTATCTACAATAACTAAATTAGAAAGAGAAAAAAATTGAATCTCATTCAATTTTTATTAAATCATTACCAGTTCATAATCTATAGATCCTATTTTGTTTTTAATAGCTGCATCAAAAACTCGTTGTGGATCAACCATTGGCATTAATGTTTTAAATTTTTCAACTCCTTTTTCAATTGGTTGAGTCCATTCACCTTCTTTATTAAGAAAAGGAAGTCCTGGAGCATTGGTTTCAGCATCTACACACGCTTTATCAATCGCTACTGGATCATCTGAACTAAAAATACCGAGATCTGGTATAACTGGCACACTCGCATTTGAAACACAGTCACACATTGCAGGGCTGTCAAAAGCGAAGTTGATATATCGAATCTTCTCAGAACCATATTTCAATACCCCAACAACATTGTCAATAAAAGATTCTACAAAATCACCAAAATTTCTCATCCCTGGTGCTTTTATTGCTCTTTTTACTGGACATTTTTGTAAACATCGAAAACACCCATTACAAATAGATCCATCGATTATAGCTTTTTCGTCCTCTATTTTTATAGCATTAACCAGACAGGCATCTACACATTCTTGTTTACACCTTGAAAGATCGCATCTTTTAGGATTAACAACGAAAAGACCATCAAAATGAGCTAAAAACTTATTTCTTTTAGCAACACATCCTATCCCTAATTGTTTTAATGCCCCACCGAAACCCGCTTGGGGGTGTCCTTTAAAGTGTGAAACTATGACAAGCTTATCATAATCAAAAAGGTTCTTGGCTACTGAAATTTCCTTAAATTGAATTCCGTCAATCTTGACAACTTTTCTATCATATCCTTCTTCACCATCAATAAAGGTTAAGGGTGCGCCAGTTATTGACTCAGTATATCCATGAAGTTCAGCGATTTTTTTATGATCCTCTGCTTTTTTTCGATGACCAATACATATAGAGTAATCTTCGCAAATCTCTAATTCTTCAATATTTCTACCTAAGCTATGAGTTTCTATAAGGGAAGGAATACCTCCCATTGACTTTATTGTATTAACAACTTCTCGTACATAATCAGGACGTAGATAGTGAGTATTCTGTGCTTCCCCAACATGAACCTTGACTCCGACTTTATCGCCAGAATTTATATTATCTAAAATTTTATCTAAAACAAACCGTGTTTTTACTAAATTATTTGTCTTCATATTTACAGCAGTATTACGTAAAGCAGCTACCTCAGTAGGGGATGCCCAATAAACAATAGATTTATCTGTCATTTTAAAAATCATCTAATTTTGTAATCAATAATTCAAACTAATTTAAAAAGTAATAAAAATTAAATTGTTTTCAAATTTAAACTAAGAGTTTAGAGTTGTAAATTCATTTTTAGTGAATCCCCATGATTTTACAATATCATTAGCATTACGCATAATATTCTCAACCATATTTTTAACAGAGATTATTTCTTTCTGAAACCCTATAGCTGTTGATGGAACACTTGTTCCTTTTAATAAAAGGTGGTATAGCTGTTTATGATATTCTTCTGAAAAAATATCTGTGTTTAGCCAATCTTCCTTAGTATGTGTGGAAACTGGACTTTCCTCAGTTGTTAAAATAGCAGTTCCTAAACAGACTGCTTCTGCACCCATAGCTAAGGCACCAAGGAAACTTCGAGCATCCCCAATCCCCCCTGCGGCAATAATTGGAATATGTAATAGTTTTTTTGCCATTGTGAGGTTTACTAAAGTGGTATGTTGAAATGGATTTTTAAATCCTGCAGCTTCCATGCCTATTAGTGTTACTGCATCTGCTCCTGCTCTCTCAGCGGATATTGCATGTCTCATTAAAGCACATTTATGGAACCAATAACCTCCTGCCTCATGAATCCTTTCTCCAATATAGGTCGCTTGGTAAGCTGAAGTTGTAAAAACATTAACATCCTCGTCAATCGCAATCTCGAGATATTTTAGATAATCCTCTTTTGTCATATTAGAATTTGAGAACCCTACACCAGGAGGAAAAACTGTTAAATTTATTCCGAAAGGTTTATCTGTTAACTCTCTCATTTTTTTTAATTCTTGCGCGAATTCACTTAGTTTGTAATTCAAAGCTGTTATGATTCCTAAACCCCCAGCATTAGAAAATGAAGCAGCAAATTCAGTCTTGCTAATCCCTGCAAAAGCTGCCATTATTAAAGGATATTCGGTTCCAGTTAATTGAGTAAACTTTGTTTTCCATTTCATTTATCTCACTTTAATTTTCTTATAATCATTCATGAAGTAACTTAATGAACATATTAATTATAATGATTTTAATAACTTTTCAGCATTTTTTTCTAAAATAGCTTCTTTTAATGTTTTACTAATTTGAAGTTCATCAAAAGATTTGAAAATTTGATTATAATGCCTTAGAGGATAATCGGAAGCAAACAAGATCTTATGAGAAAGATTTTCTGTAATATATGCGTCCCATGGAAACCAACCATACAGATTAGGATGGGCAGATATATCGACATAAACGTTCTCATGCCTCATTACTACAGACCAAGCATCCCACATCCAGGGAACGCCCATATGTCCAATAATAATCGTTAAATCCCTGTGTTTCATTGCGATGTCATCAATTAATAAGGGGTGACCATATTTTGCGATGGATCCATAAAATGAGGCTTGATGTCCTCCATGAGTCCATAATGGAATGTTAAAATCAATCATTTTTCGCCACAAGGGATCATATTCCTTATCGGAGATATCAAATTTTTGAGCGGGTGGAACTAACTTGACACCTTTGAGGTTTAAGGATGTAATCGCATATTCAAGTTGTTCCATTGCATCTGATGCAGGAACATCAATACCAGCAAATCCAATAAATCTATCTGGATATCTTTTCACAAAATCAGCGATGTCTTCGTTGGTTACCATTATAAATCCATGAGCAGATGACAGATTAAGAGATACAATTATAGCTTTATTGATACTGAATTTATCCATGATTGATATATAATCCTCTAGGGTATATTGTTCCATTATGGCATCTAACAAGCGATTTACCCTCTTGAGTTTGGTAGGATTATATCCACTCATGACATCAGCAATCTTTTTCTTATCTCCATAATGGGCTTCTTTACAAAAAGGATGGACATGAACATCTATTACCATTTTAAGAAAAACCTTAATTATTGTATTCTTACACAAAATTTTGATTATTTTACGAAGTACAAATATTCATAAAAAGTTATCTAAAGTTCTTTGAGTTCTAATAAAAGGGATTAACTTACTACTTTCTCTCCAATACTTATAGTCTACAATGAAGTTCTCTGACATTTTCTTAATAGCATCATTAAAATTATCTAAAATTACAGGTGTTGCCGTCAACATCGCATTATTAACGGTCTCCCGGATAACCCAAACACCCAAGGGTACGACATATCCTCCGGAAACTTCCCGAAAGATAAGAACTCTTGCTTGTCTTTTGATATTATAAAGATATTCACACACCGATTTTCTTGCCGCATAATATGCTCCGGTGATATTGCTAGCATAGGATTTTCTTCCACGATAAAATTCAAAATCAGTCATAATTTGTGGTTTTAAATTACGAACTCTCCCATCAAGAGAAATATTCCATAGTGTATTTGGAGCCCATACTTCATTCATCTCATAAATGAATTTTCCAGGGAAAAGTAGAATTTTAAAATGATTATCAAGGTATGTAGCTTCAAAGATTTGATAATCATTTATTTCTGGAAATTTTTTTATCTCCTTGATCAATGCTTTTGATATAATATCATCAACAGCCGTTATAGACCAGCGTGTAGGTACTATTCTACGCCGTTTTTTCTCTCCTAGAAGTCCTGCGGAAAAGACTCGTTTAATCGTAGATTCTGGAACTTGACCTTTAAAGTAAAGATAATCTGAGATAGCGTCTGAAGCTTTAAGATCCGTGTCTGACACACAATAATCTACTTTTGGGTGAACTTTTGTATTTTCTGTTATTTCTATTTTCTCCGTGACACCAGAAGGACCCATTGGTAAGGAGTGATTATCCATCATCATTCGCAAATTCATTCTTTCTAACTTTGACTCAGTATCAACCGGTCTCGCTGCCATTGATAATTCCTGAGAGGTTTCTAATAATTTCAAAGTCTTAATTGAAGGTGTATTCTTTCTTGATTTTTGACCAATGTTAACATTAATTTTGAAATTACTCCTCACGAGACTGCTTCTATAACGAATGACATCTATCATTTGCTTTCCGAACCACAATTCCGGTGCGTCTAATATGTGGTAATCTGTAATGTCTAATCCCGCTTCAAATTCTTGAAATGGAATGAGTGGCCCAAGATACACATTTGGGTAATTAAAATGACCCACAAAAAACCCAGGAGGGCTGGCTCCAAAAATGTTTACGTTTCTTCTCGTTTTATCTAGTTCAAAAGGGACCATTGATTTTAGAACAGATTTCTTCAATAAAATAGGACAAGTTTTTTTCCCACATAGGAGTCTAGCACCTTTACAACGGAGACAAATGTTTTTTTCTACTTGAGGGCGCACCAAAATATATCTCTCGAATTTGGAAAATACCTATTAAATAATAATTTTCAGTTATTAAAAAGGTAAAGGGCTTAGAATTTTTAATATTTATATTAAAAGACAAACAATTTCTATTAATATTATAAAATTCCTCCAAATTAAATACTAAGGTTGGATACGTCCATAACCCCGATTAAAATTAACTACTTGTTGAGTAAACGTATCAAAATCAAATTGAATATAATTAGTCCTCCCATGTACCATCGTCTCCAAAAAGAAAAATCTTATAGAAAATACGCCATTATTTCTAAAAAATATTGGTAAACTAGTCCATTTTGCATAGTAATAATATTCATTACACAATTCAATGCCCTTTTTGAAAAAAACCATTTCTTCTGAATCTAAGATAGATTTATTTTTATATATCACCTTAGATTTTGAAAAATGAGACCTTCTTTCAATGCATAATGATATTCCATTGTCAGTAATTTCATATTCAAAGATACTGAAATAAAAGGGTAAAACACCTGGAAAGTATTTCTGGTTATCGTTAAGATGGAAATTTATCCAAACCTTTGTAAGAATTCGATATAAATAATAGATTAGAGTAAAATAGGTATAAAAGTTAATAACTGTCACAAAAAGGAATAACTCTGGAGAAATATTAAAGATTAGGAGATTGGTAATTAGAAAGATCCACGAAGTTAGGAATGTAAATGAACTGCCTGCTTTTTCGACGTAGAAACAATATTCTCTTTTAGATATGGGGTAAAAACAAGGAATTTTTGTTGTAGTAAGTAAGTCAAGGGATACATGTAATCCATAAAAAAACGTGCCGATAATGAAGGCAATGAAAAATGATTTTTGTGTTAGAATTGAATATATTACACTTATAATTGCTGACATCATCATACCTATAACAAAAGAGTGGGATCCTCCGCGATGATCAAAATAATTTGAATTAAAAATTCTTTTCAATGGCATTATAAATATATCCAAATCTGGTAAAAATGAGAAGAAAATTGCTAGAAAGATATATTCAAAAGTAACCTCTTTTAAAAAGAGTATGTACATTAAAGCTCCAAAAATGGAATGAGTGAAGAAGTCCATAATAAGAATATTTTACTATAATTTAATAAATAGAATAAAGAAAAAAAAATTTTCAGTTATATTCTAAAAGTATACATTTTTTCGAATGTAGATTTATCTATAATAAATGGAGGATGAAAAATGAGTGATTATAATAAATATTCAATTGATCTTGAAGTAAAATTTAAGCCCCTGGAAATTATTGATGTATCATTATTAATAGCAAAATCTAAAAAAAAATGGCAAAACTCATCCTTATGTAAGGTTAATGATTCTGTTGTTAGACTTGCTGTCATCGAAGGAGATTTTCATTGGCACAAACATGATAAGGAAGATGAATTCTTTTTCGTTATCGATGGACTTCTTTTAATTGATTTGGAAGATAAAACTATTAATTTGAAACCCAATCAAGGTTTTACAGTACCCCGAGGGCTAATTCACAGAACAAGAGCTCCATCTCGTACATCTGTTTTACTGATAGAAAAAGGTACTATCAAACCTACAGGAGATTAAAAATAAAAATGAAGAGAAGAATAATTAGAGAAAGGATTTTTAAAGGATTTTTTAGAAACTCCTGAAAAATTAACAGAGAAAATAGATTTTAAGAAATTATACCATGAACAATATTGAATAAAATTTTTTCAAGAGAGAAGCTCTTTCTAACTAAACATCACCAATAATTTATCGAATAATTATTTTTAAAGGAAGCTAATTTAATTAATACAATAACATATTTAGATGATAATTATGAGCTTTAAAATAAAAAATAATGTATATTGGGTGGGTAAAACAGATTGGGAACTCAGAAAATTCCATGGAAATGAATATTCCACTCATCGTGGTACCACGTACAACTCATACCTTATTAAAGAAGAGAAAATTGCCTTAATTGACACCGTTTGGAAGCCGTTTTCAAAAGAGTTTGTTAAAAATCTAGCCAAAGTAATTGATTTGAATAAAATTGATTACGTGATTACAAATCATGCTGAGATTGATCACAGTGGAGCACTCCCTGAACTCATGGAGAAAATACCAGATAAACCTATTTATTGTACAGCAAATGGAGTAAAATCAATAAAGGGGCATTATCATAAAGATTGGAATTTTCAAGTTGTAAAAACAGGGGATACGTTAGATCTAGGAAATGGAAAACAATTAATATTTGTTGAAATGAGAATGCTTCATTGGCCTGATAGCATGGCTTGTTATCTAACGGGAGACAATATATTATTCAGCAATGATGCGTTTGGTCAACATTACGCCACAGAATATATGTATAATGATCTCGTGGATCAAAATGAACTCTTTTCTGAATGCATTAAATATTATGCAAATATTCTCACACCTTTCAGTGCACTTGTCGATAAAAAAATAAAGGAAGTTCTGGATCTTAAAATCCCTATTGATATTATTGCAACGAGTCATGGAGTTATTTGGAGAGATAATCCAACTCAAATAGTAGAAAAATACTTAGTTTGGGCAAATGCGTACCAAGAAAATCAAATCACAATTTTATATGATACAATGTGGGACGGAACCAAGCGAATGGCGGATGCAATTTCAACAGGAATTCGTGAAATTGATAAGAAAGTTAATGTTAAATTGTATAATATAGCAAAAACCGATAAAAACGACTTAATTACAGAAATCTTTAAATCTAGGATTATTCTTGTAGGATCACCTACTATTGGTGGAGGAATTCTATCTGGTGTAGCTGAAATTATGGAGATGATTAAAGGAATGCGTTTTAAAAACAAAAAAGCAGCAGCGTTTGGCTGCTATGGCTGGAGTGGAGAAGCTGTAAAAATTTTAAATGATTTATTAGAGAAAAGTGGATTTTCTATAATTAACGAGGGTATTCGTGCTTTATGGAATCCTGATGATGAAAGTATAAGTAAGTGTGTAGATTTTGGAAAAGAAATTGCAAAAATAGTAAATTAAAAAAGAATTTTTAAATTTCTTTTTTTATTCCTAAATTTCTCTAAATCTGCTCTTTCTGAAGCTATGAGAAGAATTTATAAAAGACTTGCTGAGAATTTTCTTCAAACTAGCAGTTAAAACTTTTTTGATTTAACAATTCTTATTAATACGAGCTTTTTTGATGGAAGTTCTATATTAGAGAGTAAGTTATCAAGGTCATGTTTCTTCCCACAATTACCTACCCCATATTCTTTTTCATCATCATCATTTTTTTCTTACTCCCCGTTTCGGAGAATCTCTTTGGCATTGTTTTCTTATGTAACAAGTAATTTACGATAGACAATGAAATTATCCAAACGAATAACATGAGGACGTCAAATTGCACCATGAAGAAATTATTCCCCTCGACACAAAATCTTAGTAAGTCAGTTAAAAATGTTACTGGGGATAGAAATGATATGACTACCATATTAAGGGGTATCGCTTGGAGAGAAACAAAAATTCCACTTATAAATAGTAAGGGAAACTTGATAAGATTTACTATAATCATCAAATCTGATGTCATATCTGTCGGGTTTGCAGCTACTAATAAACCTAATAAGGAACCCAAAATTGACATGAGCCCTATCCCAGAAAACAATAAAAGTATTGTAATGAGTGAATTAAAAACAATGGAGAACATTATCATAAAGATAACAGATATAATTGAAGTAATTATCATTGAATAAAGAGTAGAAGCCAAGATTATCCCCAATAAAATTTCATTTAATGAGATCGGAGAAGATATGATCTTCTCGAGCGATTTTTCACGGGTTTCAATTGGTAAAACAACAGGGCTGATAGCCGTAGCTGTAAAAAAAGATGTCATTGCGATTATCCCAATAAATATAAGATTAAAAGAGATCTTCCTCCCAATAACCCACGAGAGAGTCATAAAGAAAGGAAACATTAAGCCAAAAATCAATACAGGTCCTTTTTTAATATATAATGTTATATTTTTCTTACTTAATATCAATATTCTTTTTATACTCTCTTGGATCATTTATAACCCATCTCCTTCACAGATATTAAATCTTCTTTTATTAGATGAATAAATACCTCCTCTAAGGATGTATCTTTTATTTTTAGATCAGTAATATTAATATTGTTCTCTTCTGTTGCTTGATATAAGTTAGCTATGTCCTTTAAAGCATTTTCGCTAGAGAAACCATAATACCCACTTTTTTCTTTAACGAAATTACCAATTTTGGATAAAATACTTTCTTGTTTAGCTGATAATCCCCCCTTAATTTTGATTAAAATTGTTGAAGCAGATTTAAATTGTTCACGAAGGGTATCTGGACTCTCATCAGCAATTATTTTTCCCTTATTCATGATTAAAATTCTATCGCAAATATTCTGAGCTTCTTGCATGTCATGAGTAGTTATAAGTATAGTTTTGCCTTCCTCCTTCAACTTAAGAATTTGGCTTCTCATTAGATTAACAGAAATAGGATCTAAACCACTTGTTGGCTCATCAAGTATTAAAATAGGAGGATTATGCAGTAAAGCCTGACAGAGATTTAAACGCTGTTTAAGCCCCTTTGAGAGTGTTTTTGTTTTAGAATGCTTCCTTCCTATTAAATCAAACTGATTTAGAAGTGTATTTGAGCGTTTCTCAATCTCATCTTTTGAGAGCCCATATATACCTCCTGAAAACTTGAGATTTTGCCAAACACTATAACCTGAAAAAGCATTACTAACTTCAGGGACGATTCCAAAATCATTTTTATATCTGGTTGGATTTTCTATTATATCTTTTCCAAGAATTTCAATTTTTGCATTGTTTTCTATTTGAAAAACGCCTGTTAATAATCGAATTGTTGTAGTTTTACCGGCTCCATTAGGGCCAAGAATTCCAACGATTTCACCTTGAATAACTTCAAAAGAAACGTTATTTACCGCAACTAGAGTTCCAAATCTTTTAATTAAGTTTGAAACTTTAATAGCAACAGATTTCTTGTTCAAATCTGGATTTTGACTAATCTATATCACTTTCCTTTTTTACTAATATTGTAACTAATGATATGTAATAGAAAATATTAATGCTTTACATGTAAAGCCCAATTACAAGATGTAATACTAAGATATTTTCCTTAAGATTATCTAAACTTAATAGATTAGAACATGTTCAAACCAAGTTTTTTATCTAAGTATTATTTTACCTTAATAAATTATACAAATGATAAGTTAAGATGAAAATTAAATGAAAATTGTAGATATTAAAAATATTCAAATTGCTGACACCCCTCATAAAGTAGCTGTAAAAAAATTATTTAATTTTGAGCACGCAACAATTGTTCATATTGAACTTAAATTAATGTCGTGTAACGTTGCTTACTATTCCTAGGTAAGACTTAATTTTTTTAAAATTTTTAATAATTTACTTTCTAATTTGATTGAGGTTCTTAAGATTTTTGAGTACCTCAAAATTAGTTATAGGGTTACCACTAAGTTCTAATCTCTCTAAATTGATTAAACTTGCCAAATTGCCTATATTCATAATTTGATTATTGGAAAGATTTAAGTACCTTAGATTTTCTAAGGTTTCTATGCCATCAATGTCTTTTATTTTATTATTACTTAAATCTAAATGCTCAAGCTTATTTAGATCTTCTAAACCTTCAATTTTAGTGATCTCATTTTGGTTTAAAAGTAGTTCCTTTAATTTATGAAGATGATTTAGACCTTTTATCTCAGAAATTTGATTACCACTGAATTCTAATTCATCCAAATTGATAAGCGCTTCTAATCCGCTAATCTCAGTAATATGATTCGCTTCTAAATGAAGTTTTTTCAAATTAATTAGAGGATCCAATTGTTCAATCGTAATAATCTTATTCTTCTCCAGATATAGCCCAATTAGATTGGTGAAACGCTTTAATCTCTTGATTTCGCCTATTTTACTTAAATTAAAACTCTCCAAGTATAAAGTGGTAGTATCAAATAAAATTTTCTTCTTATGAATTTTTACGTAATCCATAATTAATATTTAGGAACATCTATTTTTTAGTAAATCTCATTTAAATTATAAACTTACCAAATCTTAAATACAAGTTAATATCATGGAAACTATTTTTTACAGTCTTAAATTATTAAAGATATTCATTTTATTGGTAAATAAATTATGATAGAAAAAAGCCCATTTAATGGAACAATTCCAAAAATTCATCCTACTGCTTTTATTGCTCCTGACGTTACTATTATCGGTGATGTAGAAATAGGTGCGTATTCAAATATATGGTATGGAGCGATCCTTCGCGGAGATTGGGGAAAAATTGTTGTTGGAGAGAACACTAGCATACAAGAAAATGCTGTTCTACATTCAATACCAAACGCGACTTGTAAAATCGGTAAGAATGTGAGATTAGCTCATTTATCGATGTGCCATGGACCTTGTGTTGTTGGAGATTCTTCTCTGGTTGGAATTAATGCTACAGTATTGCAAGGTGCTAAACTTGGAGAAGGTTGTGTATTAGCAGCTGGTTCAGTCCTTCGAGATGAAACAGAAACAGAAAATTTTTGCCTATATGCAGGAGTACCAGCAGTTAAAAAGAAAAAGTATCCACAACGAACGAGAGGCGAGAATTTCTCTAATCTCTACGTGTCGAATGGCCAAAAATTTAAAAAGGCAGGATTCGGGCAAGAGATTCCAAAGGAATATTTGATAATGGAAGAATAAAGACTGATTTGAGTATTTACAATTCCTTTAAAATTTTGAATATTTATATTAATCATTAGAGAACTCGAGTTAGTTTAAAAGAATAATTATTTCCGAAATCAAGAAAATTTTTTATACAATATTAAACATTATTTATAAACTTATAATTCTCAACTAAATGATGAAGGTTTATTAAAATGGGTGTTGGTAAAAAGATATTTAAATGGGTTTTTCTTACTTTTGCTTTAATTATTGTTGGTTTATTGATTTATTTTGTAATATTTTATTATTGGCCCAATCTTGTTGCAGAGTTAACACCTGGTGGTGGCTAAGTAGGAGAAAGTACTATGACACTCTTCTTAGAGCTCTTTAAATTTTCTTTAGTTCAGATTTTTTAACAGAGATGTTCTGAAGTTTAACATTTAAATTTAAAATTAAGTAAGAAATATTGATATGTATATAAAATTAATTCAATTGATAAACAAGCAATTTTGGATAAGTATTGGGAAGAAATATCCCATTTTAATTTTTAATTTGGAAGAGTTAAAGTGAAAATTTTTCTAATCTTTATGTGTTGAATAGTCAGAAATTTAAAGAGGCTAAATACGGGCAAGAGATACCAAAAGAATATTTAATGCTTGATTAGATTCACTTCTAGAGTATTTTCTTACTTTTAATAATCAAAGTATCTTGACATAATCAAAATCATGAAAATCTAATATTTTCCTAACCATCTCTTTAAAGCTTTTGAGAACATTCGTATTTTCTTTAGAAGAGGTATTAATATAGTCCAAAACGTCGTGATTTTTAAGGAATTGCTCAACTATTAGTGTATCAACTCTGTATTGTTTATTTTCTTGTTGTGCTAAATCAAGTTTAGTCCCAATCACAATTTTAGGGCAATCCGCAAGGTTTTGCTCTATTAACTTATCGTACCACCAATCTAGCTTTATTAAGCTTTCCATTCGAATTAAATCAAATACTAAGAATATCCCGTTTGCTCCATTAATATAGTATCGAAACAATTTCTTAAATTGTTCTTGTCCTCCAAAATCCCATATAGAAAGTCTAACAATAGATTCTTCATCATTATCTACAACAGGAATGTCAAAGGTATAAAAATCTATTCCTACAGTTAATTTTGTATCAACTCTAAAGGTATTAAAACATAACCGGCGAGCTATACATGTTTTTCCTACTCCCCCGTCTCCGATGAGGCAAATTTTAAAAATATAACGAGGTTCTTCCGGTCCTTCCTCTTCTATTATGAATTAATCACCATTAAAAATTTGAATCTCTTATTCGGTAATAAGATAATTCTACTTTCATATATAATAAAAATTTGAGTATAAATCATTAACTATTAAAATACTAAGATCATAGTGTCGCATCATCATTAAAACCTCAACTTTTTAATTTTTGAAATAGTCTAATATCATTTTCATGCATTTATTCGAACTTGGAATCTTTTTAAGATCACATAATATTGAATAATTAAAGAGTACAATATGTTTCACACCCACCTTGGCATAGCTTTCAATTCTATTTATAACCATATCCGGAGTTCCATTAATATAAAAATCGTAGCACATTTCAGGCGGAACTTTATTTATTATGCTTAGAATTGTGTCTCTCTCAAAGTTCGGTGGAATGTAATCTACAACTCCATCTATGTTATCTCCTAGAGGATGAGTTAAGCCATACTGTTGAAAATCCTCATTATACAAAGTAAGCATATGATTTTTAGCAATTATAGATTCAGTCATCCTCTTACTTTCGTCAGGATCCTCATCAACAATTACATTGACATAAAGAGCCGGGGTAAATTTTTCAAATTCCCTTCCAGCTTTTTGTATGGATGTCTTAATAATTTTTAGTTTCTCTTTATAAGTATCAGGGCTTAAATATATTGGTAGCCACCCGTCTCCTAATCTACCAGTTATATCAAGCATTCGTGGACCATGAGCAGCAAGCCATATTGGAGGATATCTTCCTGATTTATGTGGCTTCAATGAAAAAATAGCATTTTTTAAATTCCAAAATTTTCCATTATAATCAAATTTTTCGTCATTTTCCCATAATAACCTAATAATCTTAATTGCTTCTTCTAACCTAGACACAGGATTATCCCATTTTATACCGTACGGAATAATATTTTCCTTTTCTCCGGTACCTATTCCTAGAATAGTTCTTCCATTTGATAATTGATCGAGTGTTAAAATTGTTTGAGCCAGAACAGCGGGATGCCTTCTAAAAGTCTCTGTTACACCTGTTCCTAATTTTATTTTTCTTGTATTTAAGGAAGCAATGCTCATCATGGTAAATGCTTCATAAATAAGATGAGGACTTTCATACACACTCGCCAAGTTAGTGATATCTGGTGTCCAGATTGATTTAGGAATCCAATTCATGATGTGATCAGCAAAAAATAGAGAATCATAACCATCTTTCTCATATGCTTTTAATGTATTCAAATTGCTTTTCAAAGGGGGAATAAAGGTTGCGTCTCTTCCAATTTTTAAGTCTGTGATATCCATAATTAATAATTCTTGCTATTATATTTTTTATTTAAAGTAATAATTAATTAATTAGAACGTGATTATTAAGTTATTTGAAAATACATTTATGAGGTCCCAACTTTTCATTTCTTAATGAAATTCAAGTTTGAGATAATAAATCTATTAAAGCTCTTGGAATTTCTTTATAATCATTAACAGCGTAAAATTTTCCACTTCCCGCATGAGCTATGGCTTTGCACGTGGCGATTCCTTGATCTGCATTATTTTCAGCAGGCATGCCAATAACATGTAATCTGGTGAATTTTTTGGCTAGAACTATTGGATTTTCACCACGATTATAATTACCGTCAGTAATAAGAATGCCAAATGGATTTTTTTTCTTCTCTTTTATTTTATTTAACTGTTTTAATCCTTTATCCAACCCAATATAAATATTTGTAAATCCCACAGCTTCAGAATCTAATATTTCATCAATGATGGAAACTATTGGTTTCTTTTTATCAATATTTTTTAATATCATAGCGGTTGAATTAAATAGTATTATAGCGAAATCCTCTTTTTCCATATTGTAAGCTAAAACGGACGTAGTGAGAGCAGCATTCAATAATAATCGTCCATACATGCTACCACTCGTATCTAATATCAATACTACTTTTCTCTTTTGTCTCTTTCTTTCGATCCCATAAATATCTTGATAATTTAAACTCTTTTTGTGAATTTTTAGAGGATTATGCTGGATTGTTTCATCCAAACTAAATTCTGACATTCCTATTTGATAAAAGGGAACTGTTCTTTTATACTGACCTCTTAATCCTTTACTCGTGATTTTTAAAGATAATTTCAAAATACTTTGACGTGCCAAACGCCTAAATACCGTTTTATATTTCTCAGAAATAGGACGCCTTATAAAAAAATAGATTTCCGACATAAATTCTCCCGCATCTTTTGCTTTTTCTATAAAAAATTTAACTCCTTCTTCAGTGTCCATAGCATCTGTCGCGGCATAGACATTTGCTTTGAGTAATCCCAATAATGCCTCGATATTTTTATGTTGTATTGCTAAATACGTGAGATCCCTTATCTGTTTAAAATCAAGAGTATCTGCTAAATGTTTATAATAATCTGGTTTCTTTTTCTTTTTTCTGATAATTTCATATTCCAGTATTTTATTATCAGGTAGTCGATCAACATGCCTTACATGCAGCCTTTTCTCAATCTCTTCAGAATTGTCCTCAGAGAAATCATCGATTATTGAAAATCCGATTTGCTCAATACAGCTAAAACGATATTAGTGATAATCTCTTTTTTGGATTGAGTAAGTCCATCCTCTAATTCGATTTTATTGTATAAGGCCATTACGGCGGCTTCAACCCAATTTTTAGAACTATCAGTATTTTCATATTGATTCATTAAAGTTGTTAAATCTATTGCACCTCTAATAGAACTACCTCTGCGGATAGAAGTACTTTCTCTTGTAATTTGTATAATCTGTTGAGATATGGTGGCAATTTTAGTATTGTCACTATCATTTAGATTAGCTTCTTGTTTAATTATCAGAATTTCTTCTTCTGGATTTTGATAAGATAGGTTAATCCATATGAACCTGTCTTTTAATGCTTCTCCTAATACGGTTACACCTACGTGTGCAGCAGGATTCTGTGTTGCAATAACAAAAAAGTCATCATGCGCAGTTATCGTTTTTAACTTAGGAATTTCTAAAATGCCTTCATCTAAAGCTGTCAGTAGTGAATTTTGTGTATTTTCTGGCATTCTATTAATTTCATTTATGAATAAACATCCTCCATTCATCATTGCTAAAGCGAGTGGTCCATATCTATAAGAATCTTCAACATATCCTTTCGAAATCACGATCGGCGGATCGAAATAGCCAACAAGATTATGCGGAAGTAGTTCTTCACTACAATCAACTCGATAAAAATTAGTTGTAAAATAAGAAGTCCCCGCTTTTGCAAGTGTAGTTTTTCCTGTGCCTACATCACCTTCTAATAATATATTCTTTCCTACAGAATTCCCTATGACAATTTTTCTAAGTTCTTCTGTTCTGCCTATTATCTTATTTTTTTCTTGTATATCTTTTACTCTTGCGGTTATATCTATACCAACCATATAACTAAGAGTTAAGCATCTGTAAAAAGATTTTATATTCCAACTTAAAACTGAAAAAAAATAAAGAAAAATAATAGGAAAATTAATCTAATGAGATTTTATGTTGTTCTTCTCTCAATTCCATAATAATAATATCATTAGTTCGTTTCCATAATTTCAATGAAATTATCCCTATAGAAATTAGGAGACTTGGATAAATTATTATTTCTAACAAAGAAGGATTTGCATTATAGCCAAATAATGCCTTCAACAACGAACCAATTATTTCAAGCCATTCTGGAGTTGTTGGGTTACCGTCAGGAAATGATTCCGGTAAAATGTGTTTCAAATTCCATACTTCATTTATAATTGGATTGATAACACCAGCTTCGATAAATTCATGAATTCCATAAGTAATTAACCCTGCAGCAAATAAAATTAGTATAACATTAGTAACTTTAAAGAATTTTGATAAATCTATTGTCTTAACTCCATAATATATTAGCAATCCTATAAGTATTGAAATTCCTAAACCTATTACAGAACCGAGAATACTAATAAATGGGCTAATTGAGCCTATAGATGCAGTACCAGTGAGTAAAAGTACTAGTTCAATTCCCTCTCTGATAATTATAATAAAGGTCAGCATCGAAATTGAAAGTGCTTTCTGTCGTTCAATCGAAAATTCTACTTTTTCCTCCAAATGCTTACGCATTTTTGGCCCTTCTTTACTTACCCACAAAACTAAGGTAATAATAAAAATCCCCGATATTACAAATGTAGAGCCTTCAAAAACTTTCTCTAATATCCCTGTAAATCCTCCGAACAACATAGAAAAAATAGCAGCAAAGATTATGCTAGAAAAGATTGCTAATCCGGCTCCAAGATATACATGTTTATTATAAGATCGCTGTTTTGTTTTTTTTAAATATAATAATATAATAACAACAACTAAAGTTGCTTCTAATCCTTCCCTAAATGCTAAGAAGATTGGAGTTATTAAATTTATATATGCAGTCATAAATTTTTACCTCAATTGTTTCTATTATGTAATGTAAAATATTAATGAAATATAAATATTTTAGTTATACCAAATAAGCAAGAAAATTTCTTTAATAGTCTATATTTATATATTGAATTAGTGAATCTCTATCACCTAGTTTAAATTTATATTATTAGAACGATCAGAGGTTTAATATCCAAATAAGTAAAATCCTATGAAATGCTTTTTTAAATTAAATTTTAGCGCAGTAAATAGTGAATAATAAGCGAAAAAGAATTTTCAATCCTTCTTGATATGGAAGAATTTCAATTATTCCATCAGATTCCGTGAGGGAACTTATTATTCACAGATCCTTTTAATTTAATCGGATTTGCGATTCCTACCTCATCTTAACAAATTATACATCTTATATATACAATGTTTCAATTTGAGACAAATTTTTGACCAGAGTTTAAAACTTAAACATTATATAAGTTGATTTAATATAAGTGTTTTTCTCCTCAATTGATACTTTATAATTTATAATCTAAAATATTTTATCAGTTTTATCATCATAAATATAAGACATACATGTCTAATCATAAAAGGTAACGGAGGATGAAAAGATGATAAATAGAATAAATATAGAAGTCTTTAATCAAACAATAGAAGATGTAAAAAATACGCCTTCGAATGCTATAAAAACTTTAAAAATTGAGGGTACATGGAGATTGGATTCAGACAGCGGTCCTCAATTTGAAACAAAATTAAAAACTGAAAACGCAGGAGAAATTCTTGTTCAATCGGATGAAACTATTATTTTGGGTGGTGGCGGTACTGCACCAAATCCAGTTCAATACTGTATTGGGGGATTACTAGCATGTTTTTCTGCAACTTATGTGAAATGGGCTTCAATGGAAGGCCTTCTGCTAAATAGTTTTAAAATTATATGTACGGCTAATATGGATCTATCAGCCGCTTTAGGCCTTTCTGATAATCCACCTTTAAGTAATTTACAAATAGAGTTGTTAGTTGAGAGCGCAGCTTCTATGGAAGACTTACTAAGAATTAATGAAATCGCTAAAAAACGCTGTCCGGGATATTATTGCCTTACTCATGGAATTATCCCACAAATCGATATTAAAAGAAAATAAAAAAATGATTTTACTTTGGAAAAAGTTTCACGATAACTTTTTCCCCTTTTTTCAATCCTTCTTGATGCGGAAGAATTTCTACTATTCCGTCAGATTCCGTGAGGGAGCTTATTACTCCAGATCCTTTTAATTTGACAGGTTTTGCAACGATCTGATTGTCTGTAATATCAATTTTTACACGTAAATGATGAAGAAATCCTAAGCTTGAAACAGGTACGTCCTTTTTTATGTGAGCAATGACTTTTGTTCTTGGATCGAAGTTAATACAACCCAAAATCTTTTTAATTGTAGGACCAACAATTTGCAGAAAGCAGATATAAGCTGCCACTGGAGTGCCCGGCAGACAAAAAATTAACGTTTGGTTTAACAATCCTATTAAAACAGGTGATCCTGGTCTCATAGCTATACCATGGACAAGAACATCACCATATTCATGAATTATCTCAGGTAAGTAATCTTTTGTTCCTACAGAAGTTCCTCCGGTAAATATTATAACTTGTGAATCATTATCTGATTCAATTAACTTTTTTTTTATTGCGTCTTTGTCGTCTTTTACTGTTTCTCCTCTCACTACAACCCCCCCATAAATCTTGACTAAATTAGAAATCATAGGAGTATTTGAATTGTAGATCTTACCCGGTTCTATAACATTCCCGGGTTCAATCAATTCATCTCCCGAAGCAAAAACACTTACCTTGGGTTTAATAGACACCTTAATCTTTACATATCCTAATGAAGAGAGAAGAGCTATATGTTCAGCTTTTAAGACTGTACCTTTATTTAAGATCTGGGTTCCCTGATCAATATCTTCTCCTGCGTAAGATATATTTTTTCTAGGAGCCAATGCAGTATAGAGACTAATTTCGTCATTTTCTATTTCTGTGTCTTCTATTTTAATAACTGCATTTGCTCCAATAGGAATAGGTGCTCCAGTAGAAATTCTAATGCCTTCACCTTTATTAAGCTTAAGAGTGGAAGATTCACCAATTTCAATTATTCCAACAAGTTGAATCACCTTTGGACTTTTTGTAGAAGCCCCAAATGAATCAGTTGATTTAATTGCATAGCCATCCATGGCAGATCGATCAAAAGGAGGAATATCCATTTCGCTAATAATATCAACAGCTAAAACTCGGTTTAACGCGTCCTTTATTTCAATTTCTTCGATTGGATTTAACTGGATGTGAGAAAAGAGTTTTTCGAGAGCGTCCTCTACTGAAGTTAATTTTGAGAATCCAATTTTTCTTAACTTTTCCAAGATCCTTCACTTAAGAGCGTATTAAAAAAAGTTTTTGAGATGTATTAAATTTTTTTCTAATTTCAAATTGTTTTTGAAAAACAAGTTTATTTACAATCTTCACATTCATAATATATATCTATGCGTTGGCCTTTAGGTTTAACTCCTATATCTGATATAATAACATTCCACATTTCTTTAACATTATCACACTTGTAATCAAGAATTTTTCCACATTCGGAACAGATCATATTAATATGGAGTTCCATATCTGAATCATACCTTATACTTCCTTCATTAAATCCTAGTTCTTGTATTAAACCTAATTCTTTTAGAAGATGTAATGTTTTATAGATCGTTCCTAAACTTATCATGGGATATTGTTTCTTTAAATTTTGATATATTTGATCAGCTATAGGATGATCTTTTCGAGAAAGTATAAAATCACATATTGCTAAGCGTTGAGCGGTTACCTTATATCCATTTTCTCGAAAAATCGTAATTAAATTTTGAGTTTCCAATTGAATCACTGAGAATTCTTTACAATTATATGAATAATTATATGATTTAAAATGCTTTTAAAATGAAACATAAGATATATTAATAAAGGTTACTATTTGATATTGATTATTATATAAGAATCATTCTTATATAAGATATTTAAATTTTAAACTTTCTTGTAATAATTCTGACTAAACAAAAAAAGACGATTTGTAATGAAAAAAAATGAGAAAAAAGAAATTAAAACATTAACGACTCAAGGAGGTGCTCCGGTACCAGATAATCAGAACTCTTTATCTGCTGGTGAGAGAGGACCGTTGCTTATGCAAGATGTACATTTATTTGAAAAAATGGCCCATTTTAATAGAGAACGCATACCTGAACGAGTAGTTCATGCAAAAGGAGCTGGAGCATACGGTACTTTTACTGTGACTAAAGATATTACAAAATATACTAAAGCAAAAATTTTCTCAGAAGTCGGGAAGAAAACAGAGCTTATAATTCGCTTTTCAACAGTGGCAGGTGAAAAAGGTTCAGCGGATACAGTTAGGGATGTGAGAGGTTTCGCTATTAAGTATTATACAGAAGAAGGCAATTGGGATTTAGTTGGTAATAATACTCCCGTATTTTTTATTAGAGATGCTCTAAAATTCAGCGATTTTATCCATACTCAAAAACGTATGCCACAAACAAACCTTCGATCCCAAACAATGTGGTGGGATTTCTGGTCGCTAGTTCCCGAATCTTTACATCAGGTAACTATTCTTTTCTCAGATCGTGGTATACCAAGAGGCTTTCCACACATGAATGGATATGGTAGTCATACCTATAGTTTCCTCAATGCAAATGATGAGCGTTTCTGGGTTAAATTTCACTTCAAAACCATGCAAGGTATTAAAAACTTCACTCAAGAAGAAGCGGATGAAATAGCTGGTAAAGATCCAGATTGGGCAACCCGTGATCTTTTTGAGAGGATTGAAAAAGAAGATTTTCCAAAGTGGAAGTTTTCCGTACAGATCATGCCAGAAGTAGAAGCTGAGACTTATCGATGGAATCCGTTTGATTTGACCAAAGTTTGGCCTCATAAAGACTATCCTTTAATTGAAGTGGGGATAATAGAGCTTAATCAGAATCCTTCTAATTATTTTGCAGAAATTGAACAAGTTGCCTTTGATCCTTCAAATAAGGTTCCAGGAATTTCTTTTTCACCAGATAAAATGCTACAAGCTAGGACTTTTTCTTATGCTGATGCGCATCGATATCGACTTGGCGTTAATTATGAAAGTTTACCTGTTAATAGACCAAAAGCCGCAGTAAATAATTATCATCGTGATGGTTACATGCGTTTTGATGGTAATAGTGGAAACTCGGTTATTTACGAACCAAATAGTTTTGGTGGACCTATACAAAATCCTGCCTTTAAGGAGCCACCCTTAAAAATTTCAGGTGATGCAGATGCATATGACCAGCCTACAACCGATGGTGATTTTGTTCAACCAGGCAATCTCTACAGATTGATGTCATCTGATGAGCAAGATCGTCTTAATAAAAATCTTGTTAATAGCTTAAAGACTGTACCTGAGTTCATTCAAGAAAGAATGGTTAAGCACTTTTTTAAAGCTGAATCAACTTGGGGAGAAAGAGTTGCGAAAGAATTAGGTTTAAAGATTACACCAGAATTAGGCGCTTAATGAAGAAATTATTTTTTAAATAACTAATTCATTCTTTTTTTTATCTATTACTAAGAAATTCATTGTAAACCATGGGAAAAATGTAACCTTGGTGAATTTAGTTGGATATGAGAAAATGCATTTTCTAAAGCATCTTCTAAGGGAGTTAATTTTGAGAATCCAATTTTTCTAAGTTTTTCCAAATTCAATCACTCTTCTTTGTTGATCATATAAAGTATATGTCCTATTTCGGGTAAAATTAAAGCAGTTAAAGCTAATTTTACTGCTTTTGGAGAGCCAGGGAGCAAAAAAACAACCTTACTTTTCTTTTTACTTCTTAAAATACCAGCGACAGCTCTTGATAACATAGCTGATGAACCTATTTCATTATATGAGAGATTTCTGAAGATTTCACCAAAACCACTAAATATTTTCTCGAGCCGGGGCTCTATAGTTTCAAAAGTTATATCCTTCAAGGTTAAACCTGTTCCACCACTAAAGATTATTGCATCAACTACCTCATCTTTCATTAATTTTGTTAAAATATTATTCAACTGGTCTTCTGAATCAGGAATGATTTCAGTAGATATTAAATTAATTGAAGTTTCTTTATTTAATACTCGTTTCACCAAAGGAATGGTTTTATCCGAGCTTTCTTTTTCAGATTTAAGTTCCTCATAACGACTAGTACTTACAACAACTAGAGCAATATTAATTTCTTTTGGAGCTTTGCTTTTATGCCCCTCATGAACTTCCACTTCTTTTTTCATATTAACCACTGTATTTTTAATATCGAATAGTTTAGAAGAAATATATTGTTCTTTTATCTCCTTTTTCTATTATTGATTCCAACTCATCAATTTCAATATAACCATCTGCATAAAACATAGTGCTTATAGCTTCTGATCCTGTTTTAATGGGGTATATTTTATTGACTCCATTGTCTTCTTTTAATTTTACCGCTTTAAATTCATGGCGCCCAACGGTGCTATATATCCTTTCACCAATTTCCATCTTTTTTGAGAATTTCTCTCTTAACGGAAATCCCGAAATTTTCCTCAAAAAATTATCGATAAATACGTAGAAGCAACTTAAAGCAGAAGTAGGATAACCGGGTAATACGAATATTAATTTTTGTTTCTTTTTTGCAAAAATTATTGGTTTACCGGGCTTAATTTTTACTCCGTGTATTAAGATATCTAGATCTTTGTATTCATCTAAAATTAGGGGAGCTAAATCTCCTTGACCTTTAGACGTCCCTCCAGATAATATAACAATATCACTACTTTCTAAAGCGCGATCAATGGCATTTTTTAATTCATTATAGTTATCCTTAATCACACCCAGAAATTTAACTAGAACACCTGAATTTTCTATAGCTTGCTTTAGTACAATAGAATTTATATCATATATTTTGCCAATTTCTAATTCTTGGATGTCTTGACTAACAAGCTCATTTCCCGTACTCATTAAGGATATCAACGGTCGTCTATATACCAATAGTTCTTTTATTCCACAAGATGACATAATTCCCATAGTAGCTAAATCAACCAACGAATCTTTTTCTATAATTCGAGTATCCTTTATTATATCATGACCAATCTCTATAATATGAGTTCCAGGAGTAACGGCTTTAGATATTAATATTTTATTCTCCTTTTTTTCAGTGAATTCAACCATTACAACTCCATTTGCATTTTCAGGTACGGCTGCTCCCGTAGCTACGTAAGAACATTTTCCTCTCTTCAACCTTTTTTGAGGTGCTACTCCTGCTGGTATTGATTCTAGCAATTCAAGCTCGATTAGGTTATCTTCTTCCGCGCCAAAGGTATCTTCTGCAATTACAGCATATCCATCCATCCTTGATTTCCGAAAGTGTGGAACATCTATACTGCTCGTAATGTCTCGAGAAAGGGTTCTATTAAAGCTCTCTTCGATCCTAACTAGTTCTTCTTCAAAAATTAATTTTGGAATTGATTCAAGAATGGCTTTAAATTCTGCTACACTTATAGTTTTTAGAAATTTCATAATTGAATCAATTATTTTTAATCTTATTTTTCAATAGTTAAAATTTATTATTTAATCTTCAATAGACCATTTCTAATGAATCCATTCAGAGGATCCATTTTCATAATTTTCTCGTTTCCAGACAGCAATTTCTTTTTTATACATCTCAACAGCCTTACTAATTACATTAAATCCTTCTTTCCTGTGTGCTGAGGCCACAACCACATAAACTAAATCATCAGTAAGATCAAAGTCTCCTTTTAAATGGACGATTTTTACATCAATTATCCCTTCTTCCTGTTTTAATCTATTACAAATTCTAATAATACTATCATTTGCCAAATCATCGTAAGCATCTATTTTCATACTATCTACTAGTTTACCATTAAGGGAACTTTCTCTTACAATTCCGGTGAATGTATGGATAGATCCCGCTTTCTTTATGTTGGAGTTATCCTTTACAGAATTTACTATTTGCTCTAAAGTTATTTCCCCTTTCTTATAAATACCAGATATATTACGAGTTTTATTACTTGTACTCATTTTAACTAGCCACCTGACACAGGTAATAGAAAAGCGATCGTATCTCCATTATTCAAATGAATTTGAGAAGGATCTATCTGATGAATTGCTTGATTATTAATTATTACTGAAATTAAATTATTGATTTTCTGAGACTCTTCATTCCAAATTAAATCGTGAAGAGATTTGTATTTTTCAAATAACACATGTAATAAATCTCCCATGTTTTGAGAAACTTCAAATTTCTCTCTCTCTTTACCTGTAATATCCTTAATTTCAGCAAAATAAAGAATTTCAACAATCATTTTTATCTTATCGATTTAATAATAGGGCTCTCGTGAATTAACTACATGCTTTACTAATTTTTCATATTTTGATAGTGAATAATGATTTTGGAGAGCTTCTTTAACATTTCTTCCAAGATCCGATTTGTATAAACATCCAAAAAGATTTCCGTCACATCCGACTCTCAATTTTGAACAGCCTAAGCAAAATTCATGACTTGGTGATATTGTCTCTATTACGGTTTCATTTTGTAATGTAAAAACTTTACGATTCTGCATACTTCCTCTAATTATAGTTTTTTTGGCTCTGGATTCGAGATTCTTAATAATCGGCTTAATATCTACATGATAATTCTTATAAAAATCACCATTTCCCCCTATAACATCTGAAACTTCATGTAACTCAATTAGTTGTAAAACAAATCCATTATTTCCACAAAAATTGATCATATCCTCTAATTCACTATCATTAATCCCCTTCATTAACACAAAATTCAACTTAATTGGTGTAAAACCAACCTCTTTTGCCTTTTGTAATCCCTTTAATACTTTATCTAAGGTTCTTGAACCATATATTTTTTCATACATTCTAGGATCGAGTGATCCTAACGAAACATTTATGCGATTTAATCCCGCATTGTATAATGCTTCTGATTTTTCAAATAAGAGGAGCCCATTGGTTGTCATAGAAATATCTTTATATAAATGTAACTCAGACACATTTCTAATGATATCTACGATTTGTTCTCGACATAATGGCTCTCCACCAGTGAATTTAATTTTACTAACTTTGAGAATTTCTGCTAATATCTTACACAATTTAGTAATCTCATCAACAGTTAACTCCGAAGTCTTCGGAATAAATCCTTCATTATCACAAAAGATGCAATTATAATTACACTTTGATGTAATTGAAAACCGAATGTGTTTTATTTCTCGATTACATTTATCTTTCATGTTATAAACTCATTGTCCTTTGATTTTCTTGTCAACTTTTATATCATAGATTATTGTGGATGGATATTGCCCTTTTTCATCCTTTTCATACATTTTTACTACATCCCATAAATTCAGAAGGGCTACACTTACACCAGTTAAAGCTTCCATCTCTACTCCTGTTTTTGCAATACTCTTAACTATGCAAGTAACAGTTATCACGTTATTATCGATATTGAAATCGACATTCACGTTTGTTATCGGGATTGGGTGGCAAAAAGGAATTAAATCCGGTACTTTTTTAACAGCATTAATAGCAGAGACTTTTGCAATTGTAAAAGTGTCTCCTTTTTCAATTTGCTTAGTTTTAATCCTTTCAATAGTTTCAGATTTAAGTTTAATCTTACCTGATGCTGTTGCTGTTCTGGAAATCGTATCTTTTTTAGAAATATCAATCATTTTAGCTTAAGGTCTTGACTTTTTCGTTGTTTTCATATAGACATAACGACACTATTTTATGTAAATTTGAATTTCTTAAAAATTTATTCATAATATTTTAACGTCTGTAGCTTTAAAGTTTATATATACTTCAGAATTTATAGATAAATTTAAATTCCTACGGGAGAGCTGTGTTATTGTTATTAGAAACTTCTCAGAATTACATTTAACAATTAAATGGCAAATATTACCTAAATCCCGTATATTTTCAATTATCCCCTTAAATGTATTTCTATAACTCGTATTTTTAGGAGGATCTTTTACAACACCGATGCTTTCTGGACGGAGACACACTTTGACTTCACCTTCTATTTGACTGGATGCGGTAATGGTTAAATTATTAATCTTGATTAAGTTTAATCCGGTAGATTTGTCAATAGAAGCTATTCCATGAAAAATATTTTCATAACCTACGAATAACGCAGTAAATTCATCCTTAGGTGTTGTAAAGATTTCATTAGGAGAACCTATTTGAGTTATTTGCCCTTTATTGAGTACAACTATTCGATCAGCATATTTTATCGCCTCGAGAGGATCATGTGTACTCATTATAATGGTTTTAGTTTTGTCTTGCTTAATTTTGAGTATAAATTCTTCTAACAATTTAACATTCATAGGATCCAAATTAGCGAAAACCTCGTCCAATAAATAAATGTCTGGATTAATAACAAAATTCATAGCAATCGCAACTCGTTGCATTTCTCCACCCGATAAAGACCTTGCATTTTCATTCTCAAATCCCTCTAATCCAACAAACTTTATAGTCTCATTTACAGTCGCAATATAATCATCGGGCTTCATTCCCCTTACTTTTAACCCATAAGCAATATTCTTGAATACGGTTGTGTTCCTTACAACAGGCTTTTGTCTGACAAAAGAGAATTTTCGACGGTATCGAACCATTTCTTTCCTTGAAAGATGTGTTAAATCTTTGTCATTATATGCAATCTTTCCTGCTGTCGGTTGCTCTAGTAATCCTAATATCCTTAGGAGCGTAGTTTTTCCACTCCCATTTGGACCGATTATTACAAAACACTCTCCTTTATTAACTGAAAATGTGATATCTGAAAGCACTTTAACTGCTAGCTTATCATTTTTTGAATAGTTTTTAGAGAGATTATTGATTTCTAGTAGAGTTATTTTAGTCACCTCGTGCTTGTAAACGAGTTAAACCGTAGTTAACAATAAAGGCAATTGAAATGAGTATAACACCCAACGCAATCGCCATTCCGAATTCACCCATTCGAGTTTGGAGTACAATAGAAGTTGTAAAAGTTCTCGTGTCCCAACGAATATTTCCACCCACAATCATTACCGCTCCTACTTCTGAAATCGCTTGACCATAAGCTACCAGAAAACCAGCTATTATAGATTTTTTAGAATCTTTTATTAATTCCCACCATAATTGCCGTTCATTAGCACCTAAAGAGAGAATTGTTTCTTTTATGGAAGGATCTATACTTTCAATAGCAGCTTTAGCGGTTCCAGTTATAATTGGTACGGCAAGAAGGAATTGAGCAATTATCATGGCTGTTGTAGAATAGAGTAGTCCTAAAGATCCAAATGGACCACTCCTAGATAATAGTAAGAACACAATAAGTCCCATTACTACAGGTGGAAAACCCATAAAGGTATTTATTAAATTTGAAACCCCTTTTTTGCCACGAAACTCACGTAATCCTATAAAAGAACCAATAGGTAATGCTACTAATAATGCGAGGAAAGTAGACATCAATGATACTCGAAAGGATACAAAGATAACACCCCATAATTCTTGATCTAATGTGAACATTAAGTAGAATGCTTCTATAATCCCATCAATAATTTCATTAGACACTATAATTCAAACCTTATTAATTCCTTCTAATATTTTAAATCGATAAACCTACAAATTCACTCTGGTGTTGAGTCCAAAATGCAACTTCTTCATCAGTACTGTCACAATCATTTGTACTATTACATACTCCAAAGTTAGGCTGAAATAAAACAGCATTATTTTTCTTATATGCTCCTATTAAACTTTGACCATAGGGAGAAGTCAAAAAACCACCTAATCTTAGCACAGCTTCATATTTTACATGAGAATGACGTCCAGGATTTACAGGGATAAATCCATATGGATTTAATAAATAATCTTCTCCTACCACAGATTCTGCCAGAATATCTAAACTAGTGTAAGTATCATTAAATGAAAGCCATGTTCCTCTATCTATTAAAGTATAGCCTTTATTGCTGGAATCCTGGTTGGTCATTAAAAGAGTAGATCCCATACCTTGTCCTGTTTCAGTATATTTTTCAGCTTGATCGAACCAGTAAGTATCAGGTGTAACATCAATAAGACTCCAAAGAGTTATTTCCTTCGAATAGGTTCCAGAGCTATCTCCTCTTGAGTAAAATGTTGTATTGCCTGAATCTATTGCATCTTTTAATTTTGTCAAAACCACAGTTATGTTGTCCCCCGACTCTATTTTAGCCGGATTTGAATTGTGACCTACTATTATAAAGTCGTTATACATGATACATGCTCTATACACACCGTATGGCGTTTGTCCTCCAGTATCGTTTACAAACGCATCTTCTCTTGATCTAGAGTGAACAAGAATAGCATCTGCATCTCCACTTTCTCCGTATGCTATAGCTTGACCAGTTCCAACAGATAACACTTTAATATCTATCCCTGTTGATTCTGTAAATTTAGGCAGTAAAATATCTAATAATCCAGAATCATACGTAGAAGTAGTAGTCGCTAAAGTGATTTGATCGGGATTTTGAGCATTTAAAATGTCGATTGCTAAATATGCGCCCACTGAACCTCCTGCTATTATTATAAGTGTTAATAATAAGGTGGTTTTGTGGTCCCTAACTTTTATAAACATTTTCGATTGGTACCATAAAACATATCGATGTTATAACTTAAAACCCTAAATCATTAATAAATCTTTCAAAAAATAGAGGTTATAATTAAAAACAATTCTTGAGAATTAAGAAAATAAGAAATTAATTAAAAATAAAGTAATGAATGGTCAAGGTAACGTTACATTTCCACTCAATTCATAAAGTAGAATTAATGATTAATACTTCTCTGTTAGTCTCTTTTCAGATCATTTTGTTGTTTTGCTAAAAATTTGATAATTTCTTTGCCATATTTCTCAGTATACTTATTGCTGGGCTGATTATTACAAGATCTACATTTAGAATCATAGGCGGAATTAATAATGCCACACTTAGGACAAGAATAATAATTCGACATTTCTTCCATCCATTTGTCATATCCTAAATTTACTAATAGTTCTTGTGATTGCCATAATTCAAAACGGTGTGCTCCTGCGGCTTGAAACTCTTTTAAATCAGTACAAGGGTATTCATCACATTCTCCACAAAAGTCAATTCCCTTCTGTTCAGCACAGGGGTAAATTTTACAAGTGTCACAATAAGGGATACGTTTATCGGATCGGCATCCATTGCATTTAATTTCTTCAGAAGTTATACCCATCAAGTTAGCTAACACTTCAAGACGTTTTGGATCTTCTTGGGTGGCAATAAATACTGTACATGATGGACAATAAAGCCCGCAAACTGCCGCATGTTGTTTAGTATATTTCATAATGTATAGAAAAGTTCTTGATACTTTAATTTATTGTAACGTTTGGATTTAGACCATCCAAGAAGCCAATCAAAATTTTATTAATCTATTCATACTCAAGCATTTATTGTTTATTCTTATGTTTCATTTCAATTTTATTTGAGATACCCCTAGCTAATCGACTTAATTGTACGTTAATTTTTTACACCTTCTATAGAGAATTCTATAGAATTCTATTTGAAAAAATATATTTAAAGTTCTATAAAATATTATATAAAATATTTAAAGTGATCCAATATGGAACAGAATATGAATAAAGAGAGGAATATCTTTACCTTAGAAAATGTAAAATTAGCTTCTATGGGTCCAGATACTATTGTCTATATCCCCCGTGCGTTAATTAAGCATAAAATTCTTGATCCTGAAAAAAGATATAATGTTCATTTTGAAGAGCTATTTGAAGGGGATAATGAAAAAAAGGGTTAATATTCTTCTCGATATGAGCTATGCTTGATAATTTCGAATTTTACGGTATTATCTACTAAAAGTTTGACTATATCTGGATGATAATCTAATATGATTTTCTTTTCTTCTTTGATTTTGATCAATTTAGGGATATAAAATTCATCAAAGGACTCTTCTAAAGGAATATAGCTCGATAAGTATGCTGTTTTATTGTTATACTTGATATAACACATGTAATTCTCTATATCGATTATATGGTTATCTTTTCTTACCCCTCTAAATTGTACCGATACTGTCTTTTTATCAGCTTCAATCTTAAAGTTTTCTGTTAGGTATGGTAAATCTTCAGGATGAACAATTTTATAGAATTCCCTTTTTTTCCAATTGTTAATATCTTCAGGAGTATACCCAAAAATCTCCGTAAATTTTTGGTTAAAATATAATAAATAACCTCTCTGAATTATTAAAACCCCCATTGCTGAATTATCAGCAAAATGAAGAAATGTTTCATTACTTAATTTCGTTGTAAAAACATCATTTACTTTAACTTTTGACATTTCTTACACTCATTTCTGATTTTTAATATTTTTGTCTAAATTAATCCCGAATATATTAATTGGCTATCTAATTTTAATCTTTTTATAAAAGAAAAGATTTATATTTTGTCGGAATATTCTTCTTATTTATACTACTTTCTATAGAGAATTCTATAAGAATTTAAAAAAATGATGTAATAATATGAAGAAAACCAGAAATGTAATTTTAACATTATTAGTGATTTTTGTCTTATCTCCTTTCTTTATCAATTCATCTATTGCAATAGATAATCCAGATTATACTGAAACAATTTCTGCTGGAGCTAAAATCTATTTTAATATTAATTTGGATGTGGGGGATACATTAAAAATAGAATTTGAAGTAATTGCTGGAGGAAATAAAGACGTAGATCTTTATATTGAAAATTCTAATGGTGTTAAAATAGAAGATTATGGAAGGGTAATATCAGGGACAATTTATTTTATTGCTCCTTATGATGATGCGTTTAGAGTTTATTTTTCTAATTCATTTTCAATATTTACTTCAAAGACAGTTGAAATCTCCTTTGATTTTATCTATGCAAAAAAGATTTCTGTGCATGCTCCAACAGCAGGACAAGTATTAACGGATGAAATCTATAATATAGGATGGAGTACTACCGGCTCTATTTCACAAGTTAATATTCAATTATATTTAGGGAGCACTCTTATTGAAACCTTAGCAACAGGATCAACAAATGATGGACTTTATAATTGGGTTATTTATGCTAGTGATAATTACATTTTTAATACAGAATATAGAATTAAAATAGTTGATTATATTGATAATACTGTTTTTGGATTTAGTGATTATTTCACAATTAATCTTCCTGAAGATAATGGAGGAGGAGGAGATGATTATGATCCTAGCATTCCAGGGTATTTAATATTAATTTTAGTGATTATTTCTGTATTTACAGCTGGAGTGATATTTAGAAGAATTAAGAATATGAGGGTTCATTGAAAGTCTAGATTCGAAAATACTTAGAATTGTAATACAAAATTTTATATAATAAAATTGTATTGTATAATTTGGAGAGTATTGATATTTACGATAGATAATATTAATACGCTTTTATGCTAGAATACTCTCCATTTCTTTTTTATTCCAAATAATCATCAAGGTAATGGAGATCTCTTCTTTCTATAGTTTGCTTTAATCTACTTGAAAGTGCGTTTCTAAAAGACCAAATTTCAATTTCTTTATTATAACTTTGGATTCTTTTTATTACTGGTCTAAAATCTCCATCACCACTTACTAATATGGCACGATCAAATTTATCTTGGAAAGTAAAATCTAACATGTCTATTGCCAATGATATATCTACTTCTTTTTCTTTTTGTTTGCCTCCAGGTTTTTCTATTAAGGGAATTTTCTTAGCAATAATTCCGTTTCTTTTTAGAAATTGAAAAAATTTTTCTCTTTTAATTACTCTACTTCTCTCTCGTAAATATTCTGTACCCATATATGTAAAGATTTTAGTGATTGGACGTTCTTGGCTCAATATCTTGATTAACGGAATATACTGAAATTTTATACCTTGTCTTTTGTATTCATAGAAAAGATTATTATGATCAATGAAGATCATGATTCTGTCTCTTTTAGCCATAAATTCATGATATTCTTATTTATTATTAAAACTATTTAATCATAAGTAATTAATATCTTATTTAAAGTATAGAAAAAACATCATTACTTCGCATCTAGAGATAAAGAGCATAAAGAAACTAGTTTGAAGAAATTTATCAAAAAAGATTAAATTTGTTAAAAAACCACTAAATCGTCGTTCCTACTGTTAATTTCTTTTTTTATAATTCCCTCTAAATATTCTTTTTTGTTGATATTAAAATTTAATTCTAAATACTCAAAATATTTTTTAAAAATATCAGGAAGATCAATTTCGATTTTAATTTTTTACACCTTCTATAGAGAGTTCTATAGAATTCTATTTGAAAAAATATATTTAAAGTTCTATAAAATATAATATAAATTATTTAAAGTGATCCAATATGGAACAGAATATGAATAAAGAGAGGAATATCTTTACGTTAGAAGATGTAAAATTAGCTTCTATGGGACCAGATACAATTGTGTATATCCCACGTGCTTTAATCAAGCATAAAATTCTTGATCCGGAAAAAAGATATAATGTTCATTTTGAAGAGATATCTGGAGAGGATCATGAAAAAAAGTGTTAATCTTCTTCTCGAAATGAGCTATGCTTGATAATTTCGAATTTGATCTCATTATCTGCTAAAAGTTTGATCAGATCCGGATGATAATCTAATATGATTTTCTTTTTTTCTTTGATTTTGATCAATTTAGGGATATAAAATTCATCAAAGGACTCTTCTAAAGGAATATAGCTCGATAAGTATGCTGTTTTATTGTTATACTTGATATAACACATGTAATTCTCTATATCGATTATATGGTTATCTTTTCTTACCCCTCTAAATCGTACTGATACTGTTTTTTTATCAGCTTCAATCTTAAAGTTTTCTATTAAGTATGGTAAATCTTCAGGATGCACTATTTTATAGAATTCCCTTTTTTTCCAATTGTTAATATCTTCAAGAGTATACCCAAAAATCTCCGTAAATTTTTTATTAAAATATAGTAAATAGCCTCTCTGAATTATTAAAATCCCCATTGTAGAATTCTCGGCAAAATGAAGAAATGTTTCATTCCTTAATTTAGTTGTAAAAACATCATTTATTATTGATTTTGACATTTCTTACTCTCATTTCTGATTTTTAATATTTTTGTCTAAATTAATCCCGAATATAATAATTAGCGATCTAATTTCAATCTTTTCACAAAAGTAAAGATTTATATTTTGTCGGAATATTCTTCTTATTTATACTACTTTCTATAGAGAATTCTATAAGAAAACGAAAATCAAAAATCAAAAAGATGTGTAAAATATGGAAAGATCAAAATTAGGTTTTATTGTAGGAATAGTTGCATTAGGGGGTTTGGTTGGGATCTTCACGCCAATGTACTTTATTTCGAACTCAGATTATGATTCTTTGTCAGGAGATTATCTCGAATTATCAGCAGATTTCGAGAGCTTATGGGGGGATCATCAGAAATTGGTTGAAAATTATAGTATGTTATTATCCAACTATCTATTATTATCTGAGAATTATGATGTTCTATTGGAGGATTATCAGAATTTAAATACTACTTATAATGCCCTATTAGAGGATTATCAGAATTTAAATACTACTTATAATGCCCTATTGGAGGATTATCAGAATTTAAATACTACTTATAATGCCCTATTGGAGGATTATCAGAATTTAAATACTACTTATAATGCCCTATTAGACGATCATCAGAATTTAAATATCATGTATAATGCCCTATTAGACGATCACCAACTCCTCCAATTCAAATATGATACATTAAATGAATATATTAGTCAACAGATACTTCCAGTTCAATATAGCCTATTTGCTGAAGCTGTTAGAAGGTATTATCTAGACTCATATCTTGAAGGTTTATGGGAATTAGATGAACAAGAATATTGGAAAGCTTTCGTGGAATATTGTCGAGATGTGATACTACATGATAGTGGACAATATAATGCTTTTGAAGATGTGTCTAATGCCTTTTCTGATGCTTTAGTATTTGGAAATGATACAATGTATTTATCTCGTTGGATAATGTTATATACTATAGATTATTGTAATACAATTAATTTTTGGGAATTAGATGAATTAACTGGGTTGGATAATCTCTTAATTATATATAATGTTGTTCAAGATTGCATAAATAATATTAATTATGAATATGATTCAGATATAACTTTGGGGCAAACATATTTTGAGTGGGATTACATTAAATTCCCCGTAGAAACCGCTTTTAGAACTATGGGAGACTGTGAAGACCAAGCAATTTTATGTGCTGCTTATTTAGAATCATGTGGACTTGAAACTGCAATTGCTATAAGTCATGACCCAAATCATCCTACTTATGATGCTTTTTATCATGGAAGTTTATTAGTTCATATAGAAGATACAGTTGATTTTGATATAGCTTATCCTGATGGTGTTTTATGGAATCTTGGAGATATTGATCCTTATGTTGGATATACATGGTGTTTTCTTGATCCTACTTGGGATGTTTCATTTGGTGATATTCCATTATGGCTTCAAGATTACATTGATTTGGGGCTTGGAATTGCAGATGATATTATGTCAGTTGCTATTTGTGATATAGATGGTGCTATAGGAGAAAATATAGGTTTAGAATGTTTTTTACCAACTTAAATAATTTTTTTTTTTCAAGTAGAAGTAAAAAAGACATTTAAATTTAAACATTAATGTTTTTAACTAAATCCATGGTCATTAAAGAATACAAGATTAATGATTTACTTTCGGTAAGGTTAATAGGAGACTCAACAGTTATATATATAGCAGACAAGCCTTTCGAGATTTGTAAATCCATTGCACTCACCATTCCCCTTAGTGAGGTTGAAAAGTTTGATGAAATCGACTCAATCGACGACATAACCGAGAATTTAGTGCTTTATGACAGATCAAGCAATTATCAGCAATATAATATCTCTCCTGAAACAGAATTTTTTGCTCACTCTAGTAATTTGAAGACATGGTATGAGAACGGATACGACACGCGAATACTTCACAGTAATTTAGCTTTTCCTTTATTGAATAGATTAGCGGAGGAAGGAGACGTTCAAGCTAAGAGAGTATTCAAACAAGAAATAGCAATACGTCTTGACTCGGGTGCTGTCAATGTCATTCAGTTCTTAATCAATGAAGGGTATGTAAATCACCTAAAGAGTGAAGAAATAAATCTTTTGAATTGGGATGCCTTGCAAAAAAGTCTTACTCTATCAGTTAAATCCATCTTTGAGATCTTAGATGACCCATTTGATGAGTTTATGTTCGATTATAAAGTTGATACCATAATAGCTTTTATCACACTTTTAATTAATAATAATAAGCTTCAGCGTTATTTAAGAAAAGAGTATAAATACTTGGATCTTGAAACCAAGTGTGAATTCATTGCCACCTCATGCTTTTTAAAAGATAGCTCAGAAATTTTAAGCCATCTACTCACACCCGTCGAAGAAGATAGTATGTTTTTTGACAAATTTCTTGAAAAAATAGTCTATATTTTAGAGAACCTTAATCAGTTTCTCGAATTTCGATTTAATATGGGTTTGATAGAGTCGCCTGTAGTAATACAATTCATTCTCCACCTCATATCAGCAAAAATCAATCATGAATATGCATATGAAGTAAAGAATGAAATTGCAGATATTCTAAAAAATGCTAATAAGGAGATTCTTGAAATAGAGGTTAGGAAATTTATCGCTTCATTTAATGTAAGTAGATTTAAGGGGAACATTGAAAATGAGTGTATTATGTCGGCTAGAAAATATGGTTTTGGTAATATTGAAAATTATAGCAGAGAGACTAAATACCTAGAATACAATGACCTATTTTCTCTAATTCTTAAACACTTACCAGATCAAGAATTATTGGCCATCCTATTAGATGAGGATTTAAAGATAGTGGAGAATTTATTATCCTTTGAGTTTAATAGCGATAAAAGTTTTGGATTTATTGAAACAATAATTCCCATCCCCTTGATCGATTTTGTATTAAAATGGATACCTCCCCAAGAAGCGAAGGTATTAGCCTTACTGAGCCCTAATTTTCACCTGCTTAATGGAAAAGTACTATGCGATTCTCCATATATAGCAGTTGATGAAACAGGACACGTTACGGACCTCTGTCTTGTGAATTGTTCTTTAGGAAATTTTCCCAATGAAATCTTAAAACTAACACGTTTAATGAAGTTAGTCTTAACAAATAACGCTATTGAATTTGTACCCGAAGAAATAAATGGGTTATACGACTTGAAGCAGCTTTATCTGGGCTATAATAAAATCGAGTCTCTACCTGATACTTTTTGCGACCTCATTAATCTCAAGCATCTCAGTATAGATGATAATCCTTTAAAACTGCTCCCCGAATGTATAGGACGATTAGATTCTTTAAGTCATTTGGATATTTGCGCAACCCTAGTAAAGGCTCTGCCTGATTCTTTTCTTGAGTTGAGATTGGAATATTTATACATTCCAAACCATTTATGTCGACGCAGTTTGAAAGAATTATACAAGGTTTCCACGTCAATTAGGGATAGAAAAGTTCCAAATTAAAAAATGGTAATTTTAAAAAGATGACCTGCCTACCAAATTTATTATCTAAAGAATATTGAATTGATTTCGAATACTTTCTTACTAGAATATATTATGCTTCATGCTCAAGCATTTTTTATTTATTCTTATGTTTCATTTCAATTTTATTTGAGATACCCCTAGCTAATCGACTTAATTGTACTTTCACAGATACTTTTATTCCATATTTGTTATGTGAGTATCGAATTAGCAAACTTAATAAGACCATCACCACTGTGATGGCCATCCAGATGTTAGATATTGAGAGTTGAGAGGGGAAGAGAAAATAAAGTAAATTGTGGCTTAAATAAAGTTCTTGATACTTTAATTTATTCATGCTCAAGCATTTTTTGTTTATTCTTATGTTTCATTTCAATTTTATTTGAGATACCCCTAGCTAATCGACTTAATTGCACTTTCACAGATACTTTTATTCCATATTTTTTATGTGCGTATCGAATTAACAAACTTAATAAGACCATCACCACTGTTAAAATGATCCATATGTTAAATATATTCAATTGTCCTACAAAGAGAAAAAACAAAGCATTATGGGTTAAATAAATCGTCAATGAATAGTATGAGTAATAGTAGAGAAATCTATAGCTTTTCTTCCTCTTGAAAACTTCAAATTCTTCTATAATTAAGAGGGTTGAAGTAAGAATTAAAATTAGTCCCAAGGTATAGATTGTTGCGGAGATGGTCCCATGCAATAAAAATCCAGGGAAAAAAAGGATAACCCCTAATATTGTTAGCATACCACCAATTATTAAGAGCGGAAGTATTAATTTATATTTTAAAGCGTCCAATCTTGCTTTCTCATCATTATTTTGGTATATCTCGTAAACAATTTCTCCAATCACCGTTCCTATTAAAAAATAACTTAAATAAAATAGAATTGGGAAAACTTCTATGTCATTATACAAAATATAAAATAGCACACTAAAAATATTTCCCTGCCGTTCAAGAGGTAATAGTAATGATAAAATTAAGAAATTAAAGATCCATAATAATATCGCAAATAAAATTCTTAACCTTTTTGAAACTTTCAATAACGGATATGCTAATAAAATTGAAAAGGCTATTGTCATTGGTATGTACCACGTCCATATTCTTAAAGGATTTAAATTCCTCATTGCATCAATACTATTGTAAATTAAAGCTACAATCAAAATAAGTAATCCTCGATAAATATACTCGTTTTTTACCATATGTTGATTATAATCATCTGAGATCTCAGCTTTTGTAAGACTACTCCTAAATGATATCATGCTACTAACTCCAGAAATTAATAAGAACCCTGAAGCTGCTATATCCGCAAGTATTGCATGATATGCTACAACCAACCAAATTTCCTGAGGTCTTAACCACCAACCGAGTAAATGGCCTACAACCATAATAACCATACAAAATCCGCGAATTGTGTCAAAACTATTAAAACGTTTCATAATTTTCCTCTATGGTGTAAAATTAAAATTGATACTTATATATTGCTAAGTCTCGTAGTAGTGCTATTACTTATCTAAATAAATAGTCCATTCCGGTTTTAATATATAATATTGATCAATTGCGTCTTGCATGGTTTTTCGGGAGATTTCAATTTCTCTAATTGTTGGTGGTTCTATTTGTTTCACCTCTTTTGCTACTTTCAAGTCCCATCCCGTGTTTTCTTTCACTTGATCTATTGTAACATTTTGGTGTAGTGCATCCAAATATGCTTCTTTGGTTTCGGGATCGAATCGCATGATGCAAAGAGGTGTTATGATTGCGTCTGGACCCGTATCAGGAGGATAGCCCGCTTTTACTCTACTTTCATATCCATCCAGATATCCCGGATCTGTTATGTACTCTAATTTCTCCTTAAATCTTCTTTTGGAATGCTCATCTAAAAGCCAGATTAGTCTTTTTGATAATCCTGCAATCTCAGTGGCTCCTCCACCACCGGGTAATCGATAAATCGGCTTATCATATGGTCCTATAACAGTCGTGTTGCAGTTTCCATGCTTATCAATCATAGAAGTACTCAAGAAAGCAAGGGTTATTTCGCCACGCTGTAGTATGGATAAAACATCAATAGAATCTCCTACAAATAATGAGTTAGGAACCAAAATTGGGTCGCTAATAGAATAGGGCATTTTAGTAGGTTCAATGAGCTCGTCTTGAGTTATTCCTATTTCTATAACATTGTAAAGATCAGGAAAGTGGAGTAATCTTGCCATATGAACGACGAGAAAGGGCCAATGAAAGGCATTAAATATAATGTCACTTTTTTTTACTTGCCGGCAAGCCGATATCAACATCATTTCATAACCAGAGAATTCAGTACATCTCTCTTCTTCAGTACCCATAATCAACAGCTCCTTGTATAATTGGTTTAGCTTTTAATTTCTTAATTGTTGTATCCCCTAACACTTTTAGATATTCTTGTCTATCATTTACACCAGTAACCCATTTTTCTAGCCAATTCTCCCAGTCTTCTAATGTTTTTGTTTCTTTTGCATAATTAAAATTATATTCTAAGTCGGTATAATAAAAACCTTGCATGCTAGCAGGATGTCCCCCCCATGGCTCATGTACAACGGCATCAACTTTATGTGAGGTTACGATGGTACGCTCTGGCGATTCCATGATAACCTTTCTATCTACTATTTCTTCTGCAGCCACAATGATTTTTTTGCAGGCATTAATTCCGTATTTAGTATCTCCGATAAAGCCCCACATTTGAGCATTTCCTTCACTATCTGACCTCTGTACCTGTATAACTCCAACATCGGGATTTATAGCAGGGACAACACAAACTTCTTGCCCCGTGAATGGACATGTCACCATGGCCGCCTTTAATCCTACCTCTTTTGGATGCTCTATAATGCTAGTCCCAACAAGTGACTTTATAGGTACAAATGGGATGCCCATATATCCCGCAAAAAACGACATGTTAATCATGAATAATGATTGTTCATTGTAAACTACTTTTTCTGGTATTCCTTCTTCCATGGCTCGCTTATAATTCCAAGCTGGTTGTGGACCAGTGCCATTCCAGCAATGTGATGTAATGATTTGATTCGTAACCCCAGCACCTATTAATTGATCAAATAAGATCCCTCCACTGCATTTACAAATTTTGAGGTTCCTCTTCTTTTGTCTCATGATCTCGTGGGCTGCAGAGTACGTGATTCCATTCCCAAAACCACCTAAAAAAACCATTTCCTCATCATGAACAAATTTTCCTATAGCTTCTTCCATGGACATAATCTTGCTTGAGATTTTTTTCACCTTTAAATCATAATTTAAATCAAAAAGATTTTTATTATTTCATAATATTCAAGGGATTATTTTAAAATTGATAAAAAAAAAACCTAAATGGTAACTTAATTAAAAAGCTGTTTTAAAAAAAAAAAGATTTTTGAGTAATCTCAATATACTATAACTGTAAGAACACTATTCAGAATTCCAGCTCATTTTAAGAAAAGAATTCGCAGGTGTCATGAAAGAAATTAGTAAAAACTGAACGCTAAAAAAGAAAAAAAAGAAAATTAGAGAAATATTAATATATGGTAACTTTAAGTAGGCTATTAATCAAATATGTACCTGTACTATCTACGTCAATAGCTGTTGAAACCCTCACGAGATGCGATCCTGCTACACTTTCTTGGAAGTGATATCTGAATATAACAGGACAACGTCGATTTGTGCTTGGATATTGTAGTTTCATTTCTGCGTATGGTGAAGGAGGAACACCGTCAACATAAAAATAAATATTTAGTTCAGGTGTGCCACCACTTATACCGTAATAAACATTTCCGCTATACTCAAGTAACACGTTGTCACCAACATTAGCACTATAAGTAACGTTTAGATTAGGTATGATATGACTTATTGTAGCATAATTTAAATCGATTTGCTCATAATTCGTGTCGGTGTAGATTATTGGCCCTTCTGAAGGTGAAGGAAGAATAAATTGATACACACCTAAACCTAATGCTCCAATTGCGATTAATAGAGCAAAAATACCTAGTCCTTTACCAGACTTTCAAATATTTTATCAATTTCTTTAAATTTATTAGAGTAAAATAAATCTCATTTATTACAGACTAAATGAACTTTCATCAATATAAATTTTAAGTGATTGCGTAAGTCAATAATTAATAGAAAAACATCCTAATCTAAAAAACCAATAATAAAATTAGCAAATAAAAAAAAATATATCTAAGCAGTCAGTTTAAGAACAGGAGTTATTTAAAATTTATATAGATTAATAAAAATAGAAAAATAATTAATTTAATTGAACTTCAATTAAGGAAGCGTGACTGTGTTGGTGTTTTCATCGAGATTAAGAATTCCCTTAACTGCTAGCTGTTTTATGGTGCGTACAGCCATGATCGGAGGGACATCCAAGAGCTTTTTTAATTCGTCAAGTTTTGCACTTCCTTTATCCATGATCGTTGCGATTATGTCAACTTCATGAATTTCTTCATCGGAATTTTCAATCAGAAATGATGTGAAAAAGTTTTCTTGCCTTAATTGATTAATTTTTCCGTCTAACTCATCCATCTTTTTCTGATAACTATTCTTCAGCTCTATTTCTCGATTTTCATTTTCAACTGTTTTTTGATCAAGAGTTGTTTTTTCTGCCTCTTTAGTACTTATTTTCTCGTTTCCGCTATCTAGTTTATCAACAAGGTTTTCCAATTCAAATTGAGGTGCCTTTAAATCATGAACACTTGTCTCCAAGGTAGCACTTAATTCATTAATCTTTGATGTTAACTCATCCTTCTTTGTTCTTAAACTTTCAATAGATGTGTCCATTTCCTCTGATTTTGTTCTTAATTCTGTCAATTCTGAGTTTTGAGCAGATAATTTTTCATTTATGGTATCTACTTCTTTTTGTTCTGCCTGCATACTCTTCCAAGCGTCTCTTAACTGAGTAAGAACATCTTCGTTATGTTTTTGGAGTACTTGCCAATAGGTATCATAAGCTGTTTCAAATTGCTCTATAAAAGCCAAAATTTCTTTTGAACTCATTAGAAATCAACCTCCCCTTTTAATGTTACTGTTCCCCCTCCTTCATCAAATTCAATTGGTCCATTTTTTTGAACCATTTTCGTGAGGATGCCTTTAAATACATCCTCTCTTAGACCACTAGCAGAAACTAAACTATTAATATCTAATGTTTTTTCAGGTTGTAACGCTTTAATTACTTTTAACTGATTTGATTGAATATACCCTGCTTTAATCAATGATTTCATTGCTGCGGTACGCATTGTATAAGAATTGCTGAAATTTTGCTTTTTCTCGAACTCTCCTTGAAGTTGAGTTTCAAGCTCCTTCATTTGATTATCAAACTTCTCTTGAATGTCTTTCAATTCTCTAAGTCTTTTTTCTAGTTCCTCTAAACGAGCAGTTCTCGTTGTTAATTCTTCTTTTTTTGCACTATTTTTTGTTTGAGTTTCATTTAACTCATTTTGTGCCGTTTGAATTTTATCCAACAAAGCTTGACGTTCACTTGTTAGTTCCGTGTTATTTTCTTCTAGTGTAGCAATATCTCGTTGATTTTGAGAAATCTTGTTTTTTAATGAATTCCTTTCATCATCATTAGCCTCTATGTTTCTTAAGTTGTTATTTTTCTCCTCTTCAAATTTAGTTATTTCTTCAAGAATATTAGTCGGTTGAGCTTGTAATTTAGGAACTGAATCAGAATTTAATCCACTTAACTCTTCAATAATAGTTAATATTTTTTTAAGTGAACTTTTCGTATCCGTTAGGCTCATATCAATTCTCCTTATCCTTTCTCCTTATCAATTTTATTAAAATTTTATAAAATAATAGTGTAAGACTGTATTATTAAATCTTGATTTTTTGAAATTTAAGAAAAGACTAAATTTCTTTAGAAATATAAAATCAAAACTAAATCTCTTTAGATATGTAATCTATGAAATTGGTCTTGGAGAGCAGTCCAAACGGAATCCCTCTACGCCGAATTACGATATTTAAGTCCTCAATTATTTTTTCAGCTAAATAATTGAAATCAAATTCAAAGGAGGACGTTTTTTGATAGTATTTTTTTAAGAAGATATTTATCAACTCAATTTTTTGATTAGGGTTTCCTAGCTCAAAAATTCCAGGATTTGTATCTAAGAGTGAGCAACAAATCCATGCAATGTCATCTAGATGGTTTCCTTCAAAAGTATCTTCAAAATCTACACCATACAAAACTTTTTTCGAAAAATTTATTAAAAAATCTCTTAATCTAGTATCTCCTTTATTCAAAACTAAGGTGTCAGAGACATTTTTCTTTCTAACTTTGTTTTTCTCGTGAAATATTGCAAACCATTCTGCAAGTTTTTCAATACTTATAATAATCCTATTTAGTATCTCAGGGTTAAGTTCATTTAATTCCTTTACGTCGGCTAAATTGTCATTAATAAAATCGCTTAAATTGACTCCATCAATTTTCTCAAGAACTAAATATGGATTATGAAATAGAATTATTTTTGGAACATGTAATTTTTGATTATTTAATCTTTTTAGGATATTAACTTCATTGGCAATATTTTTAGTTCTAAAAATCTTAATGGCAAACTCTTTTGGTAACTTATTAGGTTTCTTATTAAAAACGATTTTAACAACAGTATTCTTTTTACTATGAAATGGAATAATTCGGAATGAATAATTCTTGTTTACAAATTCTGGAATCTGTTCTTTTAGATCATCTATAATTTTCTTTTTCGTTTTTAGAATATCTATTACCAATAGATTAAAACCCAATTTCTTTACTTATAAAGCATATAGTCACTCCACTATTTATTTCTAATGATATAGAGTCATTAGGAAATTAACTATTACTATTATTATCAATTTCAAGAAATTATTGTAAAAATAGAGCTTAACTTTCCAATTTCTTAATTTTTTTAACTAAATCGTTAAGGTAAAGATTTCCCATTCCCAACTTGACTAACTTAGAGAAAAATAAGACGAGAGCGAATCTCATATCTTGAATTTCAATGTAATTAGAGCAGATTTTCTGATTATTCTCTAACTCAAGGTACATTTTCTTTAGACTACTGAGTTTTTGCTCGCTTCGTACCTCAAATTCTTTAATAATAGAAAATAACGTATTACTCGGGAGTGATGAGTAAAGAACGTTGCCATCTACAGTAAACATGCCACTTCCAAGGATTTCTTTATCATCAACATAACTTCTTAGAAGTTTAATAATTTCTTGAAAAAGAGGTTTTGATGATAGGCTAGATTTAGTGTCATCAGCCTCAGCTTCCCCACTATCAAGACCACCTTCATAAAATTCCATTTTATAGAACTCAAAATCAACTTTTTGATATCCTCTGACAGCAAAGTTTTTATCTACGAAGGCTTGAAACCCATGTTCACATACCGCTCCAGAAGGTATTGAAACTGTGGTTAATTGTTTCGCTTGATTAATAATTTTAGTAGGAATTTTTAAATCTTTTTTCCCCTTACAAGTTGGGCAAACAACATGAATATTTTCCATAGATTCTTTTGAATTTGTTTCATCTGCTTCAGTCATGACATTTAGATCCTATATAGTGTTTGATGTGAGTTCATGAAAACAAAGATAATTCAATATTTACATAATATAATCCTATTATAATAATTTTTCTTCTCAAGATCAATTGAACATGTTCACCATTAAAATTATTAAAAAAAATATTTTATAAAATATTAAAAATACAAATAAAAACATTAAATTTTTCATTCTAATGTTGACTGATAAACATTATAAATTAGGAGTATTTTATGGGACCAGCCCTGAAACTGAGATGCTAACCCAAAAATTTGTGGGAAATCTCATAAATAACGAAGAGTTCTGTAAAGCGTGCGAAGTTTTTGAGCAAAATGTGAAATGTGATAAATGTCGTGAACACTTAAAGAGTTTTGCTAATACAATTTATTTCTACGATAAAATCGGAGAAAATATACCAGAATTTATAGAAGAACCGGAAGAATATCTCCCCAAAAATCTCCCATCTGTCGACTTTCTATTAGTTGTAGGTATACACCAGGATTTACTATCGGGGCTCCCTGAATATTTAAAAGATAAAAGTGTAAAGGCAGTCATAGTTCCTATAGAAAATCCTAAATGGGCTCCCGCGGGACTTCAATCACAAGTTTTAGAGGAGTTTGAAAAATATGGTATCCAAGCAACATTTCCAAAACCATTTTGCGCCCTTAGCAAAGAATTAAATGAATACAATAAAGTTGGCTTCAATCTCACAAAGGAGCATAATTATATAAATGAGTTTATTGATTATTTTAAAATTGGTGAACCAATAATTTCCTTTTTATTGAGTAAGGATGGAGAATCTATAGAAGATACTTGCGTCTTACAATCTGCTCCCTGTGGCTCAAGTTATTATATATGTCAACAATTAAAAGCAAAATATTTTAAGAATGGTAAAAGTGGAGACCTTTCATTAAATGAAAGAATAAGTAAAGCACACCACGCTTATCCTTGTAATGCCTCTATGGATCAGGATTATATCTTAAAAGACTCGATTCTACACGTTGGAGGATATTTAATTAGAAACGCTATTAGAAGGGATTTGGATCTTGAAGAAGAAGAAGGCGAAAAATTAGTTTATGTTATAAAATAATATTAATTTAAAACAAATTTTTAAAACTTACACCTTTCTTTCCACATAAATTATTCACCTTACGTTTCAATAAATTTGAAAATAAATTCCTTTTGTAAATAGTTTGAAAAACTTGATTAGTCATATAATTAATTCAGAAAATAACACTACTATTGTTTCATTTGATAAAGTTCACTCCATTCATGGTATCAATAAAATTTCAACGGATTATTCAACGTATCTAGCTGATGAAAGTAAATTAAGTGGAGAGGCAGAATGGCTATTTTTTCCAAAATCGGAGAGCGAAATTATATCAATATTAAACTTCTTACGAGAAAATAAAATTCAGACTTGTATCAGCGCAGCTCGAACTGGAATAGTTGGCTCATGTGTTCCAATATTTCCGACATCTGGTTCAGTGTTATCCCTCGAGAAAATGAACAAAATTGTTGGATTTGGATTTGATAGAAATAAAGGGAATTATTTCTTTCGTGTTGAACCTGGAATTACTTTAAATGAAATCAACCATAGGTTGATGAAGAAGAACTTTGATGATATCACTGAATTGACTCCCGGCAGTAAAGAAAAATTTAAAGAAACAAAGAAAAAACACGATTATCCCGTTGATCCAACAGAGATGTCTGCTACAATTGGAGGAACTGTTGCAACAAATGCCTCAGGGGCTAGATCCTTAAAATATGGATCAACAAGAGAATGGATTAAGAGAATAAGAGTTATATTGTCTACCGGTGTTGTTTTAGAAATTCCTCGTGGAAAATACTTTGCCTCAAATGAAGGAATTTTTGAAATCAGGAACTCGGATGGAAGTATACTACAATTTAAAATTCCAAATTATATATTCAACACCACAGTGAAGAATGCTGCTGGAATTTTTTCTAAACCTAATATGGATCTTATTGATTTATTTATTGGGAGCGAAGGGATTTTAGGTATTATTACCCAGATTGATATATGGATAAGTGAAAAACGGCGTTTAATTTCCAACGTTTTATTTTTAAATTCAGAAGAAGATGCAATAAATTTTACCGAATTAATACGAGTTAATGAAGAACTATCTCCAGAATTCATAGAGTTTTTTTCAAGTGAAGCACTAAGTCTTTTAAGAGAAGTTCAAAAGAAAAATCTTGGATTATTAGATATTCCTCAAATTCCAATAGAAGCTAGATCAGCGATATTTTTCGATTTTCCTTATGATGAAGAGAACTTTGATAGGAATTTTAATAAAATAAATAATATCACGGAAAAATGTAATACTGATTTATCTAACAGCTGGTCTGGTTATGAACATCAGTACCATATTCGATTTAAGCATTTCAGACACTCTTTACCTGAAATTATAAATACGATAATTGCTAAACGAAAGCAAAAAATCCCAAATCTACATAAACTCGGAACCGATATGTGTGTACCTGAGAAGAATTTCAGAAAGATGATGAAATATTACCATTCTGTTTTACAAAGTGCAGATTTAGAATACGTTATTTTTGGTCATATTGGAGAAAATCACGTTCATGTCAACATTCTCCCTAAAAATATGGATGACTTACGATTAGGTGAAAAAATCTACGAAAAATTTGCAGTAAAAGCAGTAGAATATGGTGGAAGTATATCAGCCGAACATGGGGTTGGAAAGATAAAAAAGGAATATTTAAAAATAATGTATAGTCCGGATGATCTCAATGAAATGCGTACACTTAAAAAAGTGCTCGATCCAACTCTAACTTTAAATTATGGTAATATATTTAATCTTAATTCGTGAGAGGAATAAAAATAATACTCATACTTATTAAGACTCTTCTCTACAGTTTGGTATGTATTTTATAGAAAATAAAATAATTTATGAAAAATAATCGACTGCCATATAATAATTATTAAATATGATCATTTATATATAATATTTGATTATAGATGCCGAAATTAGAAATAGGTTAATTTCCAAATATTTAACATACTTGGAATCCAGCAAAAATAATATCAAACGATATTACCTTATTAAATTGAATCATTTATCAATTGGGATACAATTAAATCATTTAATGACTATATCCAAACTATTTGAGTCCAATAATCAAAGAATTAAAAGAAATAAATTGGAAAATAATAGAAAAATTCTGAAACATACAGACGTATCATTATTAACTGAGAATGATATATTAGATTTATTAGAAGGTGAATGGTATAAATCTCTTAAACCTCAAGTCCAAAAGCTAAAATTTTTTCGAATTAAGGCATATCTAAAATTCTCTAAACGGCACGATTTAATTGAATTATTACCTAAGAAATTTAAAAATGAATCTAAACAATTAAGTAAAAATGACCTAATATCAAGAGAAGACTTAAATATAATATTAAAATTCTGTGATTCAAAAAGAAGTGCTTTAATAATGGTAATGTATGAAGGTGCTTTAAGAAGAGATGAATTATTAAACTTTAGAAAAAAGCACATAAAATTTATGGGTGGATACGCTATTTTAAAAATTGTTAAATCTAAAACACTTAAAAGAGACATTCCACTTACCGAAAGCATACCATACCTTAGAGAATATTTTGATAAATATAATATTGAGCCCGATGATCTAATATTTCCCTATAAAAGACCCCATTATCTAAATATATACCTTAATAATCTTAAAAATAGAATGTCAAAGAAATATCCCGAATGGAAAACCAGAATATTATATCCACATTTATTTAGACATTCAAGATTAACAGAATTAGCATTAACTAAATTGAATGAACCTCAATTAAACAAAATAGCAGGATGGACACCAAATTCTAATATGGGAAGAGTCTATTTTCATTTAGACGATAATGATATAATTGAAATCATGACGGATGGTGAAATTCAGAAACCAAAATCAAAGAAATTTAAACCAATATTATGTCCCATATGTAATGTAGAAAATAATCACCAAAATCATTTTTGCTGGAAGTGTAATAATATACTTGATGAATCAAGATCGGTTGAAGCTGGATTATATCTAATAAATCAAACAGGTAAAGTTGATATCTTAAAAACTGAATTTTCTGATATAAAAGAAAAAATCTTGAATATGGAAAAAACAATTAAATTACAAGAACAATATCTTTTCTATTTGATAACTAAAGATACCAAATATAAAGATTTGAAACTGGATGAAAA
>JAHLWT010000225.1 GCA_019057775.1 Promethearchaeota archaeon
TGTCTCCTTTTCTTCTGTCAGTCTTATTTTGACCTTATTACTCGCCATGATTCGATCCTTTGCTGCTTAACGGTCTGCGGTTCACCTGCCGCCGACATTTACACATAGAAGTTCAGTAAAATAAATTGAGCGTTATAAACAGACAAATATACAAAAAGCACACCCGAGCTAAGGCGGTCAGGTGCAACCGCTGGTTAGGCCACTAAACTAAGTAAGAACAATTAATTAGCTGTTTCTATTTTCAAAATACCTGAATAAAGATCTTTAACGAGCTATTTTTCACCTGCTGTTGATGGAGGGGTAATTGTGTAGCCATGTTGTGTTAAATACAAAGCATTGTTCCAAAAACGCCACTCCTTAGCTATTTTTCCGTTAACTACTCTATAAATGGAAACACCCGGAAGCTTGAACTTTTTACCTGTAAATGGCGAATCACCACTAGTCCCGTTGTGTGTGCCTGTAGTCGTCCAATGCCACACGATCATGTCATCTTTAATGATTAGCTGCTCTGTTTTGGATGTCAAATCTGGATGTGTAGTTCGCATAGAAGTAACCCATTGCTTATAATCATCGATACTTACAGTATCTACTTCATTATCGATTGAATGGCACACCCAATTAGAGGAAAAAATCTCCTCGATCTCAGCAAGGTCACCACTATTCCAGATGTTCTTAAGTTTTTCAACCATGGCTTTCATTTCTTTTTCTGATTGCTCAATTGCTGCCTGCTGTTGACAACTAACAGTGAAACCAAATACAATCAGTAAAATAGCTATGGCGGATTTTTTAAATACATGATTTGATTGTTTCATCTTCTTATCCTTTCTTTAAGTTTTAGACTTTGCCCTATAATATTACAATAGGGTGTTAATTATGAATAAAGATACTCATAAAATGTTCACCTCCTTCATCTTTAAGTTATTGAAATTACAAGTAGCCTAACGCACTGCATAAATTGCCGCAGGCTAAAAAGCACAGAACTTCAATGTCTGCTATTACTTGCGTTAACACTCAAAATGTCAAAATCACGCCAGCACCCTGCGGTCAGGTTAATGCATTGGTTATGTGGTTTTTAGTTTATTGATATTCTTTATGTTAAAAATCAACAAGGTCCTTTTCTATTTCGGGATAAATTTTATCTATCTTTTCCTGAATTTCTTTGGTTTTACTTAGTGCGGTAACGATACGGCAATACCGCGGCGCATCGTCCATTATTCTGCCTTTGCGATCTTTCAGATATTTATGCAAAACCTGATAACCACCGATATGATAATTCCAGACTTCCGGGGCGATGCCTTCAAAATACTTATCATTATTGATATAAATACGTTGTTCATCTTCTATGTATGTAATCCTTTCAATTCGGTCGTTATCGCCGCTGCCCTGGTATTTGGCAAACGGTGGAGAGAGCGCCGGACTCTTGAGCAGATGCAGGTCAGACAGTTCTTTGCCAAATTCGCCCATTTTTTTGAAAAGGTCATAATCGGCTGTAAAAGGCACGCGGGGAAAATCAATCTTTAAAAACTCGGCGTAGGTTTCGCGATAAATATAGCTGTAAAATACACCGTAGATGTAATAAAGAATGTCTTCCGGTGTCGGTTTCCTTTTGTAAGTAGTTTTTAATTTATCATAAAATGTTTCGTCAATATTGGGTTTTCGAGATTGATATGATTTTCCCGGCTCAAAAATAATCGTCATCGCAGTGCCGGATTTAGGGTTGCTTTTTTCTTTATCTGGATAGACATATAAAGGAAAAAGTAATTCACCCCCACGATAATACAAATTAAAATCAATTATATTATCGGAAATGAAAACCAAATTCCACAAATGCTCTAAACCTACAACCTGACCCGCCCTACCAATAGTAAGCCCAATATTTTCTTCCAGCATGTGGCGCATAGTATCATAAATAGGTCTCTCAATAACCCATTTAGAATAATAGATATGCCTTATATCAAAAGGACGATAAGTAATTACCGTAAAATAGTCCTGCCAATTATCATCTTTTGCTAATTCTTTTCTAAATTTATCAAGCTTAAAAGTAGACGTGTCTTTAAGTTTAAATGCTTCTTTAATTAAAATATTATCTACTTTTAAATCTCGAAATTGACGAATTCTGTTTCTTAAAATGTTTTGTTCAAAGTCAATCGCAAATTTATCTCTTGCCGTAACTATTCCTACATTATTAACCGGGAAAATTTCATTAATTTTTTTCCACTTCAAATACTGCTGAATATGGGATGTGTTTCTTGGAATATAAAAATACCAGGGAGAAGCAGGCTTAATTTTATGATAATTTTTTTCATCAAAATTGGTTTGATCCAGCCAGTCGTATTTTTCTTCTCGCAATCCGTATTTATCAAAATGAAATACTTTCGGCTCTTTGACTTTTTTATTTTTGATAAATAGAGCAATAGATACCCCCTGGCGGATATCAAATACATTTTCATCTTTGCCCCCTTCGGGGGTCGTCTCTTTTTTCAGGCTGTTTCCGTGCAGATCAAGGATATAAATTTCATCAAAGGTTTTCATTAAACTCTGACGCATGCCTCGAAAGGTGGGATTATCCAGATAACTATGATTGGTAATCATACCTACAATGCCATAACCGGATGTCTGGATTTTCCACTGGGCAAAGCGTAAAAATTTTACATAATCATCCTGAAGCCAGAGTTTTTTCTCGCCAAGCGGTTGATCGTCCACTTTGTAATAACTTTGTGTGCCGTCAATATCTTCTTTTAATAATCGTTCTGTCCATTTATTAATGTTTGCAGAGATGCCGCTGTAAGGTGGATTGCCGAGGATCACTAATAACGGCTGTTCTTTTTTTACTTTACCCGCCAGATGACTTTCTTCGCTTAACGAACTTAATCCTGGTATGGCAACTTGTTCAATTTCCTCCATTTCCAGCGTATTGGTCAGATAGAGTTTAAAGCGTTCGTCATCTGACATCTTGTAACCGAGTTCATCAAAAATAAAACCCATCTTTAAATGTCCTATGGCATACGGCGCCATCATCAGTTCAAAAGCATAAAAATCAGAAAGAATGTGTTTGCTTATCCAGCGATGTAAACCTCCTTCGCCGTATTTTTCCTTAAATTCATTGGCAGCCAAACGAATGGCTTCAGCAATAAATGTCAATGTGCCGCCTGCCGGATCGAGCAGTTTTACCTCTTCGCTGGCAAGTCCGTCAGCCAGACCAAAATGAGTTTTTAAAATGGAATGAATGGAACGGACAATATAACCGACAACAGGTTCCGGTGTGTAATAGACGCCGCGACGTTCACGAATTGCAGGATCGTAGGTTGCCAGAAAAGTTTCATAAAAATGAATGATAGGGTCTTTGCCCTTTCCTGTTCTGTGATATTCATGAAGTATATTATTGATGTCGGCTACATGTAATATCTCTGCAATATCTTCGACAATAATTTGAAATGATTTGGGCGGTTCTTCTAAAGAGATGAAACGGAATACATCACGAAGAATGCCGATGGTATGCGGGATATAATCAAAAGCCAGTCTGCGGTTAAATTCACCGTCAGCCCTGGTTCGGGCTGCAAAAAGACCGTAAGTAATGGTTTGGGCATAAAGATCGGCAAATTGTTTTTCGGTTATTGTTCCGATCAGATATTTTTTAAAGGCTTCATAAAAACCAATTATTTGTTTATGTCCTTTGCTTTCGTTTTCTTCCATTTCCACGTAAATCACTTCATCACGCAGGAATCGGGTGCGTTTAGCCAGTTCAATAGCAAGCGAACGAGCTGTTTGAACTTTGGGCAGAGAAAAAGAAAAGAATAAATCGAAAAGTTCTTTGAATTTATCGATATTTTCTACCGGCGGCGCTGTATGCAATTTCTTAGCAATAAAAGAGCGTCCGATCATTGCCTGGGCAATACGCTGGCCATCGCGATACAATCGAAATTCATAAAAATTAGTAAGAATCACATTCGGGAAGGTCGACAAATAGCGTTCTAATTGTTCCGTGACTTCGATGTAATCAAGATTTGCAATTGAAGGATCTTTGGCTTCGATGTAACCGGTGATATGGTTCTTACCGTCCCAGATGCGAAAGTCGGGATTCCCGGCTTCGGTCTTTTTAGGAAGAATTGTTACATCTGCATTTTTTATATTTTGAATTTCAGCATACTGTTTAATCAAATCATCGAGATGCTTGTAATAACTTTCTTCCCGTGCATCGCCACGCCGGGCAGTATATGTTAGATTTTTTAGATATTGTTCTAATAGTTCTTTCACTGAGCAGATTCCTTGATGACGAATTTACGAATTTTTAGATCATTATTTTATATCATGTAACGCCATTTTCACCTACGCCTAACATCAGACTTACTGAGCGACTCGATCATAACTTTGAACTCCCAATGCACTCAAAACAACGCCGCGATCGATGTTAGGTGCAAAAAATATGTTAGGTTGCATTTTAATTATTGTAAACAAAATTCGTGAAATTTCTTCCCAAATTGACTCATTGAAACTTTTTCATTCATTGCCCCACCCATATTTGTAAAAGCTATGCTATCTAATTTCATCTTTACTAGTCCAAATGTTTTTAATTGATTTATTGACCCAGTAATTAAAGATGAATCAACTCCATGTATCGAAATACCATTTGAAGGAATTGGATTTTGTTGTTGATATATGAAAATCAAAAGCTTTAATTGGAGAGGCGTTAAGTTTGATAAAATATCAAGGAAAAACTTTCTTTCATCAAAATTACCATTTACAGGATTAATGAGTGTGCTTTTAAAATATTGTTTATAATATTTCTTTTTGATTTCTAAATGCTCGGACTCTATTTTTTCATGTAATTCTTCAAGTATTGCTGATAACTCTTCTTGATTATGGTTATCAATGGATTTTATTGAGCCTTTTATGTTGTTTATTTCATCTTTTATTTCATTATAAAATTGCTCTATTCTTTTAAATCTCTTTTCTTGTTTTGATCCAAAATATAAAGTCGAGAGTGAACCACCGACATATGGAATGGCTTGGATTAGAGATTGTAATACTATTTCTTTTTTTTCATTATGCATTTATAAAATCCATTACAAGTTTTTTATCGGTTGCTTAGTATCAATTAGTTTTTTGAGTTTATCAGGTAATAGAGTCTCAACATTTTTGGGCCTAGTTATCTTCAACATCCATTTATCGACTGTACCCTTAACAACCCAAAAGTTAAATTTTATATTTCTATTTTCAGGTAATTCACCACTGATATGCTCGTGATTATCAATTTTTTTATTGATATCAGCACTGATTGCAGTATGCTCAGCAAAGATGAGTTCCAATTCAGTTTTTGTGAACAAATAGTTTTCAGATTCCATAAATCCGGTTTTTCCAATTTCTGTAAATTTTAATGTACATTTCATATTTTACTCATGATTATTTTAGCAACCTAATATTATATTCTTCCGCAAATTATCATATAATACTCATATATCAAACTAAAAACAGATTCCATATAACGCTTGAACTCACTGGTTTTTACGGAGCGGAGCGGAGTTAAAAATCCAGTGCAGTGATTTGTTATGTGTTTTATCTCCCAGCATCCTTTGCAGCTTTCTCAACCCAATCAGCAAACTTAGTATGATCCCAAGCGTATACTTTCCCATATTTACTAATCCATTTGGGTCCATGTTTTTCTTGATTTGGTAATAATATACCAAGAATCCCTTTTTTATCAGCGATACTTTTTTCGAGCTCATACTTGCACCAAGGACGATCATGTGTTTCTTCGCCAAGAAGAAAACATGTAACGCCAGTGTTATAAAGACCATTGTCTATTAATTTTTGAATAGCGGCCTTGCCTTTAGTCTCTGCGTCCTCCCAAAGGGACTTATCATAAAATCCGGTTTCAGCTGTTGGTTTAAATTGCCCAGAATTTCTAACAATATTTGCATTCATTATATCTGCATAATGAAAACTAAAAAAAACCTTTCTATCATTTGCCATAATTTAAACTCCTTTTATTTGAAATATTTTAAATAAGAAAACAACAACCCTAAAATAATTATCAAAGATAAATACATCTTCAATATTGTTGTAGAGCAAAATGCACTCCAATATGAATATTTTCCACCTACATATAAATCAGGTCTCATTGCAAAAGGCTTAATTTCTTTTGGCTCATCTGTTACGCCAGCAACATCATTATAGAGACCTCTAAACTTTCTCTCTTGATTTAGGTAATACGCATCCAAAAACCAAAATATAAGAGTTGGAAACACCGCCACGAGAAAAAAATAATTATCTTTTGTGGAAGCGTAAATAGCTAATAATGCAGATACAATAACAATGCTCCAGCCCTTTATCTGGAAAGAGTTTGTGTTCATTCTGGTAATTACATTTTGAATGAATTCCAAATGTTTTATTTTTTCAGATGACATACTCCCTCCTTATGCATAACTAATCTTGTGTGTTCTATTCATGACTGCGACTAAGTTTTACCACGTTTTCTTCTGTTGGAATGTATTTTTTTATGCTTCGCTTTTGAGACAACTCTAGTATTTTTAGAAGTGGTTTTTCCACCTTCTGCAACTGGTTTTACATGATGTAATTCTTTACCTTTTGGCAACTTTCCGCTTGGATGTCCTTTAGCTTTAATAACTTTCTCAACTTTTTTAGGCGATCTTTCTTTTTTTACCTGTGTTTTTGTTGCTTTACCTTTTTTCATCCCTTTGCCCCTTTATATTTTTTTATTCAATACACATAACGGCGGAGTTAAGCGGCAAAAAGCTGTACCATGCTTGCATAATGGTTGTAT
>JAHLWT010000226.1 GCA_019057775.1 Promethearchaeota archaeon
TATCTCAAATATATATCATAATCATTAAATCGATTCTTAAATAAAGTGAGTTTATGTCTGAAGTAATAATTTTGTCTCAAGATGATGTTAAATCATGTTTACCTATGAGTAAAGCAATTCAAGCAGTGCAAGAAGCTTATATCGCATTCGCTAAAGGCCGAGTTAAAATGCCACCAGTAATGCATTTAGATGTTTCTCAATATAATGGAGAAATAGATATTAAATCTGGATATATTGAAGATCTTGGACTTATTGGTACTAAAATCGCAAGTGGTTTCTACGAAAACTATAAACTTGGGTTACCCCCTGGAATTGCTGTTATTATCTTAATGGATCTTAAAACAAGCATTCCTCTTGCAATAATGGATGGAACTTATGTTACTGCATATAGAACAGGCGCCGCAGGAGCTGTTGCTGCTAGGGTACTTGCTAAAAAAGAATCTGAAATAATTGGTGTCATAGGGGCCGGAACACAAGCAAGAATGCAAATTTTAGCGTTGAAAGAAATCTTTTCACTAAAGGAAGTTAGAGTTTGGGATATTAATTCCACAGCAAGGGATTTGTATTCAAAAGAAATGTCAGAACTGTTGAACATTACAGTAGAACCTGTAGATAACATCAAAGATGCCGTTACTGAATCAGATATTGTTGTAACTGTTACCCCTTCTAAAAAAGCACTAGTTATGAAAGATTGGATTAAAGAAGGGACACATATAAATGCGATAGGTGCAGATGCTCCAGGTAAGCAAGAATTAGACCCTAGAATAGTTAAAATGGCAGATAAAGTCGTTGTTGATAGCCTTGATCAATGTAAGGTAATTGGAGAAATTCAACATGCCTTAAGAAATGGTCTAATAAATGAAAAAGATATATATGCAGAAATTGGTCAAATTCTTATTAAAGAAAAGAAAGGAAGAGAATCAAAAGAAGAAATCACCCTTTTTGATTCTACAGGACTAGCAGCTCAAGATATTGCTGCTGCTAGTGTTGTTTATAAACAAGCAAAAGAAAGAGGAATTGGAAGTACTGTCTCTCTATTAAATATAAAAACTAAAAGTGTTTAGTAAGTGTAAAAATGAATAGTTTAAATTTAGAAACAATTGAAGAAGCGTATCATAAGATTAAGGGATTTATTAGAAAAACCCCTCTTATTCATTCAGCATACCTTAGTGAATTATGTAATAATAACATTTATTTGAAATTGGAAAACCTGCAGATCACTAATGCTTTTAAGATTCGTGGAGCTCTAAACCGAATGTTAAAATTGAGTTCAGAGGAAAAGTCTCGTGGAGTTATTGCTGCTTCCTCAGGAAATCATGCTCAAGGAATAGCTTTAACAGCACAACACTTAGGAGTTTCTGCCAAAATTGTAGTTCCTAAGAATATTTCTGAATTAAAACTAAGTAAAATTAAACAATATGACGTAACTATTATTCAAGAGGGAGACTTCGATGAAATTGAGACGAAAGCAAGAAATTTATCTGTACGGGAGAATATGACATATATCAGTCCATATAATGATATTAACATTATATCGGGTCAGGGAACAATCGCTCTCGAAATCTATAAGGAACTTGAAAATGTGAACATAATAATTGTTCCCATCGGAGGGGGTGGTTTGATCTCAGGGATAGCCTTTGCAGCCAAATCGCTAAATCCAAATATTAAAATAATTGGTGTTCAAACTAAAGGGGCTTCAACTATGTATGAATCTTGGAAAGCGGGAAAAATCGTAAAGGTCGAAGAATTTAATACTTTAGCAGAAGGTTTGTTAGGAGGCCTTGAATCTGATGCTATTACTTTTGAAATAATACTAAAATATGTAGATGAAATTGTTTTGGTAGACGAGGAAAGTATTAAGAAAGCAATCAATCTTCTGTGGAAAATAGAAGGTCAAATCGTTGAAGGAGCAGGAGCTACGGTTGTTGCTTATATTCTTGAGGCAAAAAAGAAGTTGAGAAATAAAAATGTAGTAGCAGTGATAAGTGGAGGTAATATAGAAAGTTCATTGTTAGATCGATTATTGAGGGAAATCTAACTCTTTTTTTAAGAGGGTATTTAGTTTTATAGAAATAACATTAATAATAATCCTCCCCAAATTTTCAAAATAATTTCAGTTTAATGCGCTCTATTGCATTCTTTAATGTTTCTAGTTTTTGTGAAAATGAGAATCGAACATAGTTAGATCCTCGATTTTTATCAAGAGTTTTACTATTGAAAAAACTCGAACCTGGAACGACTGCAACACCACCGTCTTTCACTAAGAAGTTAGCAAACTCTTTATCAGTCATACCGAATTGGGAAATATCTGCAAAGATGTAGTAAGCCCCTTGAGGCTTAAAAATACGCATTCCTAACTTAGTCAATTGGTCGTAGAGGAAATCTCTATTCGTTTGATACCGATTAATTAAGTCGTTAAAATATGAAGGACCTAAGGTAAATGATTTTAAAACAGCAAACTGTAATAAAGAAGGAGCTGCGACAGTGAGATAATCATGAACTTTGCGTATTCCTCCCATCAATTCTTTAGCGGCTGATACATAACCAACTCTCCAACCTGTAACAGAAAAAGTTTTACTAAAACCACTAATTGTTATTGTTTTTTCACGCATAGAATCAAAACTTCCAATACTTTGATGCTTTAGATCATCGTATATAATGTATTCATAAATCTCATCGGTAATTACAAGAATATTATGATCTATGCATAAATCCGAAATAGTTTTCAAATCTTTTGAGGAAAAGACTTTACCGGTAGGATTGTGAGGTGAATTTAGCATGATTACTTTAGTTTTCGCGCTGATATTGGATTTTAGCAGTTCTTCATCAAGTTGGTAAGTTTCATCTGATAAAGATATAAAAACAGGCTTGCCTTGAGCTAGATATGTAATAGGAACATAATTCTCATACCATGGCTCAAAAATTATGATTTCATCCCCCGGATTTGTTATTGCGAAAAGACTTGCTGCAATTGCTTCACTCGCTCCACAAGTTATTGTAAGCTCCTGGTATGGATCAACATTTATTTTGTTGTACTCATGAAGTTTTTCAGCAATTTTCTCTCTCAAATCGACACGTCCATAAGTTACAGTATATTGATGCACATCTTTTTTACTTCCTTCTTTTATGCCCTCAATAAGCTCAACGGGAGGAGAAAAATCAGGCATTCCCTGTGAAAGATTTAGTGCATCATTTTCGATAGCCTTCCTTGTCATTTCTCTTATTACTGATTCTTGAAAATGGTTTAATCTTTTAGACATGAACTCCATTCTGATTTTATCACCTACTTATTTTAATTATGAACCAAGTTAAAAATATTTGCTCTAACATTGATTTTACACAAATCTTCAAGACATTAATAAATACTAACGAATAAATCATTTAAAATATAGCTCATATATTAATGCAAAATAAAAATAAAAAAAAAAAAAATGCCAAAATTTCAACCTTTCCTTATGGAACGTTGGATGTCTAAATATGAGCAAGATGTAGAATTCAACTTATCAGAAAGCGGTGTTCATCCAATTTTACTCAAAGAATTATTATCTGATGATCCTAATCGTATCAACCAACTGCTTGCTACGGATCTAAATTATCCGCATGTTAATGGTATCCCAGAATTAAGAAAAAATATAGCTGATTTGTATGAGGGAGCAACAGTAGATAATGTTCTTGTTACTGGAGGGGCAATTGAAGCAAATTATAATGCAACCCTAACACTTCTTAACAAAGGAGACGAACTCGTCATTATGTTACCCAACTATATGCAAATTTGGGGTATTGCTAAGAACTATAATTTTAGATTTAAAACATTCCATCTGCTTGAAAAAAAGAATTGGGCGCCGGATTTAGACGAGTTAAATGAAGTTGTTTCTAAAAAAACCAAACTTATTGCAGTGTGTAATCCAAATAATCCAACAGGTTATATACTAACTAAGAAAGAAATGGATTCGATCATTGAAATAGCGGAAGGTGTCGGGGCTTGGATTTTAGCTGATGAAGTCTATTGTGGTGCTGAACGTTTAACTGATACGCAAACACGTTCTTTTTATGGACTTTATGAAAAAGTTATCGCTGTAGGTAGTATGAGTAAAGCATATGGTTTACCGGGACTTCGAATTGGCTGGTTAGTTGCCCCTGTTAACACGATAGAGGATATTTGGGCTCGACATGAATACACAACAATAAGCGCTACGATGCTTTCTAATAAACTTGCTGCGATTGCCCTCTCACCAAAAGTAAGACCTCAGATTATTAAACGTACTCGTGATTTCATCAGAAATGGTTATCCCATCTTGCAAAAATGGATGGATAGCCACGAAAAAACATTTAGCGTTATACCACCTCAAGCTGCTGCAATTGCTTTTGTTCGATATCATTTAAATATTAATTCCACGGAATTTGCAGAGCGTTTGCGAAAGGAAAAAAGTGTCTTTGTTGTACCAGGTGACCATTTCGGCATGGATAATTTTTTACGGATAAGTTTTGGATTACCACAAGAATACGTTACATCAGCTCTTAATCGCATACACGATTTGATTCTGGATATAAAGAAAAAGTAAGATTGTATCTCTAATTAACAAAATTGGAAATCAAATTCATAATAATAAGTCAAGTTTTGGATTAAAAATAATTTGTATGACATAATTGAGTGGAAATCTTTATTAGTATCTTTCGCAATAAAATATTCATAAACAAAATTTAATTATAAATTATAAAACAAAATTACATTAAAATAAAATTAAAGATGTGAAAAATAAATGAAAAGAGAAATGGCCGTAATAGGATTTGTAGCCTGTTTAGCCGTAGGACTCGGTATTGGGTGGTTTATACCCGGATTATTAACACCTGTCTCAACTCCTGGTCAAACATTGGTTGAAGAGATTCAGGATAGAGGTGAGCTGATTGTTGGAACTGATGCACCCTGGCCACCTTTCGAACTGTTCAACGTTACTACGGATACATGGGAAGGATTTGACATTGATCTTTCACAAATGGTTGCAGATGAACTAGGTGTAACCCTTACAATGACAAATATTCTTTTTGACGAACTGATTGGGGCTTGCAAAGCAGGTACTATTGACATGATTGCAGCAGCGATGATGGTCAGACATTCTCGCGCACAGGAACTTGCACACTCTGTAACTTATATTCGGGTAAATGAGGTTATTGTAGTCAAGGGTAATTCAATTCTTACCATTACCGATTTAGAGGATCTCAACTCCTCTGTTGTAGGATGTCAAATAGGCACTACACAATATGACGCATTAATAGATCTCGGCTTTGTTGTAGATGTAAATTTGAAAGCTTATCCTAAAGCTGATACTCTAATGCTAAACCTGGACAATGGAGTTATAGATGCTGCATTTGTAGACGAACCTGTAGTTTCTGTCTGGTCGAAAGTGTACAGTCAAAAAATCATCTTCACCGTGCCAGCTGAGCCTATGGCGATGTGGTGCCGTTGGGATGAACCAGAATTGATGATGGTAATCAATAAGGTTATCCTTGAATCCTATAGAGATGGAGTTATGGATGATCTATACACAAAGTGGTTTAGTTGAGCAATGAGCAACACTCCAAATATTCAAACTATTTTTTTTTATATTTTAACTAAAGGTTTGTTTGCAACCTTAGCCCTTACAGCCCTAGGTTTATTAATTGGATTTGCAATAGGTCTTCTACTAGCACTTATGCGGGTTTACGGCCCTACAGAAATAGGGTGGTTCGCAAGCGGTTATGAGAAATTATTTCGTGGTATTCCAGTTCTGGTTCTTATCTTTATCTTCTCTTTTGGAATACCTGGGTTGTTTTCGTATCTAGAACCTCTTGAGAGACCGATTGCAGGAGTAATTTTAGCACTTGGGCTTCGTAGTGGTGCCTATCAGTCTCAAATATTTCGTGGAGCTATTCTATCAGTAAATCCCGGGCAAATGGAAGCTGCTCGTGCTATAGGAATGAACGGGTTTCAATCTTTCCGTCATATTGTGTTTCCTCAGGCAATACGGCTGGCTGTACCCAGCTGGTCCAATGAGTATGCGGTGGTTATTAAAGATTCATCTTTCGCATATGGGGTTGGAATTATTGAGATGACCAGAGTGGCTTTCGATATAGCAGCAAACTTTCCGGTGCTTATGCCTCTTTCAATGGCTATAGTTGCGATCATATACCTTATTTTTACTTATCCTGTGACGAAATTATTTGGTGAACGACAAACTAAGAAACTCAAGGATTTCGGAATGGGGGGTGGTTAGATATGGATAAAAATGTATTAAACGTAGTCAATGTTTGGAAGGCGTATGATGAATTAGAGGTCCTTAAAGGTATTTCGTTTGAATTAGCAAAGCGAGAAGTTAAAGTAATCTTTGGACCGAGTGGTTCTGGGAAAAGCACACTACTTCGCTGTATAAATATGCTAACTCCGCCAGATAAAGGTGAAATATATCTTTCAGGGCAGAATCTTACAGCGCCTGGAGTAGATATTAATGCAATGCGAGCTAAGATCGGCATGGTATTCCAACACTTTAATCTGTTTTCTCATCTCAAAGCAATTGATAATGTTAGTGTTGGGCTTCGCCGAGTGAAAGGATTTACAAAGGAAAAGGCTCGTGCAAAAGCATTAGATGCGTTGGATCAGGTTAAAATGGTAGAATGGGCAGAACATTACCCTGCACAATTATCTGGTGGACAACAACAACGTGTGGGCATAGCTCGTGCTTTAGCTATGAAACCAGATTTAATTTTGTTTGATGAACCAACATCTGCATTAGATCCTGAACT
>JAHLWT010000227.1 GCA_019057775.1 Promethearchaeota archaeon
AAAAGTATGGAAATAAATGAGAAGAAGAAATAAATTTTTTCTTAATTTTTTTTTTTAAAATAATAGATTTCTTTATTGAATAATATTAATTGAATTTTTTTTTTTATAACGAATAATCAAATAGAATACAGAGGTCATCAAAATAACAGAGACTACAATACCTATAATAGCTGCTCCATAATCACTTTTTATCCAATTTAATAATGGTTCCCAGGGAGATACTAAATTTTCTAACCAAGATTCACCATTTTGGTCAATCAACACGCGTTCTAATCCATCTGGGGCATCTGATAGAATTCCGATAGTTAACCCAACAGTTATCATCAACACTGATACCCCAATAATTACGGATATTGAAATTATCGGTCTTTTATACCTACTAACATTAAAATGGAATATTTTTCTTTCCATTATTGATTTTGTTAAAATTAAATCTGGTTTTACCCTAATTATATAGAAGATAATTAAAGCAGAAATAATTGCTTCACCAATACCTATAAAAATATGCCAATAAACCATCGCAGGGATGGCAATCTCAATTGGAATCGCTCCTCCAAGACTTATTTCAATACTACACGCCAAAGAGGCTAATAAAATTGCACTATAAGATCCTAAAGCAGTAGCTATAGGAATTTTCATTTGATTTTTAATTGATGTTTTATTTAGAATTTTTACTATAAATACTACGATATAAAATCCAATAATTCCCCCAATTATCCCCATATTAAAAGCATTTGCCCCTAATGCTAAAATTCCGCCATCTCCAAATAAACTTTGTACAATTAACACTAGAAAAAGTATTATTAATGAGGCCCATGGACCTAATATGACTGCTACTAATGTTCCCCCTATTAAATGTCCAGAAGTCCCTCCAGGAACAGGATAATTAACAAATTGAAAAGCAAAAATCACTGCAGCCAAAACTCCAATATATGGAACCAATTTGTCAGAATCCTCTTCCTCAAAAATTTTACCCATTTTAAAATATCCAAGTATCATTACTAAAACTACAATAGCCCATAAGGTAATTATTGTTGCGGGATCAAGTAAACCATCCGGAATATGCATTTTTAAAATATCAAGGTTAATTTTTTTTATAATGCAGAATTAAAATATTACTATATCATAAACGAGTATGAAAATTATTAAATATTACTAATTTAAAAAATAATATGAAAACTTAACAAGGAATAACAGCTGATGAACTCTTGAAACCAACACTGCCATTTAGACAAGAACACGATAGACTATATTTAAATAATATTAATCCCGTAATTCGTTTAATTTTACCATTTATACTTGTTATTCCCTTCTTAGTTATAGAAGATGTATATCTAATAATCACCATATTAATAATTACTGTAATTTCTGATTTAGTCTTCCGGTTAAATATTATAAAAATACTCTCAAGATTGAAAGTAGTTATCCCATTTGTTTTATTAATTACAATCTTCATTCCTTTATATATTGGAGAAAATGTGATAGTTAGATTGAACATTGGTATTACTATCATAATCTACAAGGAGGGATTAATTCTAGCTTCTACTATTTTTCTGAGAGTTTTTGTGTCTCTGTTTGTTTTCCTTTCATTTTTTTCGTCATTAACTTATTCAGAATTCATAGATGCCTTAACAAAATTAAGAATCCCCTCATTTTTAATAGGATCATTAATAATTATGTTGCATTATATCCCAATCTTAGCAGTTACTAATAGAAAGATATTGGAAGCACAAGAAATGAGAGGGAAAAAAATTACTTCCTATTGGGAAAAGTTAAAGACTCATGCTTATATAATGGGTAAGAGCATTGTAATGAATATGGAAAGGAGTGAAAAATTATATGAAAGCTTAAAAATGCGAGGTTTTTCTGGTAAAATTACATTTGCAGCAAAGAAATTAAAGCTAAGTGATTTCGGGGTATTATTTTTATTTGTATTTATGATAATTTTTTTAATTTTTATAATTAATTTACAGTCAATATATGAAGGGGTGGTTGGTTTATTTTTACATTAGAAGTTAATAATCTGAGTTTTGAATATAATTCTGGTTTTGCTTTACGAAATATCTCATTTAAATTAGAAAAAAATATGATATGTGCTTTAACAGGAAACAATGGTTCAGGTAAAACAACCCTGTTAAGACTGTTAGTTGGTTTATTAAAACCTAAATCTGGAACTATTAAAGTTTTTGATAGAATTCTTACTAGAAATAAAAGAAATTTATGGGGTATTAGAAAATCAATTGGTTTTTTATTTCAAAATCCTGATGATCAATTATTTGCTCCTACTATTGAAGAGGATATAAGTTTTGGAGCAAGAAATTTGCGGTTAGATGAAGAAGAAGTCAAAGAAAGAGTTAACTGGGCATTAAAAGCAGTCGGTCTATTGGAATTTAGGGATTACTCTCCTTTTAACCTCTCTTGGGGTCAAAAAAAGAGAGCGGCTTTAGCAGGTTTATTAGTTTTAAAACCAAAACTGTTAATTTTAGATGAACCTTTTGCTAATCTTGATTTTAAATCGATTTATAGCCATCTCGAAATTCTTGAAAATTTAAGAGAAGAAACTGATATAACAATATTATTCACAACTCATAATTTGTTTTTCGTTGAAAATTGGGCATATAGGATGTTATTTCTAGATAACGGAAGAATTAGCTTTAATGGTACTCCACAAGAAGGACTAAGTAATTCTAATGTTAATAAAATCCTCGGCTCTTACGATGAAATACTATCATTAATTAAAAAGCGCTCAGCTTAAATTTAAAGATTTCTTTCACACTTGAAAAAATTGAATTGTGCGGCTATTATGGTGGGTATTGCGATTGTGAGATACTGTTTAATGCTGCACGATTTCTTTCAGATTAATGAAATATATTCTTAAGTAGAAGGATTAACTTTAATATTTCTTTATGATCTGAAAAAATTTAGTGTTAAAATAGTAATGCGACAATTTAAATGATTTACTAAAATTTTAATATCGAATTCTCTATCTTTTCTTAGTAGATAAATTTTAAATTAAACAAATTTAATTTAGTGAGCTTAAAATCCACTTAGTCTTAACTTACTTCGATCAATTCAAAGGCCCGAATGTGTTAATATCTTATCCAGATAAAAAATTAGAGAAAGATATCATAAATAAACTTATCAAATTTTTTGACCTCGAAATAGATGAAACCTTTTTTGAAATCGTTCTAATTACCAAAAAGAAGAAAATTATTAATTTTAATTTCGAAATTGATTCAGAATGGGCAAGAGGTAATAAAGAATTCGTTATGCTTTCTCTCATAATGAAAAAAGAATATGAGAGTGAACAGTTTTATACATTTCTTGTAGATGCAAGCTATAAAATCATTAAAACGGAAAAAGTTTATAAAGCACTCCATAAATATGATGATTTCCGTAATGATAAGGATATTGAAATCGATATAACTTATGAACAGATTAGAAAAATACTCTTCGATTGTCTAACTAGCTTGATTTCACGAATAGAGGATAAAATTAAAGGAATAAATAAAAAAGACCCTTTTCCTTTTTCTTAAAAATAAATATTTTTATAATTTAATTCTTCTTATTTTATATTGGGATATCGATGATGGAACAAATGCATCTTCGAGGGCACATATAATGGTAAACAGATGAATATGTAGCGCAAAAGGATTGCAAACATCCGAAGTTAAGTTATCAACACCTTTACTGCGAGCAAAATGGGCTCTTTACCTAGCAACGGTAAATTCCAAAGCAATGAGGTTTGAGTCAGTAACCCAGATCGCAGACATGATAATGTCCCAAAAAGGCATATAAATTATCGCCTGGCACGAGAGGACATTTTCGATTTTATGGTATAACCATTATATGAGAAAATAGTGTTAGTGTTTTAGGCAACAATGTATATGCTGATTTAAAATGAGTTTAAAGCATTCCTACATAATCAGATCTGAAGAGTTCTCTTACCTCTCTTGATAGTTCCGCTTGATCAACTTCTAAATATCTGGTTAAAACAGCAGTGATTTTTGGAGCCCATTTCTTCATGATGGCGCGAATAAAGCCGATCTGAACTTTTTTATCAGTAGCAATGCATAAAACTCCCCTTCCAACTTTCATTGAAAAGATCATTCCTCCATCATATTCGGTAATTTGTAGACCTATTGCTCCATAACCTAGAATAAGTCCTTGTTCCTCACCCGCTACAAAAACTGCACTCCCTATTGCTCCAATTTTCTCAACAGAAATCTCATGTTCACTAGTAAACTGAAATTTAGATTGACTCAAAATAGTGATGCCTGTATCATCGGACAGGAGTGCGTACTTTAACCCTGAAGTGCTATTTATAATTGTGGTCAAAATCTTTTTTAGGATAAGCTCATCTTCAGTATAACTCAATCTTTAGTCAACCTGATAGTTAGTTTTATATTATTTTAGCGTATGTTTAAGGTTTAACATTAGTTATTTAAAAAAACTTTATCTTTTTACCTTATACCTACTCAAGTAACTGAAGAAATTTTATCTATAAAAATTTAATTAAACAATGTGTTTTTCTACGGTTCGCAAAAAAAAACAATTTTGACTCTATTCAAATAATATTTTTCTTAGAAAAGCTTTTGCGATTTAATTAAGGATTTCAATGGCTTCATTCGACGTTTATACTCTTTAGATTTTTCTAATAAAACCAGTAATTTGTAATTTTTTGATTTGTCTAAATCTTTTTTGATCTTAATCAAATTTGAATCCTCTATAAAATTTTCCTTTTTTACAATTGCTGATAGCGCTAGAGTATTTTCAAGTACCCAGAGTTTTTTAGAAATCTTTGAAGCCACCGTGAAACCATGTTTGTCTGTGATCACTCCAGCCACAAAATTTGGAAAACTTTTTTCGATCTTATATAAGAAATAATTAACATCATTCTGATTTATTAAATCGTCCAATTTTAATCTACCTTTTCTAACTATTTGTCTATATAATAAGTTTAAAATAAGAAGATCTTATCATTAATTGTTATAATACGAAGATAATATAGTTAGAATTCAGTTAAGATCTCCTAACTTCATTATTTATTAAATTAAACTTTTGAAATTTTACGTTATACAAATTGTTCCTTGGAAAAAATCATAGATAAATTATAAAAAAATCTTCTTTTTAAAATTAATTATTTTATTATTTATGACTTTTTTTTAGTGAGATTCCTAGGTTAAGATTCTCTACTAGTTCACTAAAACGATTTCGTACTGTTACTTCAGTAACACAACTGACCTGTGCTATTTTTCTTTGAGTTTTTTTTTCATGAGTTAATATACAGGCCGCATATATTGATGCCGCACAAACACCCGTTGGACCTCTCCCAGAAGTTAATCCTCGTTCTTCAGCCATTCTGATGATATACTTCGCCATTTTCTGGCTTTTTGATGGTAAATCTAACTCTGAAATAAATCTCGTAAGGAAATCCATAGGTTTAGTTGGATTTAAATTTAACTCTAATTTATTAGAGATAAAACGAAATGATCGCCCAATTTCCTTTTTGTCTACACGTGCCACTTCAGCAATCTCATTAAGAGTACGTGGTACTTTATACATTCTACAAGCAGCATACAAACTTGCTGCAGCTACACCCTCTATACTTCTACCCCGAATAAGATGAGCATTAACAGCGTCACGATAAATTTTTGCTGAACATTCTCTCAAATTTCTTTGAAGATCTAAGTTTGATGCCATGCGATCAAGCTCACTTAATGCAAAAGTGAGGTTTCTTTCAGTAGCGTCCGAAACTCTAATACGACTTTGCCATTTTCGAAGTCTGTATATTTGGCCTCGTAGTTTAGCAGGTATTTCTTTACCAAAGATGTCGCGATTTCTCCAATCTATCATAGTACTAAGTCCTTTATCATGGATCATATAGGTCATAGGTGCCCCTGTTCTTGTTCTCTTTTTTTTTTGTTCAGCATCAAAAGCTCTCCATTCAGGACCTCTATCAATATATTTCTCTGAATGTACTAAACCACATTCTTCACAAACTACTAACCCTCTGTTCTCATCAATAAATATATCTTTTCCACATTCAGAACAATTATTATTTTCAATACTCAATATTTTTTCTATTGATTCCACTTCTTTCCAACTTGAAATCTTTAACACCTTTTAGAAATAATTTTTTTTATTAAAAGAACATATGAAATATTAGCCTATTTTAGCGAAATATGTATCATTAGGATTAATACTCTGATCCTGATTAGGCAAGGCTTTTATGGAAATAAACGGTACTTTTACTGGACCAAATATATCTTTAATATAACCAATCTTCTCATATTTTTCATTAAAAACTGGTTGTTTAAATATTCTTTCAAGATTAATATTCCATTGCTTTACTCTAAAAATCAGATGTTTTTTATTTGATTGTCCAAGATAGAACAAATTTAATTTAACCCAGTTTTTCCGCAATAAATCCCCTTATTTACCGTTTAAATTTAAAATAAATGATATTTGTTAGTATTTAAATATAATGTTTTTCACTATTTATTGTTACCAAAATGAGAATTAAAGGATTAATAAAAGTATGCTTAATCCTGCTAATCTTGTTTTAGAGATAATTTTTCTGTAATTGATATTTCTTTTTACACTTACATTCGAAAATATTTTCCTCTAAAGCATCTAAGTTCTGACTTAGAATAAAATTGTTGAGTACTGATTTTGATGATTTTTCACATTCTTTTCTTAAACAATTATGAATTCCTCTCTTTGATCCGGCTCCAGAAGGATCACATAATATTCGCATATGATCTAAATCTGTTTGCTTTAGAGATATTTTTAAACATTTAAATAATGAATAAAACCATGGAGGCCTGTATCTTCCCTGAAACCATAAATATTCTACAAGAGTTTTTCTTTGAATGTTCATTGGGTTGATGGATATTGAGTTTACTTTTAGGTTAATAAGCTTTTTTAGTGATTGTGAACAATCATCTATTGCTGCCTGTTCATTTAAAAAGGGAGGTTTAAATAATAAATAAGATCTGACTCCTATTCCATATTCTTTGCATCTTTTTAACGCGACCTTGAAATCATTAAAAGATATGCCTTTATTGATATAGTTATTTCTAATATAATCATCAACAGTCTCTAGTCCTATTGCAACTTCAACATGTTTTTTATCAAGAAATTCTCTTATTTCTAATAATTTCTCTGGTGTAATGTATTCACATCTAGATTCGATAACAAATTCTTTAATATTTTTTAGTTTGGAGATTTTTTCATATATATATCTTCTTGCCTTTTCAGAAACTTCATTATCATCAAAAAAACTCCCAGAATTGAATATCTTTAGAATAAAAGATTCAGAATCCTGTGAAATTTCAGTGATTTTATTATTTAATGCATAATCAAATTGATTCATGATTTGTGTGGCAGAAACTCCTTCAATATTAGCATCTTGAATATATCCACACATGGAGCATCCTCCACTTTCACTTAATGCCCAACTACAACCTTTTGTTCTCAAAATAATTGTGAATTCTCTTCCCATTTCTTTAAGTAATCTATCGTTTTTTGTCCAAAAACTTATAGGGTGGTCTAACTGTTCTTTCATTAAATGTTTTCTATTTTTTTGAGTTCCATGTCTAAGTCTTTTGATCTTATCTACAATTACGTTCATGCCTTTAATTTCTCTTATTTTTTTTCAATAATTTTCGCTATTCTTCCGGTTTGTGTATGTTGTAAGAAATTAGTACCTACCAATAACGTACCAGTTCCAATAATGCTATCTTTTGTTCCATTATATATAACTACTTGATTGCCAGGGATAAGATCTTTACTGTATTCTAACACTCCGGCTCGAAATAAAGTATTTCCCTGAATTGATTCTCCATTAAAAACTATATACGATGCATCTGAAATCGATGGAAGTGGATATAGTCTATTAAGGCTTGTTAATGTTAAATATATTTGGCCTGTGGAGGGTTTAAATTCTCCTAGTTTTTGTTTAGTTTTTAAATCTATTAAATTAATATTAGTTAGTTTTCTCATCTTGACCGGTTTTATTCCATTTGTAATAATTTTTCGTCCTGAACCAATTCCAAATTGATAATCTAATATTTTAATAAATTTTCGATGCCAACTTCTAGTTAAATAATTAGATCCCTCTCTATCTTGTGTTAATGGATAATGATCTTTAAATTGTAAGATTAATCTTTTTAAAGAATTGAGAGATTCATCTGAAGTAGTTTTACCATGAATTTCTGCATATATTATATTGTTCTCTAATTTTTTTGCAGTAGTTTTTACAACCTCAATATATTCCTCATTTAAATAGCATAGTACTGGAACTTTTATATCATACTTTTTCAAAATCCTAACGAGCATTTTCGCAGCAATATCTATTTCCTCCGCATTCCAATCACCGGTCACTGAGATATCATATGAATTAACGGGGTAAATATTTTCCAGTTGCCTTGGAATTACTCCTAAAGGTGAAGTTATTATAAGTTCTTGAAAATTAGGGAATTCTGGAAATTGTCTTAGTACCTTATGAAATAACTTATGTGATTTCGAATCTGAATATGGTTTCTTAGCTGAACATGGTAATAAGATTATCAATGTTGTCCATGGCTCTGGTTCGAAATTCTCTATTATTTTCATTCGAAATTCTCGGAAATCGGGTCTGAAGTAAGAAGAGGGTCCAAGGGCTTGAATTTTCTTGTTTTTTTGTGATATAGGAGTTTCATACCGTATAAGGTTAAAATAATCTTTATCTAAAATTTTCAATATCGAAATTAAGTTGTTATCATCATAGGAGGACTTTTCTACAAATACACGATAATCTTCATATGTTAAATATTGCTTAATTTTATTCATGTAATTTTTCGCTGTTATTAAATTATGTAAACATAAGGAATCAATTTTTTCAGGTGAATATTTGTTTTTTTTTAAAATTTTTAAATTTCCTTTACAAGCAACACAAGAACATGGTAAATATCTTACTTTATAAATTGGAAGTAAATATTCTATCGAATCATAGAAATTTTCTGCGGATAAATGCAATAGATAAGAGCTGTTAATTAAATCTACCCCTAAATAAATCAGCATAGGAAATCTTTTTGAGGTTATCCTTCCTGAAGCCATTATGATAAGATTATTGTCCAGTTCTTTCTTTATTTGAGCAACGACTTTTAGAACGTTTCGAAAATTGCTGAAGTTATCAAAAATATCAACCAAATTCAATATCTTTATGTTTTTATACTCTTTAACTAACGGGATGTATAGACTAAACAATTCAGTGTAATTGAAAACTTTTATTGATATACCAAAATTGAGATTTGAATAATTTTTTAGGATTTTTTTCGTATTTGAAAGATGATTTTTAATTTCTGCCGTAGCAAATTCTTTAGATATGCTGGTTGTAGGAATATTAAAAGGAATTATTGATATTATATTATCTTCAGAGAAGACATTTAGATTTGTTAATAATATTTCTTCATACTTATTCATCGTTCCATTGCTCATAAAAAGAAACCCATTATCCTTGAATTTCTCCTTAAGAAATCCGATTTTTAAGAATATCTCTTTCGATACAGTAAATATTTCATGATCTTCGAATTCCTGAATGAAGTTTAACTGTCTCATTAACGCATTTTTAATCGGAATTATGATATTTGGAGTTGAGACGTATAGTCTCCTTTTTTTTGAGAATAATATGCGACCTATTCTAGAGAAGCCAATTCTACTCGATAATACTTCGAAGAAATAACTCATAACTTCAATTAAATGTATTATGTTATTGAATAAAACTTTAATCACAATAAAATAAATTCAATAACTAAAAGACTTGAAAAGTGCGGAATCTAACATTAATCATGAAAAAATGCAAATCTTTAAGGAGTACTATAAAGAACCATTTTATTACAAATCTGTATAATCTTTTTAAATAAAGCTTTAAGGAATATAATACTTTTGTTATTTACTTTTTACTAGGAAATGAGGTTTCCTAGAGAAATATAAAGAAAAAATCTAATAATAAAAAATTAAATATTACATTTGAAAAATGAAATCTAAAACTATAAAACAATACATTCTATACTTATCTATTTTAACTATTTCAGTCTTACTACTAGTAAGTATAACAAAAAATGAGCCTTTACTAAACAAGCAAAATCTTACTGAACAAAAATTAGCGAACTATACTCCTAAGTCTTCAGTTATTATAACTGGTCCAATTATTATTGATGATCTCGGTAATGGTGATTTTACTTGGACAGAAGCTTCTTTACAATCATGGTGTAGTGGATCTGGTACTTATAATAGTCCTTACATAATTGAAGAAATTCAAATAAACGGGGGCGGAACTAGTGCTTGTATAATTGTTCGAGATTCTAACGTAAATTTCATCATACAAAATAGTGTCTTTGAGAATTACGGGACAAGAAATGGAATTCAGTTACATAATGCCGATAATGGCAGATTAATTGATAATAATTGTACTTCTAATATTGGGAATGGTAATGGGATATTCTTATATTCTAGTGATAACAATACAATCTCGGGAAACATCGCAAACGGTAATAGAGCCGGAATACATTTGAGTCAAAGCAGCTATAACACCATTTCGGGAAATACCATTAATAACAATGCTGAAAATGGGATACACTTAGATTATAGTAGCAACAATAACTTTGTTTTTGAAAATATCTTAATAGGAAATGAATTATTTATTTTGGAAGAGTCTTGTGAGGAAAATCTTTTTATCATGAATTTCTACAATGGAGACTTTTTTACGGATTCAATTGTTATTGATGATGCTGGATTTGGAGATCTCACATGGACTGAAGCTACTCTTTTACCTTTTTGTAGCGGTTCTGGGACTTGGAGTGATCCGTATATTATCGAAAACATTCACTTTCAAAGCCTTAACTTGAAAACTTGCCTTACCATTAGAGATTCCAATGCTTTTTTCATTATTCGTAATTGCATTTTTGAACACTATGGGTTGGAAAATGGACTTCGTTTATCCGATGCCGATAATGGCAACTTAATTGATAATGATTGTTCATATAATAACGGGAATGGTATTGGGATTTTTCTTTATTCATCTGAAAACCATACAATCTCCGGAAACACTTTAAGTGAGAACAAAGAAGGTATATATTTGAGTTCCAGTAGTTATAACACCCTTTCAGGAAATAATATAAACGACAACACTGAAAATGGGATATTATTAGACTACAATAGCGATAACAACCTAGTTATTAATAATACATTAATTGGGAATACATTATTTATTAGAGAGGATGCCTGTGAGGACAATCTTTTTATCATGAATTACTACAATGGAAATTTTTTCACGGATTCAATTGTTATTGATGATATGGGATTTGGAGATCTTACTTGGGCTGAAGCTGCTCAACTTTCCCTCTGTGTCGGTTCAGGAACCTGGAGTGATCCATACAATATCGATAGCCTTCCCTTCCAGAGCTTTAGCATTGAAACATGTCTTACTATACGAGATTCTAATGTTTTTTTCATAATTCAAAATTGCGTATTTGAAAATTATGGATGGGAAAATGGAATTCATTTATACGATGCCGATAATGGCAGATTAATTAATAATAATTGTTCTTCTGATTACGGAGATGGTTACGGACTATCCTTTTATCACAGTAACAATCATACGATCTCGGGAAACATCGTAAAAGGTAATAGAAGAGGGATTTACGTGAGTGCTAGTAGTTATAACCTTATTTCGGGGAATATTATACACAATAACGCAGAAAATGGGATAAAATTAGATTATAGCAGTAATTTTAATATCATTTACAATAATAATTTTGTTGGAAATGGGATACATGCAATTGAATATTTAAGCAATAATGAATGGGATAACGGTTCTCTTGGAAATTATTGGGATAATTATACGGGTCTGGACTTAAACGACAATGGAATTGGTGATACTTCTTATATTATCCCCGGTACTGGAGGAAGTCAAGATAATTTCCCAATTTGGGATGATGGAATTAACCTGCCGATTTATATTAATGAAAATTCTGATTTTGCAGATCTAGGATTCCCAGGTAGTGGTACCGCAGGTGATCCATATATTATTGAAGAAGGGAGAATTATTGATTCGACATCGACTTTAATACACATTCAGGATACAAATGTTTATTTCATTATTAAAAATTTCTATCTAGATTCACTGAGTAGCATATTTGGTAGTATTTTTCTATTGAACGTTCAGCACGGCACAATTGTTGGAAATGAGATTATAAATACTCGGAATGGGATTCATTTGGATAAAAGCTCATATAATATCATTGAAGACAATACCATAGAAAGTTTCATGCCTTCGTTCTGGACATATGGTATATATCTCGACGAAAGTACTAATAATACTCTCTCAAGTAACAACGTCATAAATGGATGGGTCGGATACAAGCTTGATTATAGTTCGAATAACATAGTTTCAGGTAATACAGCTACAGAGAGTTTCTATGGTCTTTCGTTATGGACTTGTTTTGACAACATTTTCTCTGATTACTCCTTTATTGATTGTCATACAGGCTTTTCAACGACGGGAGGTGGAGGTAATAATATTTTCTTAAATAATATAGCATTAAGAAACGAAATCGGTTTCCTTCTATGGGGCAATCAAGCTGAAACATTTTTGGAAAACGAAGCCATAGAATGCATGCGGGGTTTCTATTTATATGATGCTTCTAACTATGTATTATATAATAATATTGCTATGAATAGTTCTAAACACGGTTTTTCAATCATTAATAGCGATAATAACACATTCATAGGGAATAAGGCTTTTTATGGGAAATATGGATTCTTTTTGAATCAAAGTTCGAACAATTTAATAGTGGAAAGTGAACTGATTGGAAATGAAATAAATGCATATGATAATGGAGTAAATAACCAATGGGATGATGGAGAAGTTGGTAACTATTGGGACGATTATTTAGGTATGGATGCAAATGATAATGGAATTGGTGATACACCTTATATCATTAATGGTTCAATTGGAGTCCAAGATAATTATCCGATCTGGGATGATGGTCCGAATACGCCCATTGGGGAAGATGTAGCACATAATGATCTAAATACAGGTGTCTCGATAATTTATAGTGATGTTTCACTAAGTGGTACGACAACAATAACCTACAGCAGTATATTGCTTCCCTTACCCTCTGGATTTAGCATTTTAGGATCTCATTATGAGATTACGACAACCGCTATTTATAATGGCATAATCATTATTGCTATTCCGTATGATGAATCCTTGGTTATTGGCAACGAAGAGGCTTTAACATTGATGCATTGGGAAGATGCACTTGGAAGATGGGTTGATGTTAAGACATGGGTTGACACAGATAATAATATAATCTACGGTGAAGTCACACACTTCTCAATTTTTGCAATAATGGAGCAAGTAGGTAATTTTAACGTAAATTCATATCTTGATGATGGTGATTCAAATCCAATCTCTTATTTCGATTTGATATTTACCAAATATAAATCCGATGGATATATGCTAGTAGCAACCAATCCAGGACAGATCTTCTATAACATTGAAATTTTATGTAACCAATCTATACTTGTTGAAACTCTATTGATTGATGTCACCATTCCCAGTGATTTCATCTTAAAAGGAGCCACACCGATACATATCTACCTGGATGGGATCGATATAACAGAGATGTGCACAATCGAGGGAACTTCTATTGTCATCCCAAATATTCCTCCTAATAGTAAGATAAGTATAATAATTCATTTAGATTACGCGCTAAAAGGAAATTTATATGAAACAGTTGATAGTTTCGGAATGGTTGGATATAATTTTGAAGTAGAAGTACAAGGAACTGGTGGAGTTCAAAAATCATCAGCGAGATTAACCACACATCAAAAAAAAACGACTGCTATATCAGGCTTCGTGACCGATGTCAACGGAAATCCCCTCGCCAACATTACTGTTGTATTATATAAATACGATTCTGATGGGCAATTAACATTAATGGGAACGACAAAGACGGATGAAAATGGGTTCTATTACTTTATTGATATTGATGCTGGTGAATTCAAGATTCAAATTTCAGAAGACCTCTATGAGTTTGCAACTGTTTTAAAAAATACTTTAACTCAAATTGATTTTAGGCTAATATCTTGATTAAGCAAGCCAAAAATAATTAAAACTTTTCTTTTTCTTTTCTTTATTAAAATAGTACGAAATTTGTATATGGTTTTAACTCATCTAAGACAAAATTTGTAAAAGAATCTTCAATTTCTTCTGAAAGATAAAGGTTTCTGATAAAATTACCATAATCACCTATTTTTTTTACTCTCACTATCGCTAATAAGCCATACTCCTCACCAATCCTGAACAAGTCTATGATTTCTGCTATTTGTTCAAGTTTAAGAGCTAATTCTTCATATTTAGATGGATCTTTTGGTTTAATTCTAAGAAAGAACTTTCCTTCGAATCCTATTTCTTTTGGTTTAAAATTCATGATGTAATTTAAAATAATATTATTTGCTTCTAAATTTTTGATCCTATTATGAATTGTCGATTGGGAGATATCTTTTTCATATTTTTTCTTCATTATATCTCTTATTTCATATGTAGAAAGTGTTTTTATGCCTTGATCTTGTTGTAGAGTTTCCAAAATTGAATAATCTGTCTCATCTAAGTCAATTTGACCTGTTCTTAACCCAGATAATCTAACTCCGTTTGTTTTATAGATTTTGATGGTTTCCAAAATCTGATATTTTTTAAAATGTGAACTAGCCATTATCTTATCTATTTCTTTTAAAATCAAGTTAAACTCTTCTTGGTTTTTAAATACAAAAAAAGCGTTAAGAGAAAATTCTCCAAAAACACCATCTAAACTTCTTAATTGAGGTAATTTTAATAATCTATCAACAAGATATGGTTCTTTTGGGTTTGATTTTATCTCTAGCAAGACAAATTTTAAATTTGGGCGAATATCTGGATTAATATTTATCGTAGTGTTACTAATAACATTATCCTCTTTCAATTGTTTTAAATATTTCTGAAATGTTTGTCTAGTATATCCAATCTCTTGCGAAATCTTTTTGATATTAAATTTTGATTTGAAATTTAATTTAATTAATATTTTTTGCATCTCATTTATTTCCATAATAATCTAAAATTTTTTGAATCAATTTAATTGTAAATAATTCTTAAGGTATAATAAACATTTAACCAAAATAACATTTATATTTTACTTAAAATTAATATTCTTAGTTTAAACAATTTAAAAGTATAAAATCACTAATTTGATGAAAAAATGGTAAATTATAAAGTAGCTGATGAAAGTCTAGCTGAAAAAGGTCTGGAATCAATATATGTGGCAGAAAATAAAATGCCTGTTACAGCTAAAGTTATCCGTGAACGATTTGCAAAGGAAAAACCTCTAGAGGGAATAACTATAGCTGGGTGTTTACATATAACAAAAGAAACTGCAAATCTTGCCCGAACTCTAAAAGCTGGAGGTGCTGAGGTCTATCTTTGTGGTAGTAATCCTTTGTCAACTCAAGATGATGTTGCAGCTGCCTTAATAAAGGAAGGTATTAACACTTTTGCTTGGCATGGAAACTCAGATGAAGAATTCTATTGGGCTATACGAGAGTGTTTAAAAGCCAAGCCAAATATCCTCATTGATGACGGTGCGGATATGATCGTTACCGCTCATAAAGAATTTCCAGAGCTAATAACCGATGGAATAATAATTGGATGTCAGGAGGAAACGACAACAGGCGTAAAACGGTTTAAGGCAATGGACGCAGCAGGGGATTTAAAGGTTCCACTATTCCCCGTTAATGATGCTCGATGTAAAAACCAATTTGATAACGAACTAGGAACTGGACAAGGAATAGTAGCTGCTATCTATGGATTGCATGTGCTCTTCGCAGGAAAAAATGTTGTAATTGCAGGATATGGTCATTGTTCTTCAGGAATGGCTCTTAGATCACGAGGTTTGGGTGCTAATGTTACTGTTACAGAAATAGATCCGATAAAAGCGCTTCAAGCCAAGTTTGCGGGATTTAATGTTATGCCTATAGCAGAAACTCTACCTACAGCGGATATTATTCTCACTGCTACGGGTTGTAAGCACGTGATATTACCTACTAAAGAAAACTTTGCTGCTCTAAAAGATGGAGTCATTTTAGGGAATTTAGGGCATTTTGATATCGAAATCCCTACAAAAGAACTGTATGAACATGCTAAGGAAATTAAACCTATTAGAAGTAATGTTGAAGAACTTATCTTTCCAGATGGTAAGAAAGTTTATTTACTAGCGAAAGGACGCCTAGCAAACTTAGTTTTATCAGAAGGACATCCAGCTGAAGTCATGGATATGTCATTTGGCTTACAAGCCCTAATGTCTGAACATATTGTGAAAAACAAGGATTCATTGAAGCCTGGTATGGTTGATGTTCCAGTGGAAATAGATGACAAAGTAGGCTTCCTAAAACTTCAATCAATGGGCATAGAGATCGACAAGCTAACCGAGGAACAGTATAACTACATTCATGGTTACGATGAAGGCACTTAATTATTTTTTTTTTATTTTCTATTTATTTTCCAATTTCGGATTTAAAATCTTATCTCCATCAATATTTCCATATATCTCAAACGCTAGCTTTCTCAAACATTCTAAACCTATTGGCTCGTATTTAAGTTTTCTTGATTGCCATACTTCAAGATTTTCAAATTCATTTAATATCCTATCTAAATAACTTTCTTGGAGAGAGTGAATTTTTCCGCAAAAATCACACGTTTTTGCGTTTTCTTCAGGAATTAGCATATTAATATGGACTGCTTCAAGTTTAATGTATTTTTTAGTTAAATCTCGAGCTCTCTTAATTTCTTCAAAACTAGGTTTTTCCGCGATTGTAACTAGTCGAAGCGATCCTATATCATGAATCAATTTTGTTATTTTTTCACCACGTTCTTCTAAGTCAACAATCATATTGAAAATATCCTTACCTAATTCTCTTCTTTTTTCGTGATCATCAAAAGGTTTTATAATATTTCTTAAAACTGTTGAGAATTTTCTAATTGGTCCTTTAATAGAATTATAGAAATTTAGTGAATACTTTAAAACAACTTTTACCTGATCTTCTGGAATTTCAAATAAAGCAATCATATTTGCTGTTGGGGGAAAATCAGCTATGATGATATCAAATTGGATAGAATCAACATTCTCATCTTCAGCATCTAAAATCTTCTGGAAGAACATTGCATTTTTTAAAGCGAGTGGGATTGAATCTGATGTAAAAGTTGTATCAATAAATGTTTTTATTTGAGGTAGGTTACCTACAATCGGCATTTGTTTCATCAAGGCTTTCATCTTATCTACTAAACCTCGTGTATATTCTTCAGCATAAATATTTGGATCAGGTTCTATACCCCAGAGGTTATTTGTTAAAGGAGTTAATTTATTACCTATATTTTCTTTAAATAAATCACTAATATTATGTGCCATATCAAAAGAAATAAGAAGAAATTTTTTATTTGGATATAAATCTGATAACAGAACAGCTGTGGCTGCGCTAATAGAACTTTTTCCTACTCCACCTTTTCCACCGAGAACTATAATTTTTTCCATGATTAGCTACGAGGTTAATATCACTAAATTTCAAAAACTAACTTAAAAATAACATAAAAGGCTAATCAAATAAATCAAATCAATAATTTAAAATTGTTCAAATTAGCAAAAAATAAATATATTGAAAGATTTTGTAACTATATTAAATTATAAAATGTAATTATCATCTATTAATTAAACTAATTACTCATAATAATCAGTATAAAAAGTAATCGAATCCATAAGATTATCATAATAAATCATTAAAAAAATTAAATTGTTAAAAAACATATCAAATAAATAAAATTCCAAAGAAAATATTATTTCAGTAAATTAAAACTATCAATCAAGCGTATATTAAGAAATAAGAAGTAGATTCATAATTTAAGCTTAAATTGTTATTAGGTTTTTATTAATAAGACAAATAATCAAGCATCTCTCCGGAGTAACCAAGTAGCATTATTTCTAATTACAACTGCTAGACTCTACTTTTTTTTATTAAGTTATATTATGTTTTATTTTATTGAATAAATAAAATTAAAAATTTAAATCTAAAAGGAAGTGATTAAGATAACAACCCAATCAGATTTCACTACAAAATATATTATTGAAGTAAAATTTCATATTAAAGGTGTCGTTGAGAAATCAGACATCGTTGGAGCTATTTTTGGTCAAACTGAAGGTCTTTTATTAGATCTTGACTTAAGAGATCTACAAAAATCTGGAAGAATTGGTAGGATTGAAGTAGAAACTGAATCTGTAGAAGGTGTTTCTACTGGTTTCATTAAAATTCCATCTTCTTTAACGAGAAAAGAAACTGCTTTACTAGCCGCTACCGTTGAGACTGTTTCTCGAGTCGGCCCCTGTGAAGCTGAAATTCATCTAGTTGAAATTCGTGACGTTCGTGAGACTAAAAGAAAGAAAATAATTGAAAGAGCCGCCGAACTACTGAAGGAATGGGATCAGAAATCTTTAGAGCAAAGTGAAATTGAGGAAAAGATAGATACAGATATAAAGCTAGGGGAAATCATATCTTGGGGTAGTGAAAAATTACCCGCTGGACCAGAAGTAGAAAAAAGTCCAGAACTTATTGTTGTGGAAGGTCGTGCAGATGTATTGAATTTGTTAAGGATTGGTATAAAGAACACCATAGCTGTCCAGGGAACCCAAATTCCAAAATCAGTTATAAAATTAATTAAGAGTAAAAAATCTGTAATTGCTTTTTTAGATGGTGATCGAGGTGGTACGATAATCCTAAACGAACTTTTACAAGTTGCGAAAATTAATTTCATCGCCAGAGCTCCTGATGGACATGAAGTAGAAGAATTAACTAGAAAACAGATGATAAAAGCTTTGCAAAACAAAAAACCTGCAAAATTCTTTAAAAATAATAAAAGAAGAACTACTGAGGAACGATATGGCTCGAAAGATCTATCACTTAAAAAAACCTTAAAGAAGTTAAAAATAAAGGATGAAACTGTAATTCTCAAATCTATTGAAAATATAAAACCGGGATATAGTATTGGTTTTAACAAAAATTTAGAAGAATTATATGACATCCCTACAGGAGAAATATTTGAAAAAATTAGCAATTCTAAAGAAACTCAATTTCTTATAATTGATGGGATTCTCACAAAAAGGCTTCTCTCCCTTTCAGCTAAGATGAAAATTAAATTTATTGCCTGTAAAAATAAGGAAGATAAAATAGCAATTCCAGATCATATTTTAGTGTATTTCTATTGAAAATCTCCCCTATTTTATTAATTAAAAAGTAGTTTCTTTATCCGAGAGGCACTATAGAAAAGATTAATTGTATTACATATGAAAGTGCTCCCAATATCACTATTCCTATAGCACAAATTTTAAAAACTAAAAAATAGTCTTTTCTACTAGGTTTGCTAGCAATTTTCATAATTCTTCTTGTATTCTGGAAAAAGGTAGCTAACCTTGAAAACAAACCAGGTTTCTTTTTTTTACTTTTAGCTGAATAGTTCTCGTATTTGGGGTAACTCATATTTTGGTACGATAATAAAAAAAGCACTGTGAGATAAAAAGTTGTCGAAAAATATAGGTTTGATATCTTACTACTCTATATCAAGGATATTTGAAATAAAAAGCTCACGATCGAATGGTTTTAGATCATCATAGCCTTGACCTGTACCAATAAATAGGATAGGTTTCTTAGTTTCATATGAAATCGACAAAGCAGCACCACCTTGAGCATCTGCGTCAAGCTTGGTTAAGATATTTGCGTCAATTCCAACATGTTTTTTGAACTCTTTTGCCTGAAAAAGAGCATCGTTTCCAGCTAAGCTGTCACCAATAAAGAGCTTAAGGTCTGGTTCAGAAACTCTGACAATTTTTTCCATTTCTCTCATTAAATTGTGATCTGATACTTGACGACCAGCAGTGTCAATTAAAACGACGTCGATATTTTTAGCTTTTGCGTGTTCTATAGCGTCATAAGCAACAGAAGCAGGATCGGAGTTATAGTCATGTTTAATAACCCTAATCCCCACGTTGTCCATATGATAAGATAATTGTTCGATTGCTGCTGCTCGAAAGGTATCTGCTGCTGCTGCCACAATAGAGAATCCTTCTTTCTTTAAAAGATGAGCAATTTTTGCCATTGTGGTGGTTTTTCCAGTGCCATTCACGCCGAGAAAAGCGATAACAAAGGGTTCACGTTTATTTTTTTTTTCCTTTATTTCTTTTAATAGATCAATTTCTTTTTCTGGTGTTAAAATTTCAGATATTACATTTTTAAGTGTTTCAAATAATAATTTTTTTGTCGATACCAATCTACTCAATTGTTCTCCTTTGAAAGATTCAACGATTTGATGGCATATCTCATCAGCAGTATCAAGAGCTACATCATTAGTTAAAAGAAGTAATTTTAAATCTTCTATTGCATCATCTAACTTCTTCTCAGTTAGAGTTTTTTTAATAAAAATAGAAAACCCATTTTTTAATTTTTCAAGCATTTATTTCTCCTAAGATACACAAAGTAAAATTTATAGTTATAAGGAAGTTCATTTCAAAACTTATTTTTGCAAATAATTTCTCTGTAAAAGTTGAGAAACTTCTTGTAAATTAACTTCCAAAGCTTGTAACTGTTGCCTTAAGAATTGGATTTGTTTATTATGTTGTTCAATCAGATTTTCAAGAAATTCAAGCGCGGAATCCAAATCTTTCTCAATTACCACATCTTGAGTTACAGCAAGTAGAACTTTTTTAATTTCTTTAATATCTGCTTTAATATGTACTAATCCTCCTATTGGAACTAAAATTTCATCACCTTCGTTAACACCCTCTTTTAGATTTTCTACAGTATTCTTAGTATTAAGAACGTTTCCCAGTGAAGCATTTATTAATTCTAATTGATTCCGGAACATATCATTTTGTTCTTTTAAATAACGGAATTTTAGCAATTGGTCCTGATACTCTTGAGAAGATTGCATTCTTTTTATTCAATTTATATTAATTTAAGTTTATTCTGATAATGCTCTTATAAGATAGTCTTGGGATTCCGCGAGAGTAATTTCTTTAATCTCTTGGATTGTGATCTGGCGTCGATATATCCCAATTGAGGTGATTTGGCATAAAACTTTTTCAAGAGCATCTTCTTCCTTTAATGCTCGGGCTTCTTTCCTGAATAAATACTTCTTGTGATCTTTTTTATAGTTTCCAATAATTCTATAGATTTTAACAGTTGACATGGTAAGAAATTCAATAGTTATATAGATTTAAATTAGCTATTATGGTTAAAAAAAAGAGTAAAAAGTATTAAATTTTGCTATTTTTTTAATTTAATTTTTAATAAAATAGTGCTTTAAAGGTCTAACACAGAAGATAGCCTCATAAGTTCGGGTCCAGTACATTCTGATCCAAAAATTCCGCTCTTATCATTTACTATCGCACCTGAATTTAGGTATGGGGTCCCACGGTTGACTGTAGAAACGTCAACTTCGTCAACTCTTAATACGGAAGCGATATACTTAACCTCTTCATCAGTAGAAAGGGGATGTACTAAACATCCATTATTATTTGTTAAAGCTATTGAACCCGGAAGATAATAATTAGCAAATTCATAAACAACGGTCTCAACATTTAGAATATCTTCAATTTCTCTTCTATAGTTCCTCAAGAATGAGCTGATGATTGCTCCTTTATCATTGCATACTACCAGATTTCCAAATGCATTATCAATTGATTTTAGAATTCCTATTTGAATTGATTCAGTCATAGCCGATTTTAAATAATCAAGTTCCTCCTCTCTAATTATATGTGGAACTATTATTCCATATTTGTTTGAAGCAGTATATACCCCAATTAGATTGGAATTATTAATGGTAACTGGATAAAAAGGTTCATCAAATACAGTTTTAAATTTTTTAAGTATTGGTTTTAATAAAGTAGGAGGATAGAGTATAAAAGAATTATTAGCAGTAAGATATACTCCAATTACACTTTGGCCAAAAACTTGAGACTTAATTATTGCCATTTATTATTAACTTATTTGATTTTATATTTTGAATCATGATAAGTATACCACAACAAGTCCGTCTATATTTTTTGTTGCCCTAACTTTAAGTTTTCTTGGTGGTTTTTGAATACCTCGCTCCCAGATCTTTTCATTTACTTCTTGAGAAATTATTAAAGATTCTGGTTTAAAGTGACGTGTCATATACTCTCTAAGATATCTAATAGCTTTTTTAGCTCTTTTATTTCTCGGACCTCTACGTGCTTTTGCAAGAGGAATGACATATATCCTTTCATCAATGATCTCTTCCTTAGGTGCTTCCTCTTCTTCTAATTCTTCTTTCAGTCCAATATCTTCTTCAAAGATTTCACTTATTTCTTCCTCTTCAGAAATTTCATCTAGACTAAATTCTTCAATTTCTTCAATTTCTTCTACTGGTTCTTCTTCAATCTCTTCCAGTTCTTTTTCTAAATCATCTAAATTAATTTCTTTTTCTTTTTTTGCCATTTTACTTCAATTTAATATATTTCTATGAAATTTTTTTTAATCACGTTTTAATCTTGTATTTCTCCAGCTTCTTCTCGAATATGGGCTATTTCTAACTTTACCACCACTTTTCATAATAACCCAACTAGGTAAAGTCTGACTTTGTTTATTTTTTTTCCCCCTTCGCAATTTGGAAGGAAGATCTTTATTCCTTGCCATTTTATTTAATCTCTTTTATTGGTATTGTCAAAATTAACTATTTTTTAATATTAAATTCTTTTTTTCTATCAAATGAGGAAATCTGTTCTAGTAATTTTTTAAATGCTTTATCTGGTAAAGGAATTGCACCTTTTAATCTTCCAGACTGAAACAATTGAATCAGTTGTATTTCTATTTGTTCCGCGAATTGAGGTTTTACAATTCTAATATTTTCTAATCTTTGGCGTCCTTCTTGACTTAAAATCTTCCTCATCAGTTGATATTTTTGATCTACATATTCTTTTTGTTGAGTTTCGGTTATCTGTTGCTGTGCGGCTTGTTGTTTTAATTCCTCTATTCTTCTTCTTCTGATAGCGTCTAATTCCTCATCATTGCTCAAACTTTTCACCTAAACTTGCGAATTTTTACTTTTTTCCCTTAAAATACCGTAAGCAATTCTCTCTAACAAACTAGTCCCTTCGGAAGTTACCACTCTTCCTTGTTTTTCCATATTTTCAATTAATTTTGCATTTCCTAATTGCTGTAGTGCTACCCTAATAATTTTTCCGCTACCTTTCGCTGAGTGATTCAAACCTGAGCCTTTTCTATTCCTCCCACCATATAATTTCCGGAGTTTATTTACTCCAATCGGCCCAAGTCTTTTTATTTTTCTGAGTAGTGAAGCACATCTGATATACCAAAAATTCTCAGCGTCAAGTGGAGCTAGCTCTTTAAAAAAAGCTGTTTTCCAGAACTCTGATCCTTCAGGAGCGGTAATCTCAGAAAAATCTCTTAGTTTTACAGCAATCGCTTCAATGAGTTTGTCAGGTTGAACAACATAAATCGACATATTAATCTTTAATTCAATAGTTCTTTATAAATTATGATACGTTTTAAAAGTCAGATTAAATTAAAAATTTTTCGCATTTATTGTTTCTAGAACGATGGATTACCAAAAAGAATTTAAAAAAACTTTAATATCTCAACCACATTGCATTTTAGGTAAAAACGGAGTTAGTAACAAATTTATTGACCATGTATTGCTATTATTAAAGAGATATAAAATTATTAAAGTTAAGGCATTAAAAACTGCAGCAAATAAATCAAACATAAAAGAATTAGCTAATGAAGTGTCAAGATTAACAAATTCACATTTAGTAGACGTGAGAGGGAGAATTTTCATTCTATCTTTAAAAAAATTTGAAAAAATATAAAAATATACATCTAAATTATTTTAATGCCTAGAAGTAGAAGAAATCCAAATGCGATCATAAAAAAAATAGCTCGAACAAGAATGCTCTATCTATTTCAAAAAGCTAATGAGATCTTCCCCAATAGAAAGGAATTAGCAAATAGATATTCTTACTTAGCTAGACGTTATGCTCAAAGAGCTAAAATAAAAATTCCTGTTGAATGGAAAAAACGTATATGTCATAAATGTAAAATGTTTTTATATCCTGGGTCAAATTGTAGATATAGGTTACATTCGCATAAAGGGAAGGGATCCCACGTATCTTTAACGTGTTTTGAATGTAAAAGCACCACAAGATATTTTATTAAATTAAACAGGAACTAAATTTACTTAATTATTTAAGAAAAAGAATATGGAGTTGCAAATGCCAATAATAATTATTTTAGTAGAATGTGGATTAGAAATAATCCCTAAAAATATTAGAAATCATCCCGCTGTAAAAAAAAACCGATCTTCAAGTATATATTCTTCACAATTATTGGATAATGCTTTGCATTTTTCCGCGATGAAAAACCTGAAGAATAAAGAAAAGAGAGGAAGGCCTGATATCAGTCATCTATGTTTACTCAATGCTTTGGGCTCTGTTTTAAATAAATCTGGGAATTTAGAATTGTACTTACACACAGTAAACAACAAAATTTTTAAATTCAATCCAGAAATTAGAATTGCCAGGAATTATAACAGATTCAAAGGATTAATAGCAAAATTAATAATTGATGGGAAGATTGAGACTGGAGGTAAAATGCTTATTGCTCCTGTCTCAGAAAATTTAAATGAGCTAATAAAATCTTTTAACACCCCGAAAATTGACATTTTCTCACACAAAGGAAAAAATGTGGAATATTTCGATTCATTATCATCCTTAGATTTATCAGAGAATTATATTGCTATTGTTGGAGGATTTCAAAAAGCTACCTTCACTGATGAAATCTTAAAATTAGCGAATAGAATCATATCAATTTCACAATACTCTTTAGATGCTTGGGTAGTTATTAGCAAGATTATTAATATGTATGAACTTTCTCACAACATCATCTAAATTTACTAAAAGCAGAAAAGTTAAAATTAATTAAATACTTTATATAATAGCACTCTCAATCAAAGGAATATTATGCGCTCTTAGTATAGTGGTTAGAATCTCGGGTTTCCAACCCGAGGACCCGGGTTCAATTCCCGGAGGGCGCACATTTAAAATTTACTTTTTAATCATATCAGGCTGAAGTAGCATTTTCACTTTTTCCAACTTATTGTGTCGATAATCAGCGCATCTGTTTTCCTTTATAAATACAAAAATATACTTGATTTCAATCTTTTCTTTTCAACGAGAAGATCGTGAAAGAACTATTCACTTTTTTTATTCATGAAAAAATCATGAAGATTTAATATCATTCATCTATTATTAAAAAAGATATGATATCTCTAGAGGGTATGTATCATTTTATATTATAAGATCTCTCGATTTTCTAAAACATTTAAAATGTTATACTTCTTTGTATCATATATATTCAATGATTTTAATATCACTGAATCTGCAATTAACGCAATAATTAATTGTTCATTACGATTCTATAAATATAGATCAATATTTCGTTCTTAAATAAAGTAAATATTTATTGAAGTGTATTATTGAACCATATCTAATCCTTTCATCGGTTTTCGAGATCGCAGAGGAAC
>JAHLWT010000228.1 GCA_019057775.1 Promethearchaeota archaeon
TTCTAATTTTGCATCAGAAATTTTGTTCCCATGACAAAAATATTTTAGATATTCATAATCGTAACTAAACTGACTTATTTGAGACTTTAAATACTGAATTAAATTTTTGATTAATGTGTGAATTTCCGTTTTCTGATCGGTGGTTAATCCAGTTCTAGTATCATAAGTTTTTTGCTCCTTGTTAATAAAATAATTTGAGTTAGAATATACTTCATCATTAGTAGCGTTAATACCAAAATCAATATCAACATTATTTATTCCACATGTGTTTCTCCTTCTATCATTTAACCTACAATTTTGGTTGTCATTATTGTTTTGAATATTTTCCTCTTCCATAATATATATTTCTCAATTTTTTTAATATCTATATAAATCGAAGTTATTATGAGATATCTTAACTCGGTTTTTGTTTGAACATTTAAGGTCACGGTCTCTCATAGTAAGATATCCTTTTTCTTTTAGGTATATATAAGCAATAATTATATTTCAAATCTATACACAATAATAATAAATTTCACACATATAAATTTAAGCGATTTGCAGAGATATATCTATTCATTCGATTTTGCCTTTATAAGTCAATCAAAAATCTTCTAAGAAATTTTGCCTTTATACTTATTTCATAAAAATTATAGATGATTATCAATGATAGATACTTTATACTACCATAAAGTATAGTTCTAAAGTAGTTTTTTCTTTAGTAAAAAAAATTTTGATCTTGAAATAGAAATATTGTTTTTTGGATATTTTAAGCTAATATATCAAAAAAATCCTATTACTAATTCTTTTCTTATAGAATATATAGTATGAGAAGATTTCAGAATTAAGAAACCGGTTTCCAGAGAATTCCTAATTTATCCGCATATCTTCTGACTTCTTGCATTTCTTGTGAAGTTGTTCTACGGTTTATCTCAGAATATTCAAATGATTTCCACTGTGGACGATATTGAGACATCAAGTTCACTACAGCATTAGGAAGTTCTTTAGCTATATAATCCAAAATAGGTTTAGAACAACATTCAATATGTCCGGGCATAACAAGATGACGTATTATCATTTCGCCACTACCCTCATCATGCACCCGCTTGTGATTCCGAGATATAACATCAACATAGTTATCGATACCGGAATATTTCATGGCGCAGGCATTATTTCCATATTTCCAGTCTGGCAAATAGAAATCCATTAGATCGATTATCAATGATAATGCCTTATCAGTTAAATAAAAATTTGAGTTCCATAATTGACATATATTTTTTTTTTGATAATTTAAACTTCCTATTATTGTATGAATATTTGGAATAGGATCTCCTCCTACATAATTAATATTTATTGCACCTTTTTCAACTAGTTTATCAGCAATATGGGCAAGTGATTTTTTATCTGCTTTTTGAGCAACCTCTTCAATATTTCTTTTTTTCTTCCAGGCTTGGGAGATGTCATAGTTTTGGCAGAATACACACTCGAAGTTACAACCTTGGAAGAAAATTGTCCCACTAGGAATGAGAGGAGCTTCCTCTCCCATATGCAAGAAGGCGGAAGAGACATAAGATTCTTTAGGAATTAAACAAACTCCTTTTTCTCCCTTAATCCTATTAATTTTACATTTTCTCTCACAGAATATACAACTCTCAAGATATTTATTAGCTAGGACTTCAGCTAAGTGAATATAAGATTGTGTAACAATTCCACGATTTTGCTTTTCATCTATATTTCCTTTTAGTAATTCCCTAAATTCAAGAGATTTTTCTTTCAACAAATTTTCAAGATTTTCAATAGAATCATCTACATCAAACTGGCATTCTATGCTTTTTGCAATAATATATCGTGCAAGCTGAGTTCCATCAATTATACCTTTATAATTTGAAAATCTCCTTAAAATTTTTTCATCTTCCCATACTGAAACCGAATCCGATCGAAGAAGTCGAAAAACCATGACAATTAGGATTTTAGGTAATTTACTAAATCTCAAAAGTGAGCCATTCTATAATATTTGACAAAAATTTTAGATTATCCCCAGCATCTAAGCCAAAATCATCTTCTGTTAACCAATCTGATGAACCTATAGTAACACATCTACCTTCGTAGAAATTTGAAGCAACACATATAGGTACGGGTCCAATTGCACTTATAGCATCATCAGCACTATATCTAAACTCTGCTTTTTCAGATGTTACAATTAAATCTTCAACATCTCCTTCTGTTACAGTAAAAAAAGTACAATTCGGTAAAACTACCTCTGTAATTCCTGTTGTAATCGGATGATTAAATAATTCTGTTACCAAAACATTTTTTTTTTTCACAAGAAAGTTCGACGGTGCTTCTTGGATAACTCCATTCCAGAATCTTCGTACTCCAGTCACCTTATACAATACTCTCACAGATCCATTTTTCATGGGACTATCTCTATCTCCCCTTTCTCCGCTTGTTAAAAATAATCCGCCTCCGCCTCCTATGAATCTTTTGATAGTTCGTAATTCCTCTTGAGTAAATTTATCTGCTTTTCCATCTTCGGAATGCTGAATATTTCCAATAAAAAGGATATCAAAATCTTCAAGTAGTTCAAAATCTATTGGTCCTTCATTTTTGTCTATGTAATCTATCTCATAGTCGTCTTCTGATAATGAAAATTCAGGAAATTCTTCTATTTTCTCCTTATGAGATAAATCTACTAATATTCTATAGGTCATCTTAACAGTACTTTGTCTTATTTCAATATTATTTCAGTTTTAGTTGATAATTCTACGATCTTTCCAGAGATAATCCTTCAATCTTTAGAATGTTAAATTTAATTTGATAAGAATATGCTATTACTATTATTAAATATTTTCTTTTAAATTTTTTTAAATAGTAATTAAAATAGATAAAACTTAAATGAGAGGAGAAAAGTAGTGAAAATTAGGCAGTGAGATTTTATATTGGTATAAATACTCTCTCTGCTGGTCCTTCTTTCTTAATAACAACTAAATCGATACCATTCCCCGAATACATGTCCCGTATGATAGAGCTAGTTATAGCCTTCTTTATTAGCTCTTTCCCTTCTTTAATGGATAAGTCGGCTTTATACTTTGCCTCTAGGACCCCATAAGAGTAGCTCTGACCACTTCCTACTGCGCAGAATTTAGTTGCAGGTAATATTGACCCATATGCACTAATATTTAAAATTACTGGTCCCTCTTCTTCAGTAACTCCCCCTAATATAAGACCCACTTGAAAGGGAAACATTTTATTCTGATATAATATATTTGATAACAATTTTCCAGCTGATTTTACTTTTATTGGTTTATTATCATGTTTTAATTGATATATTGTTGTTTCGGCTCTTAGGATGTCTACAAGGTAAAGACAATCAGCTACAGATCCAGCAATAGTTAACCAGAGATGCTCCTGAATTTTATGCAGCTTTTCAGCAGTTTTACTAGCTACAAAATAGGACATTGTAGCTCTTTTATCAGTTCCTAATATAATTGCATCTTTACATGTTAAACCCGCTGTAGTTGTCCCTGTTTTATAAGTTTGAGACACAATATTTTGAGATTTTGATACATGAATTCCCGAATTTCCCATTAATTCAGAATTGATAGGTTTTAAGAAATCTTCTTTTCTCATAATTTCTTTAAGGAACTCTTGTTTTAATAATTTTTTTTAATTTTTTATAAATCCAAATGATTTGAGGGACTTAAGAGAAACAAGAGAAGAATTTTAAAACAATATTTTAATTTTCCATACCTAATCTAATAAATACTATATCAAAATTCTAATTTTGAATGATCATTATGTATGACGTAATAATTTCTGGAGCAGGACCTGCGGGGTCAAAGTGTGCTGAAATCTTGGCAAAAAAAGGGTATAAAACTGCTTTAATTGATAGAGATATTACTTGGCGTAAACCATGCGGTGGTGCTGTATCTTCTAAGATTTTTAAGTATTATCCCCAACTTCGAAAAGCGAATTTTCATCAAATAAGGGGAATATCTATGTATTCATCAGATTTTCATAGATTCAGCTATAAATGGAAGGATGTTGCGAATTATTCAATAAATGTAGATCGCTTGAAATTTGATAATTTTATAAGGAATATTGCTATCGATGCTGGTGCGGATTTAATTGATAAAAATTTATCATATGACTTTATTCTGAAGAATGATAAAAAAATTGGAATCAAGACAAAATCTCCAAACGGAACTCAGGAATACAGAGGAAAAATAATCATTATAGCAGATGGAATGAGTTCTAAACTAACTATTAAGCTTGGAATTAGAAAAAATATTGAAGAACTAGGATTTGGCAAATGTGCTATAATGGAAGGAAAGAGTAATCTTGATGAGCATACTATGTATATTTTTTTTAAAAGTTATATGGGATACGGGTGGCTTTTTCCTTTAAGTAAGAATAAATTCAATGTAGGATGCGGTACTTTTGGTAAAGATCATTTAAAATATAATTTAAATCAGGTTTATTCAGAATTTTTTAAAGATCCTGAAATTAAAAAATATCTTCCTCAATCTAATTATACTAAAATTTGGGAAGCGGCTTATCCACTCCCTGCTTTAGGTGTGAAAGATAAAAATCTTTATCAAGATAATATTATGATCATTGGAGATGCTGCAGGCTTTGTTTCCCCTATAAGTGGTGAAGGAATTTCTTCAAGTGTAGTTTCAGGAAAAGCTGCAGCAGAAACGGCAATTAAAGCTCTTGAAGACGGAGATATATCAAACAAGACAATGAGGAAATATAAATCTCACCCCTCAGTGAAGAGGATCATCCGAAATTTCAAATTAAAACGATCTTTAGTCGATTTCTTTTTTGAACATAAAGGAAGGAATATATCTAAGATGTTTGAATTAGCAGAAATTGATAATGAGTTTAGAGATGAAGTAGTAAATAGTTTTCTGTTTAATCGCACGCCTTCAAAAGAATTCTTACTCAAAATAAAATATTGACGAGGTTATTTAGCATAGAATTAATAGGATTTATTTTGACCTTTGATGCTATTTTTACATGGGCGCTAGCTAGCTTAGTATATAAATGGGGTCTTGAAAGAACTGAACCAAAAGCTAATTTATTTTTTAGACTCTGCTGTATTAGTATAGGAACTTTTATATTTTCTTTAATCTTTGGAAATTATTTTTTGTTTAGAAATCTTAATTCACAAGTTCTTATTGATTACTTAATTGCTTGTCTAATATCAGGTTTAAGTGTTACGATAGGAGATTTACTCTATTACATGTCATTAAAAAAGATCGATGCTTCACGTACCTATCCTCTCGTCCAACTCTCACTTGTTTTTGTAATTTTCTTTTCTGTCATATTTCTAGGTGAAGAGATCTCATTTCCAATTTTATTAGGTGGTGGATTAATACTATCAAGTGTTTTTATACTAAGTTCGAAAGATAAATCTGAAAAGATAGATAAAAAACGAAGTTTAAAAGAAAAAATTTCAGAAGATTTAATTATAGGGGTATTACTAGCAATTGGTTGCGCTTTTTTCTGGGGTTTGTCATATGTTTCATTCAACCAAGCCAGAATTTTAACTGGAGATGTGTTTATATCCAATTTCATTAGAGTAAGTTTTGGTGTGATCGCAATAGCAATATTAGGAATTAATCAAAAGGAATATTATTCAGGATTTAAAAAAGAAAATAGGGATAGGCGGAAGTATTTCATATATATTGGAATAGCAGGGATTTTATCTTTAGGTTTCGCAGATGCTATATATATTAAAGCTGCAGAAATTAATGGGTTAATTTTAACATCTGTAATTACAGCAAATACTCCTATGGTTCAGCAACTTCTTTCGATTTTAATTCTGAAAGAAAAATTTCGTAAACGGTTTTTAATTGCAGTTATATTAATTATTATAGGTAATTACATCATCATCTTTTTATAAGTCTTGAATAAAACATGATATTTTGTTATGAATCCAGTTTGTTAAAAGATTAAAACTTATATGAATATTCAAACAGAATAAAGAAAAGTGATAGTAACAATAATGTTATTTAAAATCTTAAAATTGAATTTATGAGATTTAGATTATTTTGATGCTAGATTTAATTGACAAGAATAAAATTCGCGCTGATGATTATATCACTAGTTTGATGATTTCAATGTATATATTATATGCAATTTTTTTTACATTGGAGGCTTTTGTGTCAATTATTGTATATCCATTAGTAGCTTTAGTAGTCACCTGAATCTTAAAGATTATAAATGGTTTTTAAAAAAAAACCGTGGGAACGATAGTAACCTTAATAAAATTTTATTGGGAATAATTTACATAATATTTGGGTGGTTTTTTATAAATAACACACTAAATCAACCGAATATTACTCCTAACTTCATAATTACATTAATTGCTTTTCCAATGATGATTGTTGGAATGGCAGGTATCATTAAAGGGATTTTAATTGATATTTATTCAGCAAAATATCGTGTTTTGAATATCCTAATGGGGCTAGTTACTTTAATATTTTCCTTCATGACTTTTGCTTCAACGGAAGAAAATTACATAATATATATTCTAACTCTTTCAACTGTCTTTCTAATTAATATTTTAAGTAGAGCGGCATTATACCTTAGTGAATATGGACTGTCTCTCATTCACATCAAAAATTTTAAACTCTTCTTTTATATTATTTCTGATTATATCTTGTATATTGATATTGATGGTAATATAGTACAAGTAAGATTGAATAATCGAATAAATATAGAAGATTAATTTTTTTTTTTCTTTCGATGATGTATACAATTTTATAAAAGAGGAAGCATATGATAAAAAATATAGTAAAACTCAATACTATTACAATATAAATTTAAGAATTAACAATAAAAACATATATGTTGATAAAATCATGCCTGAAATTCATTTTAATAAGGAAGAAGGCTCTCAGTTAAAGTTATTTACCCCCGGACCCGTGCATGTACCTGAAAGAATTTTAAACGAAATGGCTAAAGCAAATGATACTCATCGTTCAAAACCCTATTCAGAGATGCACAAAATTGTTACAGATGGACTTCAAAAGGTATTGTACACTAAAAATGAATGTTTAATATTTACTTCTAGTGCTACAGGAATAATGGAAGCATGTGTACGAAATTTGGTAAAAGCTGAAGAAAAAGCATTATTTCTTTCAATTGGAGCATTTGGAGATCGCTGGCATCAAATCGGTACAACTAACGGTAAGAATTCCATGAAGGAAGGCGTTGAGTGGGGTAAACCTATTACTCCGGAATTTCTTCAGGAAGTTATAAGCAAAGATAAGTATTCAGTTGTTTTTATTCAAGCAAATGAAACTTCTACGGGAGTATACAACCCAATTGATGATTTAATTCCAATTATTAAGGATTATGGTGCTTTAGCTTGTGTCGATGCAACATCATCAATGGCAGGAATTAAAGTTGAGGTTGACAAAATTGGAATTGATGTCTGCTTAGCCTCAGTACAAAAGTGTTTTTCAGTCCCTCCGGGACTTGCGATATGTTCAATTTCGAATGATGCTATTGAAAAAACGTCCCAAGTGAAAAATCGAGGCTTGTATTTCGATTTTCTCAGTTTATTAAAAAAAAATAAAGATCACCAAACTCCAACTACACCACCTATTCCTCAAATAAGAGCTTTAGCTTCTCAAATAGATAATATTTTAAATCAAGAAGGATTAGAAAATAGATTTGAACGGCATAAGAACTTGGGAGAAACTACTAGGAAATGGGTAGTAGATAATGGTTTTGAAATGTTTTCAGAAAAAGAATTTGAGTCAAACACGGTATCTGCTATTAATAATTCATTGAATCTTAATATTGGGAAAATTGTTTCCACTTTATTGGAAAATGGCTATAGAATTGTCAATGGATACGGCTCATTAAGAGATAAAACATTTAGAATTGGACACATGGGCGAAATAACTGTAAACTCTTTGCAAGAGATGTTAAAAGTCCTCACGGATATCGTTTCAGAATTAAAATAATAAATTTTTATCATTTTTTTTAAAATTAAAATAATTCAAATCAAAGTGAAGTATTTTGAAAGTATTAATTAGTGATAAACTCCAAGAAGAAGGAATAAAAGTATTTGAAGATAATGGATTTGAAGTTGTCAAGAATTATACTATCAATAATGAGGAATTAAAGGAGGAGATTGCAGAATACGATGGTATCGTCGTGCGTTCAAGAACTAAATTAACTTCAGAAGTTTTGGTAAACGCAAAGAACCTTAAAGTAATTGGAAGGGCCGGTGTGGGACTAGATAATGTTGATTTACATAAAGCAGCAGAACTAAACATTGAAGTATTGAATACTCCTGAAGCTCCTGCCATAACTGTGGCAGAGTTTGCCCTAGGATTAATATTTAGCTTAGCGCGACATATTTCAAATGCTGATCGAACCATGCATATTGGAGAATGGAACAAGAGCCAATATTTAGGATATACATTAAACGGAAAAAAATTAGGATTAATTGGATTTGGAAACATCGCAAAAGCATTATCCAACAGAGCATTAGCATTGGGAATGGATGTTGGCGTTTATTCCAGATTTAGCAAGGGACCAAAAGCGGTAGAAGAAGCGAAGCAAATGGGATGTAAAATTTATAATTCAGTTGAAGATTTATTAAAGGACGCTCAAATTGTATCTCTACACCTTCCTGCTACTCCCCAAACTGAAAATATAATTAATGAAAGTAGATTAAAATTAATGAGCGAAGGATCCATTATTATTAATACAGCGAGGGGAAAACTCATTGATGAGAAAGCATTGTTGAATTCTCTGAAAAACAAGGATATAGGGGGAGCCGCTCTTGATGTTTTTAGAGAAGAACCTCTTAAAAATGAAGAATTAATGAATTTTAAAGGAAATTTGATTCTTACACCCCATATAGCAAGCCAATCTAAAGAAAACCAAGTTCAAGCAGCAGTTATGATTGCTGAAAAAATTTCAAATTTCCTAAAAAATAAATAAAATAATATCCTAACCCTCTAATAAATCGTGGAGAACAAGACCAGAAAGTACTTTTGGATCGAACCAAGTTGATTTAGGTGGCATCACTCCTCCAATTTCGGCAATTGATTCCAGGTTCCGTATATCTACAGGGAATAAATTGAAAAAACAATCATTTTTATCTTCAATAACATATTTTTCCATTTTAGATGGATCTTGGAAGCCTCCAACAAAGAAAAGATTTTTATCTGATCTAGGATCAACAATCCCTAAAATAGGATTTAAAATCTTGGTATGCAGAATTGTCACATCAAGACCTTCATATTTGGAGTTAAAGTTTTTTTCCTTTACTATTAATTTGAACCATTTTCCTTTTAGACATAATGTCATTTCATGCTTATTTTCTGGATTCATGGCCTCATTAATAGGTGTAACGTCATATATCTTTTTTAACTCCTCTATAAAAGCAGCCCCATTCATACTTAATCTTCTTATGACTCTATTATATGGTAAAATCCGAACTTGATCATCTGACGCTATATATGATAACAAATATTGCCATGGAGCATCTTTATGAACTTGTTTTTCACCCTTTTGTAGCTGAATTTTACGATATTCTGCTGCACTCGCTGCTCTATGATGCCCATCAGCAATAAAAACTTTTTCGTTTTTAAAGAGGTCTACTAACCGTTTAATTTTTTCAGAATCATCTTCTTGCCAGAGAATATGCCGATATCCAAATTTCAAAAAATCAAATTTAGGGGGTTTTTTCTTAATTTGTTCTAATATGGCATTTATTTCCTTATTAGAGCGATAAACAGACCATACTAATCCAGCAGCAACGTTAGTTGAAACAATATGTTTTGTTCTATCTCTTAAAGGTTTTTCTCTTGTATGCTCATGCTTCACGATATTTCCCTCCTCATAATCCTGAAGGGCTAAGCCAAGAATGAAACCTTGCTGGCTAAAGTGTTCAGATTCTTGACGATACACAAAAATACTATTATTGTTTTCTTGAGTAATAAGTCTTTCATCTTTGAATCTTTGATAAGATTCTGAAGCATTTCGGTATGCTTCTTCACCTTCTCCGTCTGGTAATATGAGATGAATTAAGGATTTTTGATTTTCTTTTAATTTTATTTCTTCTTCTTTCTCGATAATATCATAGGGATTAGTACAAAATTCCGATGGTGAATTGGGGAGATAAGGATTCAGTGCTGATATTTTAACCATAATATGAAGTAAAAGAAAAGAATTCTTAAAATGATTTCTATTACTACATGAAAATATTCGAACGTTAGAAGGTTTTAAATTGCTCTATTGCCAATAGATTTTTTTTGAGATTTTGTTGCCATCCTTGATCTATTTTTCCTATAAATCCTCCAATATCACCATTTTTTTTTATAACTCTATGGCATGGGATTATTAGAGGTAACGGATTATTTCTTAAAACGTTCCCGATAGCTCTGTACGCTTTTGAACCAATTTTATTTCCAATGTCTGAATATGTAATAATTTCTCCTCTATTAAGTTTCTTTACAATCTCAATTATGCTTTTCGAGAAAGGAGTTGGAAATTTTTCATTTAAATCTAGTTCTATATTCAATTCATCTATCTTCTCAATTAAATCTAATGACTTCCCTGAAAGAAATTCATCAAGTAACTTAACCAAATTACTGATTATAGTGTGCTTGGGCGTTTTTTGCTCCTGAATTAGTTCAAGCTTTTTTTCTTCTAAATAATTTATGACTACTTTTTCTTTTTTAAAAAACTTAATCTCTTTTAATTTTAATATTTCTTCGTTCTTGTAATAACTGAAAGATATTAAAATGAATATATTTAGTTGTTTTGGTTTAAAATATATAGCATACATCTCAATACATCTTACGAAATGAGTATTAATATAGTTTTTATTTCAAAAATTATATAAAGCCATTATCTCATATTTGATATAACACCTAATTCAAAAAAGTTAATAAACATATTTTATATATAAATAACATAAAATTTGCATTATTTTTTAAAGTATATTTAAAGTAGATGATCCATGCCAAGAGATTTAAGAGATATGTTAGATAACATCGAATCTAGTCAAAATCAAACTGCTATGTTACAAGAGAAGATTGATAAACTGACCACATTAGTTCAACGCCAAAAGAGAATAATTAGTGATCAAGAAGGAATAATTGAAGAACAAAAAGGAAAAATTTCAAAAATGTCTGATATCCCTGAAGATATCTTAGAATTGAAGGTATTGATTGGAACGCAAAGACAACTCCTTAATGAAAGGGAACTTGAATTAGAATATGCTAAGGGTGAAGTTGCTCAATCCCAAAAAGAATTAGAATTAATGAAAAAACAAATAGTTCCCACTCAAAAAAAGTTAGAAGAAGCATACGAAACTATGGGAAATTTAAGAACAGAAATGGCTGAGAAAAGCTCTGAATTATTGTTGAAAAAGGAAGCAGTTAAAAACCTTAACAATAAAATTCAAGAATTACAAGCATTTACTGATAGATTCAAGGAAGAACAAGTTAAATTAATAGCACAATTGGAAAATAAAAGGAGATTAGAATCTCAAGAACTAAAGACGAAAGTTGGGAAATTAGATGCTGCTATATTAGAAAGTAAACTCACTTCTACTGAAAAGGAGTCCGAAGCTAAAGATATGGCTGTACAGCTTAAGAATATGAAATCAAAATACGAGGAATTAATAGATAAAGTCGGAGAATTAAATGACAAAAACAGAGATGCAAACGAAGAAATCAACCAATTGAAGAAAAAAATCGATGGAATTGGAGAAGAACATCAGAAAGAATTGGATCAAGTAACTTCAAAACTAGTTGAGATAAAACAGTTTCAAGAAAAAAATTTAGGTAATATATATTATTTTAATAAACTCAAACCTTTAATGGAAAAAGAACCGCTTTTTAAGTCATTTTTAATAATAGAAAATGTTGGAGGAATCTCTTTGGAAGATCTCCGAAATGCTCTTGGCTCTCCTATTGTATTAGTGAAAAGATTTGTTCAACAATTGGAATCAATCGGTCTTATCAAAACGAGTGAAGCAGGTAAAATTTCAGTAACAGAAATGGAATTAGATTAATTCCTCTTTTTAAATATATAAAAATTATTTTTTGCTAATTAATAAAAAAACTTACTCTTCTAAATATTTCTAATTTCTTTTTGAAAAACATTATAAATTTTATTTTTTTCTATCTAAGTAAGAATAAATTTAATATTAATAATTTCAGAGGAAAATTTTTATCGTAGAGGTGGAATAAAACTAAATGCCAGTTGGAATATTGGTTATCAGATGGGACAATGAAATTGGACCAATTAACGAAGGATTCTATCCCAATACCTTGAAGATTACGAACAACCTGCTCACTCAAGTATATAGTTCGCACAGATATCAATCATTAAAGCCCGGATTTGCGTCTATTGCGCTAAAAAATAACAAAGTCGTCTCATTTTTCTCAGGAGTGGGTACAGATTTTATCTCCGTTGAGAATTATGTTGTTGCACTAATTCTACGGCGAGATGAAAAACCAGGAAAATATCGAGAGATACTGAAAACAATTGCCGCGGAAATACTCGAGAAAATCCCTGATGACACATTTAAGGAATCCTTGCCAGATTTATATCATCAATTAGCAAAAGTTTAGAATTGAGCTGAATCTCTTAATAATCAAAGAGTATAAGACTGTTTTTTGATGTTATTTTTTTTAATTAATATTTTTTTCTCAGAAGTTGCATTGGTATCATTACAAAATAAGTCTTCCATGATTTGTATCTATACCTTTTTACATTCTTTAGATCTTTTTATGAAGGATTTTTATCATAATTATTTCAATAGTATTTCTTATCAATTAGTTGATACCAGAACTCAAAGAAAAATTTAAATTAAAATTAAGACTTTGAATTATTGATACCCTAAAAAACTGAGAATTACTGCCAATTAAAAAATAAAAGCAGTTTTTTTTAACATTGGAGAGGTAACCGAGCCTGGTCAAATTGACCAAGCAAAGAAGGGTCTTACTTCCGCTTGAATGGGTCAAGACTATAGGTGCTGGACTTAAGATCCAGTGGCAAATATTCAGTTGATGACTGTATAGCCAAGAGGCCTTCGTGAGTTCGAATCCTGCCCAACCACATAGGTGACAGCAGAAATTCTCACCCTCTCCATCTACTTTTTTCTCTCAAAAAAAAAATTATATTAGTTTATAATCAACTTTATAAATTCTAAAATGAGTTGAAAGAAAATTATTTCAAATCAATTGACACTAAAGATAAAGCGTATTGGTTAGGGATTCTCTATGCTGAGGCTTATATGGAAACTCGAAAGCAGAAACCATAAGTATAAGTACAGGTATATTAGCCGGTTTTACTACATGCCTACCTTTTTTCGTTTAAAAGGTTGAATAAAAAATTGAATTTTGAAAATGTTAGCTAATTTTTACTACTAAAATTTGTTTTTTACTACTATTCTTCCGACGTTTACTGGTTATTCTCTGCCTAATCTTTTTATTTGCAACAAAAAATTAATACTTCTACTTTAAAATTTGATTCTTCTTCAGTTTGAAAATTCGTGCAAAATTATAAATATTCAATTCGATATTCAATAACTATAGAAATTCCAGAAGAATGGTAAGATTAAAATCACAGAATATTTATCTATAGCACTAACAATTGAATATATTATTATAACTCATAGAGAATCGCAAGAGATTATCTACTATCGAACCGCAGGTGATTTTAATCCAGATTTTCTTGATATTTTTCGAAGTTCAGTTCAATATGGGGTTTTAGCTTTACCCATTGAGGAGAATGGAATCGAACAAGCAACACTTGAAGGTAAATATTTGATTACTCGAGCTGGAAGAATGATTTGGGCCACCCTCATCACCACTCAGAGACCCATTTTAATTACAAGAAAGATTTTAAATTCATTTTGTAATAAATTTGAAAAATTATTTAACCAAGAGATAAGAGATTTATACAACAAACTAGAAGGAAACGTGTTAATTTTCAGGCAAGGTTCAAGATTAAAGGAACTGAATGAACTTATTAATAATGAGTTACATTTACAATATACTTTACCTTATGAAATTGGTTCTTTGAAAGGCAAAAAATTAAAGCCAGATTCAAAAAAGATTTACAACTTAGCTAAAAGCCTTTCACATAAGAAGAAAGATCATTTCTTATTAAAGGATTTATTATCAAAAGCTAACTCATCTTCAGATTTTAATGATTTTGACTCAATAGATGTCCTCTACGAGTTAGTTCATAATAATATTCTAATACCTGTTAATGCTGATGATCTAAGAAAAAAAATTTTAACTCATTGATTAGAAGGTATTAGATCTCTTTTTTTCCAATAAACATGTTAAATAGAATAAAGATTATTAATCTCAAATTTATTAATTAAATATCTTTTTTTGAAAAGTTGAGGGAATTATTTAAATGAAGTTAACAGAAATTATTGGACTTGATGAAAAGCATGCTAAAAAATTGGAAAAAGAGGGAATCTCAAGCGTTGAGGACCTTCTACCACTCACAAAAAGCCAAATTAAAAAGCTGGCAAAAAAGATCGGAGTACCAGCTACTGTTTTAGATACTTGGCAAGAACATGCCGACTTAATGCGAATTGAGGAGGTAACCCCTGAAATCGCAAATGCCTTAAATTTGATTGGAATTGACTCTGTTAAGGAATTTGCGAACAGGAACGTTAAAAATACAGTAATAAAGTTAAAAGATTTAAAAAAAGATGAGCCAAGTGTTCTTAAAAAAATACCGACTGAAAAGGAGGTTGGGAAATGGATAAATGGTGCAAAAAAGCTCTCTGGAGCTCCTGTAAAGAAACCACCAAAAAAGAAACCACCTAAGGATGATGTTACCCCTGAGCCACGAAAACTAGTAGATATTACTCCATTTGAAGATGAAGATTATGGAGATTATGGCCCAGAATATTGGCATAATAAATGGGCTCAAGCCCCAATCATATATACAGGGAGAGCTCTCAGGGGAGCGCAATATAATAAAGCTATTGATATTGATGTTAAAACCTTCATTAAGAAGAACGATGCAATAATACATCATGTTATTTCTCAAATAGGATTAAGAGAGGATACTCCAAATGAAACCGCTTGGGCATGTCAGAAATTTGTATGCGATTATCTGAAATATAAATATGATGACATAACTGCTGAAATACCCGAATTTTGGTTATTTCCATTTGAGAGCATCCAATCAGAGGTTGGTGACTGTGAAGATGGGGCTATATTAATTGCAGGTTTAATGATTAATGCGGGGATACCTTCTTGGAGAGTCAAAGTATGTGCTGGTGAAGTTTTAGCAGATCCAATAGTAGCACCGTCAGAGGAAGAATTAGGTGGGCATGCATATGTAATATACCTTGCTGATCGGCCCGATTCAGAGCGAAAATTAGAATGGGTTATATTAGATTGGTGTTATTTACAGGATCCTGAAACCCCTATAGAGAAAAAACCTCTAGCTCGAGAAGGAGGTCACGAGAAGGCTTATAAAGATATCTATTTCACATTTAACGACGATTATTCTTGGGCTCAAACTGCCTTTGAAGTTAAAGAAGGAAGAATCAGTAGAAATAGAAAAGCGAAGCGGGATGATGTGCTAGCACCACTAGAAGATATATTAAAACACTTAGCAAGCGAAGAACTCGAAAAAATAATCAAAAAGTATAATATTATAATTGAGTAAGATTACTTTTTAACCATTCTTTTTTTTTATTTATAATTAGTGTTAGTAGAATAGATAATCACACTTAACAAAAAGTTATAATTAACTCATAAAATTCTATTGATTACTGATTCCAAAGTTTTTTTTAGTATAGCCTTAACTTCTTCAATCTCCTTAACTCTTTTTTCCTCCGGAATGGAATGGATGTAAATAGTTGAAAGTTCAGTCAAAAAATTTTCAATGAATTGTATTTGTTCACGGAAATTTTTATTTACTTTTACCTTTAGCAATTCCTCTCCTGCCTCAGTAAGAGAATACACCTTTTTAATGGGTCCAATTTCACTCTTAATATGTTCAATACTTAGAAAACCATTTTTTTTTAATTTAGATAAAATCGGATATACTGTTCCTGATTGTGCTTTCCATGTACCAGCAAAATGTTTATTCAAACTATTAATTAAATCATACCCCGAAAGTTTCTTGTTATTAAAAATACTTTCTATAATCGTAAATTCAAGAGGTGTAAGCTTATTTTTTTTTATATTATCGAATAATTCTTCTTTTATTTTAGAGCTTAATTCTTTTATATCTTCTTCAAGATCTAGAAATTTTCCTAACCACATTTTTACTATATCTATAAATCTTTTTTTATTTGTTTTTTCCTCATCTTTTCTAATTCTTTTTCTATAGCCCGTTCTTTCCTTGAAATGCTTTTTTTATTATTTTCTTTTATTGTACTAAAATATTGGATGTAAATTATTATATGTAAAAGCACTAAACCACCCCAGAAAATTGTGGGAAATAGAATCCAATAAAAGCCCGGTATAGTCATGTAATTTGTTATGAATAAAAGAAGCATAACAAAAACAAATGAATCTATATGATAGATTACTCCCCTTTTAGACATTGGATATACCCCTCGTGCATATAAAATATACGTTAATATATGCAAACTAACTCCTATGAGCCATGAAAAGAAGGGGAATACAATCCAGTAAAACTCTGGTGTGAAGAGGTAATTTATAATAAACAACAAAATATTCACGAGAATAAAAACTACTATATGGATCTTTACAGAAAATCTGTAACTAACTTTTTGGGCAGCAATTCTTCTTAAACTTTCTTCTGAAAATCCAGAAACTCCACTCATAATAATCTCACTTCTTTTTTGTAAATAAGGAAGATAATTTACCCTTGAATTTATTTAATCAATAATAATTTAATAATAAATGCTTATTTTATTAGAAGAATAGTTGAAATCTTATCTTACTTAATTTTAAAATAGAAAACTGTTATCATATTATACCGATTTTAAAAATAATACTTTTTATATTCTTATTAGTAAAATCAATCAAGATGATTAAATGTATCATAAACTATATATATTAATTTTTTCCAATTAATTTTAGCTAAATATAAAATCCATATTAAAAAATCTATGTCATCGTTATCCGAATATCTTGAAAAAATCGCAGAATGGGATCATAAGGCATTCCTAAATATTTACAAAAGTAAATTTAGTAAGAAAAGTAAAAACTTTGCAATTGTGTTTAGTTTTTTCGGGTCTTTATATTTTTGGGGGCTTTTATGGTTGGTTTGGCTTTTTTATGGTTATATTACGAAAGATTATTATCTTTTAGTTCTTTTCACTGGTGGATTCTGGCAAAGTATTATATTCCATAGCATCATAAAATATAAAATAATAAGAAGAAAGCGTCCATTTATAAAATTACAAGAAGAAGGAGTAAAAAAGCATGATGACTTTATAAGAATACCTTACCTGATGAGAGAGCCAGACAAACAATCTTTTCCATCTGGTCATGTTGCTTTTTTGCTTTTCTTTGGATTTGTATTTGCTTATTATTTTCAAGAATATTATTGGATTATTTTATCAGTATTCATTATCTTAGATATTCTCATGGCAATTAGTCGACTAATTTTGGGTGTACATTTTCCGATAGATGTAATATTTGGTTTTGTTTTTGGTCTTGTATATGCTCTTTTATATCTCGGTTTGACCTCTGTGTATTGGATTAAGCTGTATTACTGGTTAGGATATCTTATTTCACCAATATTGCACTTTTGGTTGTAACAAATGCAAAATTGATGTGACATATATCTAATTAGAAAATATTTTCTAATTTTCCATATAGTTTGTTTCTAATACTCTCCAAATCGCAAATTTTTTTTTCTATAGCTCTTTTTATTAATGAATATCATGCGTTTCTCTTTGAGCAAAACTAAAAATAAACCGATTCCAGATTCACATAAATTCACATCAGATTTCAATTCAGTGATATACATTGTAGTATGGAATTCACTTGGATTTTTCTTTATAGAATTTATGATGGCATATTTGATAAAACAGGTATGGAATGCTCCAGCCGCTCAACTTGGTTTGTTTTTTTCATTTATTACTCTTGGAGGTTTAATTAGCTCCGCTTTTGTTGGTTATTTAGCAGATCGTATTTCTAAAAAAAAACTTGTGATGATTGGGGCTATTGGTCGTGGTTCTTCTTATTTTGGGTTATATATTTCTATATTACTACAATCTTTAACTGGATTATATATTAGTGCTTTTATTTTGGGCGTTGGAGCTTATTTTTTTTGGATTCCTTTAGATACAATTATTTCTGAAAAATCATCAAAATACCATCGTTCTTCTGCTTTTGGAAAAAGAAGGTTTGCTTTAGGTATCGGGATAGTAATTGGAACGATAGTAGGATTCACCATTTTTGGAATTACAAACATTTTTTTTCCGGAAAATGAGTTTCTTTTATATGGTGTTATTCCCATATATGGTATTGCTAATTTTTATGCAGGAATTCAGTTCTCACGTAAAGTAGATGAAAGCAATGTGTTCATATATCCAGATGAATATACTCAAGATCTTTCAACTCCAACAGAAAACAATAAGGATGAGATAAAACCTCCGGTGCATTATTATTTATTAGGAATCATTTTACTATTTTCTGGATTCTTTTTAGCTGCCTCCAATATGGGGTTCTATAGACCTTTTATACAACCCTTTGTTTTAGAGAATATTAATAGCAATGCAGGGTTAGTTGCGTGGTTCTACTTACCAACATCTGTGATTGGTACTCTTATTGCTCCCAAGTTAGGTACAATAGCTGACAAAATAAATCCATATATAGTAATTATTATTGCTAGTTTTCTGGGAGGTATTGTAACATTATTAATTATAAACTCAGGAAATTTGTGGATTTTTGCGTTTTTACTTATTGTAGATAACACAATTATGCTCACGGTCAACTTTGTGTTTATTAACTTCTTGAGTCGGATTTCCATAAAAAATAGAGGTAAAATCTTCGGTTTGGTAACTGCCCTCGACTCGATGGGTATGATTATTGGACCTATTTTAGGAGGGATAGTATGGGACACTATCAGTAAATTTGCTCCATTTTTAATCTCTATTGTAGTAGAATGGGCTTTAATTCCTTTTTTTATTATAGGAATGTATATTCTTTCTCCTCATATAGTTGAAAGTAAAGAAGATAAAAAATAGAATTAAATTGCATTAAGATTGCTAATACCAATCCATGAAGGAATCTATGCTTCGTCTTTCCCTTGTTTTTTCATCTTTTTCTCTTTGAGCTTCATCAATCACACCTATAGCTAAGCATGCCATCAGCTCAAATTTATCTAATGGAAGCTTAAACAATTCATTGACGGCTTCTTTGCTATTTAAAATTTCACCAATCCACACAGCCCCTAAATCTTTATGAGCATGAACTGCTAATAGAATATTTTCTATAAATGCTCCAATTGCTTGTAAATCCTTTACTCGATCATAAGCTCTTTCAAGATCTAAGAAGATAACAAGATTTACATATGCGGATTCTAATATCTCTTTATATTTTGAATTTTCTGAAAGCATTCGTTTAACTGTGGGGTGAATAACAACACATACACGCCAAGGTTGAGTATTTGTTCCTGACGGTGCCCATCGAGCACATTCCAAAATATTTAAAATGGTATCCTTATTTATCTTTTGATATATAAAATCTCTAATGCTTTTCCTTTCTTTTATGAATTCTAAAAATTCACTATTACTTTTTATTTCCATAGTTTTAATTTTGGTAAACGTTTTAATAAGTTTTACTCAGAAATTCAAATTTATTAGTTTTATTCCCATATTATGGGAATATTACTTCAATTTATGTTTATTTCGAATCATTAATGCACTGATTATCAGACAATTTAATTTTTAAAAAAAATAATTGGTTGGGTTGCTATATATTGGGTAAACTTTTTGGAAGAAAAGATGATAGTGTACTTTTAGGGTCTCCTCAGAAAACGATGGGTTTTTCTAAGGAATATACATCATTACTTCATAATTTTATCATAAAAAAATACGACTTTTCAGATCTTGCTCAAATAGAAGATATAAAGAAACAGCTACTTGGGAGAAGGATCCTTATAATAAATGCAAAAGAGCTTCTTAAAAATGTCGATGTTTCTGAACTTAAAAGAGGTATTGAGGATATAAAGACTTTTTTAAGGAATAACGGAGGATCTATGGGTAGATTAGGCGATCAGTATCTTATACTAACGCCAAATGCTCATATCAAGATATCAAATTAATAAACACTTAAAAATTAACAAATCTATTTTGCTTCAGGGATAATTATAATAAAATTACTACCTTGATTGTAATCATATTTATTCTTACTTTCAATCCAAATCTCTCCATTATAGAAATTTACCAATTTTTTAACCAATGTTAAACCAAATCCCATTCCCTTTCCGCTATTTTGTTTGCTTCTTTCTGTTTTAAAAATTTCAATCTTTCTCTCATCACATATACCGATACCATTGTCAATAAATTCTAATTTAACGTAATTTGTACCATCTTTAACTACTTTTGAAATTCTAATCAAAATTTCTATTATTGGATTTGTATTATGTACCACAGCATTGACAAGCAGATTCTCAAAAACGTCTTGTAATAAATCATTTGCTTCAACGAAAATTTCATTAAATGGGCAGTCAATTGTAATCTGGACATTTTCTTGTATTGGTAATTCCACAAAATCGATCGAGTCCTGAAGAAGATTGTAGACATCAATATTATGAAAGTCAAGTTGATTTTTCTCAAGTTTTGATAATCGGTAAACATTAGACATTAATTTAAAGCCTCTCGTAGCCTGTTGTTTTATAGATTCTATAAGTTCTTTAACAACACCCAATTTTTCAGGATCTTCAAAGAAGATTGAGCTTAATTCAGATGAGGATTTTATATTTTGCAGAATTTTGGTCATATCATGAATTAATAAGCTCTCATATATATTAAGAAGCTTACTTCCATTCAGATTTTTTGAAGATCTAGCCAGAGAAAATCACTTTTATTAACAATTTTGTCTTATGCTTGTAATGTTCAAACGAATATTTAAATAAATCGAATAATATTTGTACAAATAGGAATATTATAGCATTAAAAATTCTATTTGATAGGTGATTTTCTTAAGCTATTTGGCGCTAGTAAAAAGAAAATAATAAATATTTTTGTTCAAAAATTAACTTATTACCTTCCTATTTCTTAGTTTCCGATTTTAATTCCAATTTTTTTATCTATTCCCAGATTCCTTAATAAAATTTGAATTTCATTTACATCCGGTTCAACTACTTTAGGTAATCCCAAATCAAATCTTCTTTTTTCAATTGCAGCTTGTAGTGGAATTGCCTTAGCATGATCATATATACTTTTTACTTGATCACTTAGAAAGTCTGGGACTTTACCTAAAGTAATACTCTGGTTCTTTAAAAAAGTAAATATCTCAGTTAACTTGATATTTTGAGGACACATTTCCTCACAGGTATTACATGTTGTACAACCCCATATTACTAGTTCTTCCCCTTCCAAAATTAAGTCTTTATATCCAAAACGAACAGCTAAAATAATTGTTCTAGGATTGTATTCTCCTTTTGTAATTTTAGAGATAGGACACACTTCTGTGCATGTTCCGCATTGTAAACAAGGATATAGAGAAGGATTATGTTTGATTAAATCTAGTGCCCATTCTTTATTTGATTCTAAGTTATTCTCTGAAATAATGGTATCCCATGAAGCTTTACGATAAATATAAGGATCCGTATTTGAACGAAATCTTCGGATTATTTTATGGTAAAACCATCCGATGAGTGTAATCACAAAGAAAAAAGAATATACACCACGCATAAGGATTGAGGTATTTGCCACTATTGAATGAATAAAAATAACAGATACACCTAATATCATTATGTTATGGAGAAACTTATTAAAACTATATTTAAATTTTATTTTAGAAGCAAATAATCTTAATTTCTCAATTAACTTATATTTTACCAACTTATTGCTCATAAAAATGATTGCCAAAAACATTACAACAACGAAAAGCATGAATCCAATGGTTCCTGACCTTATCTGGAAAGTTGAATAAGTTCTTTCCAAGCGCACCAAAGGATAATGTAAACCTGCAATAATTAATGCAATTGCTGCCATCCGGGTGTGAAATCTAAATATCCCATCCAAACTAAAATTTTCTTCAATCGGCTTTAGCTTTATTTGGATAATAATGTTGAAACACATCCAAATGAAGCCGAAAATTCCAAGGATGCCCCCTGATCTATGAATAACATTATTAATCATATCATTATTATCGAGTGGTTCTTCAAACCAATAGATTATCGAAGCAACTATCGGACTAATATAATATATAGATAAAATTAGAGTTTGTTTTAATTTTGATTTCATTTATGTTTAACCTTATAATTCTATTATCAGTATTGTTAACTTATTATGTTTATATTTTAATGAAAAGTGGAATTATACTTTAAATTTCTGATAACATTTTAAAAATTACATGTTTTTTGATACTAAATTGTTAAAAATATTAATTTGATCAATGGATTTTTAATGAAATGCAGTACATGGCAATAATATTTTATCTATTTGGGACATTTGTAGTAAATTCTCATTAACAAGTTATAATCACTTCATCTCAAAGTTATCTTCAATCCTCTCTTTACCTAATGATGTAGATCCTTATCACCTAACAAAAATTAAATATAACGGTGATGAGATTTTTATATTGAAAGAATTTCTTGGATATTCTTAGAATTGCTATTAAAAACCGCAATCTCTAGTAATTACCATTGGTTGATTACATATACATTTTTTAAATAATCTTAAAAGTAGCTCATTTTTTTTTTCTGAAAATGGTTTATAGCTCCATAGATTATTCATTTCGTCGGGATCCTCCTTTAAATTATATAATTCTCCATGATCATGAAAAATGGTAATTCTCCAGTCTTCCCTTATTAATGTTCTAGTTTTTTCATTATTACGGTCATCATCCATCTCGATTAAAAGATCTTCATTTATTTTTTCTCCTGGATTCTGTAAAATTGGAACCATGCTCCTTCCTTGCATTGTATTTGGAATTTCAAATCCTGCCAATTGTAAAATTGTTTCAGGAATATCAATTGAGTTTGTGAGTGAATCACATTCTTGATTGCTTATTCCATCAGGGATTCTTATTAAGAATGGAATCTTGATTAATCCTTGATATAAAAATGGACCTTTAAAAAAGAACCGATGATCTCCGCCTAGATCACCATGATCAGTGGTAAAAATAATGATGGTTTTATCCATTAGATCGTTATTCTCTAGAGTTACAAGTATTTCGCCGACAGCATCATCAATCATTTTTTCCATTCCATATGAAGCAGCTATTACACGTTTGGCATCTTCTTCTGTCAAATCTTTGGGTTTAGGAAATATATTCTTTTGAGTTCCCTCAGTATTTATTAATTCATTATAATGTTTTCTATTGAATAATGAACTTTTTTCATGTGTATCATTAAAACTTTTAGGTAAAATTACATCTTTAGGTTTGTACATATCAAAATATTTACCTGGTGGAGAATATGGATGATGAGGATCAGGAAAGGAACAAAAAGCTAGAAAATTAGGTCTTGAATAACTTCCATCTGCAAATCTCTCTAAAAAGTTAATAGTGTTTTCTTTCACGTAGGTAGATGAATAAAGTTCCTCAGGTAAATGATGTTTTAATACCTGTAATTTTATGAATGAATTTGAGCTATCAAGACATAGATTAAGTTTATTTTGAAACTTGTCAATAGGATCTTTTAATCTTATCCTAAGAGGTTTTGCTAATGATATATTATCTTCAATTTTTCTTTTTACCCAATTAATGTAATCAGGATGTCCACAAAAAGTACCGTGTCCAGAAATAAGTTTAACTTCCTCTAATCCAAAATATGGTGTATGATTCGTTAATTTAGGATAATATTTAGCCCGAATAAATTCTTGACTTTTATCTGGGTTTTGGAATTTGCCAGAATATTCTCCAAAATAATTTAAATGTATTTTCCCAAAACTTGCTGTATGATAAATGCCTGATTCTAATAAGATATCAACAAAGGTTTTGGTGTTTTCTGGTAAATTTCTTCCGTTAGTAGTTACTCCATGAACTGAGGGATATTGACCTGTAAAAATCGTACTTCTATTAGGCATGCAGATTGGATTATTACAGTAAAAATTAGTAAATCTGATTCCTTCATTAGCGATACGATCAATGTTAGGTGTTTTTAATACCATATTATTATTATAACAACTTAAGTGATCGGCTCTTTGCTGATCTGTAATAATAAATAAAAAGTTCAGTTTATCGCTAATTTTTTACACCGATAAAAATTTGATTAATTTATTATTCCTTCATTTCATGTCTTTAAAATTATAACATCATCCCATATGGATCTCTCTTGACCGTAAGGATCATTTATTACTTTCACGTTTTTCCCGAACATTAATGTTGCCCTGTCATTTCTATATTGCTCCCATTTTGGGATTTCTTTATGATTTGGATTTCCGCTTCTGGCAAATGAAATCCAACTATCCATCATTTTTGCACTGAGTTTTTCAGTTTCATTATTGGAAACAGGGAATAATTCAAAGTTCCGGGGCATATCTAATGTGCCAAACACAAAGGGGATTTCAATTGCGTGGACAGAACCTAAGGATCCTTTACGTATAGGTGAGGGATAAGTGAACATATACATATATGTATCAGGTTGAATCTTAGATTGCATTTCTGCTAATCTTATGGATGGCACTCGAAAATATATGTCGGTTAAAATAGCATTAAATATTTCAGTATGATTTTTTCTGTTTTCGCTATAAAGATCTATTATTTCTCGCACTTTATCTTCAGATTGTCCTGCTGGTTTCATGAGCAAATTCAATCTTTTGAATAAATGTTCTGAATTTTTTACGCCAGGAAACCATAATTCCCATAATCTCATTTCATCCTTATTAGTACCGTGTAAAACTTCAATATTCTTTGTTTCACCATCACGTATAGCTTTAAGAGGATGTTTTGGTAACGTACTTTTATCAATGAGAGGAGAATATCCTAAAGCAAATACCGTTCCAGCTTCTAATACCTGTTCATCCATCTTTACCTGAGCTTTGATAATTTCTTCTGCTGAAATTTTTCTTAAATTGTCGATGTCATCCTTTTCAATTTCTAAAAGCGAGAACAATCTTTGTGTTGTAGCTATTGCCCTTCCCTTTTGGTAGCCAAATGGACTTGTACTTCCCGATTGCGGGATCATTCGATTGAACAATCCTTTAGCTGCTGACATACCAATTAAACCGCAGATAGCTCCAGCTCCTGCTGATTCTCCAAATACAGTAACATTTTCAAGATCTCCTCCGAAATTCACAATGTTTTCTTTGACCCATTTTAACGCTGCGATTTGATCTAGTAACCCAACATTTGCCGAAACATTTGGTGCATCTGGGAGATATAGAAAACCTAATGGCCCCAGTCTATAATTTATTATAACCACTACGACATCACCGCGTTTCGCTAATGGAATTCCATCGTATCTATTTGCACCTCCTGTCTTCTATGAACC
>JAHLWT010000229.1 GCA_019057775.1 Promethearchaeota archaeon
CGAAGACGTTAGCGATTTTCTCAGTATTATTGTGATGATATGAAAACAAAACCAAAAGAGATTTCATTGGCAACACAACATGCAGTTATTTGACATCTTCTGGAAGGAGTTTATTATTCTATGTATCTTTTTTTGATATTTAAACCTTATTGAAATCTATAAAATAGGTTTTAAAGACAAAATATTTTAAATAACTCAAATAATAAAATAACTCTCTCTCACCAAGAAATGAGAGGAAAACCGTATTCCATATTACTTCTCCCATCATAATAATCTCCAATGAAAACATTGAGAAATTTATCCCTTTATTTTATGATTTAAAAACCACAAACTATTAATTTTTTATTTCATTCACTCAATTACTAATCGTCATTAACTTTCACATCTTAAAAGGGTACAGTTAAATGTTCAAACTCTTCACTATTGAAGGAAAAATTGAGATTCCTCCGTTCTTATTTGACCAAGAAAAAACAGTTAGCGCGAGAATTATACTCTCAGAAGATTATGAAGGTATAATAACTCGAAATTATGGTTTTATCATTGCTATTGTTGATGTTCTGGAGGTCGGGAAAGGAATAATAATACCGGGAAACGCCAACACGTTTCATGAAGTTGTATTTACGATTTTAGCGTTTAGACCAACGGTTTCCGAAGTGGTTGAGGGAACAGTTGTTGAAATTGTTGATTTCGGTTCATTTATACGTCTAGGTCCATTAGATGGATTAGTTCATGTGTCCCAGATATGCGATGACTATATCTCTTTTGAACAAGTTGGAAACCGATTTATTGGAAAAGAAACAGGCAAAATTCTTGAAGTGAATGATCAGATAAGAGCAAAAATTATAGCTGTCTCTCTAGGTACGGGCAGAAGTGGAAAACTCGGTTTAACAATGAGACAAAAATTTCTCGGAAAGGAAGAATGGATCGAAGCAGATATAGAAGATGAATTTTCAGAGAAACAAAAAAAAGAAGTCGCAGCGGACGACGACGAAGATAATTCAAATTAAAAATATAGATGGTGTTTACGAAAATATGAAACAGAGAGCTTGCAAAAATTGTCATTTAATAACTAAAAATGAAACATTATGTCCTAAATGTAAGACGCATTCTTTAAGCGAGGATTATACAGGAGAGGTAGTAATTATTAAACCTAAGGAATCGAAGATTGCTTCTCAATTAAAAGTCATCTATCCTGGAAAATACGCTTTGCGAGTTAGATAAGGTTTATTTTAGTTATTTTTATATTTTTATGAACAAATTTCTTGATTTAAATGGAATATAATTTACGGATTCCCCCTGATAAAAGGCATTCGTTTTCAGAACCCTTAGACATCTTAATTGCTGGTACACGTGAAGAAACCCTTAACCAGGTTGAGAATATAATTGAAGATTTCTTGAAAAAGGGAATTACAGTCAATTTTTATTTAGTAGGAGATATTGTCACTAAAGATTTTCTCTCTAATTCATTTTTAAAATCATTTATAAAAATATGTATAATAGATGAAAAAACCCAAAGAAATCACATTAATATTGATTTTGAGGACTTTTTTGAAGATATTATTGAGTTTAAAAATCCTGAGGGAACAATTCATAAAGATTGCTGGGATATCTTCAAAAAGGTTATTAAGTCTGAGAAGCGAACGTTATTGAAAATTATTGAGGGCGAGGAAGATTTATTATTACTCCCTCTCGTTCTAGAAATTCCACTACAAGAAGGAGTTAAGAACATTGCATTTTATGGGCAACCTCCTATAACTAATTCTAATTATGTAATTCCAGAGGGGATAGTAATTATTACTGTTGATAAAGGAGTTCAAGAAAAAGTTAAGAGTGTTATTTCACTGATGGAAAAGTTTTAACATTTTTAATAATGATATTTTTATTATATTATCAAAATCTTCCTTTCATTAAAAAGGAAAATTTTATTTTTTATCTATTCTTTAGATTTTTATAATTTAGAAAAACTTCTTTCAATAAGAAGAGATTCGTTAAAAAAATCAATAAGGTTAATATGACACTACAAATTGAAATTACAGATGAAAAGAAAAATCCGTTAATAGACAGAACGGAATTAACTTTTAGAATTGATCATTTCGGAGAAGGTACACCCAATAGACTAGATATTAAAAAGAAAATAGCTGCAATGCAAGGCTCTGATGAAAAATTGACTATAATTCGAAAACTTTTTGGAGTGTTTGGATCGTCATACACTATTGGGAAAGTTTATATATATACTGACGTATCAGAATTACAATTTTACGAACCTTTTCATATTCAAGTACGAAATCTTGAAAGGGAAAAAAGAGAAGAAATTTATCAATTAAAAAGAAGAAAAGAACCTTACAAACACCTTTTTGAATATTGAATTAGAATATTGTTAATAATTAACTAAAATGGATGTTTCAAAATATTATAAAATAGAAGGGAATAAGCTCACACGAACTCATAGAACATGTCCTAAATGCGGACCAAGTTTTTTTCTTGCTAATCACTATGACAGATGGACATGCGGGAAATGTGGGTATACTGTATTTAAGAGAAAAGGACCGGCTAAGGGGAAAGCAGTTAGAAGAGCTCCTCGCAAGCGTACTAAGAGTATAGAGAACTGAACCAACTCGACTAACGCTTGAAAATCTAAGTTGAACGAGTGGTCTATACTTTTAAAGTAATTCCTATTTTTCGAAGAATATTGATATAAACACTTGGCGACATGCATGAAAAAATTGTGTTTAGGTATTGAATCAACAGCACATACATTTTCAGTCGGAATTGTTGATTTTGAGGGAAATATATATGGACTTGCTAATGATATTTATATTCCTGAGAAAGGAGGACTCCATCCTGCGTTAGTAAGAGAACAGCATTTGAATAATTTCAGGAGTGTAATAACAGAAGCTCTTACAAAAGCTAACACCTCAATTAAAAACATTAGTTTAATTGCTTTTAGTCAAAGTCCCGGTTTAGCACCAGTATTAAAAATCGGTGCTTTAGTAGCTCGTATTTTGAGCCAACTTTTAGATATTCCTATAGTAGGAGTGAATCATTGTATAGCTCATGTAGAAATTGGGCGTTTAAAATGTAATATTAAAGATCCGTTAACGTTGTACGTGTCTGGAGGAAATACGATTGTAAGTGCTTTCGAATCAGGAAGGTATCAAATTTTTGGTGAAACACTTGATTTGGCCATTGGTAATATGATTGACTCATTTGCTAGAGATGCAGGATTATCACACCCTGGAGGTCCAAAAATAGAAAAACTCGCTTCTGAGTCAAATAAATATCTACCTTTACCCTATGTTGTAAAAGGCATGGATTTATCATTTTCAGGTCTCTATACTGCCGTAAAAAGGCTTATAGAATCAAACGAGTACAATTTGAGCTATAATTTAAACGATGTTGCGAATTCTTTACAAGAAACCGCTTTTGCAATGTTAACAGAAGTTACAGAGCGCGCACTTGCTCATACTGAAAAGGATGAGGTATTATTAACTGGTGGTGTTGCAGCAAATAAAAGACTACAGGAAATGATTAGCTCTATATCTAAAGAGCATAGTTCAAGATTTGAAGTAGTACCATTAAAATATGCTGGTGATAATGGTGCTATGATTGGATGGACTGGAATCTTACGATATAAAGCCGAAGACGGTCATTCAATTGAAGATACTATAATAAAACCAAAAGAAAGGATGGACCAAATTACTATTCCATGGAGGTCTGAGGATTAACAGTGAAATCTAACATATTTCAAGAAAAATTAATTCATAAAGGTGCTGAAGCTAGTCTTTTTTATGGAGTATGGTTTGATAAAAAAGTTATCTTTAAACATCGAATACCAAAAAGGTATCGGATAGATGAATTAGACAGAAGTCTTCGATTTGAACGTACATTAAATGAAGGAAAAGCTCTTATTAAGGTTAAGAATTATGGGTTAAATGTTCCTGCAGTTTATGAAATTGATAGAAATAATGCAGTAATAACAATGAAGTACATTGAAGGGGAAAAATTAAGAGATATAATAGGTACTACAAATGATATGAAATTAAAGGAATACTTAAAAAAAGTTGGGCAGTTCATAGCTTTACTTCATATTAATGGCCATATCCATGGAGACATTACTACTAGTAATATATTGGTGACTCCTCATGAAGAAATTTTTCTAATCGATTTCGGTTTACATGAATATTCAGATAAAATCGAAGATAAGGCAGTAGATCTTCATCTTTTCAAACGAGTTCTCCTCTCTTCTCATGGAAAAAATTATAAAGATTGTTATAGCGCATTTTTGGAAGGGTATCGATCTAAATATGAGAATAATAATTTAGTTGATTATCATGAGGTTATTAAAAACATCGATGTTATAGAAACCCGTGGTAGATATGTAAAACCGGAAGAAAGACTGTAAAACTTTCTTTTGGTAGACTTAATATTCTTTGGAAACTATTTATTGAGAAAGATAAAATATGTTCAGCCACTAATTTATGTAATCTTTAATTCGTTCATCGGAATAATTAAACAATCAAAATAATTTATATCTGATATAGGATTCTTTAAATACTTTAAAAAAGCTCTCAATAAATTTATAAAGTTGCTTAACTTATAATTTAATATTGGATAAGAGTGAAAAAATTAAGGGTTTTGGTTATCAGTATACCTAATTCGCAAGTATTATTGATTAATCAATGATTTTAGAAACTTAATCTTTTGGAGTCCGCTAAATGGCAAATAATAGCGAAAATAAAAAAATTAAAAGAAAGATGGTTAATATCACCATCAATTTACCTCATATTTATGATGAAAATATTCAAAAATTAATTCGTATGAAAGTCACTTCTTCTCGTTCAGAAGCAATAAGAACAGCTCTCCGTGATTTTCTTCATAAAGAATATAATAATCTCAAATTATTGGGATATTTTGATGAGAAAGTTTAGCTGAATTTAATTTACTCTAATCATATCAAAAGTTCATAATTTAATTTATAGAATCTATATTAATCTAAAGTCAAACTATAAAATGAAAATTTACTTAGTGTAAAGTATACAATGAATTTTTATAGCTTCACCGAGCACGGTGTTATGCGAAAGGTTAGGAAGATTGATTTCAATGAGAATAAAGTCTTTTTCGTTGATAATTTTAAGACATTATATCTATGGTATGGTGAGAAAGCTTCAAAGAAAAAAAAAGAATTAAGTCTACAAAAAGTAGAAACTCTAAAAATTAGGAGAAAAAAATCTAAACTTCAAGTAATAAATCAAAATCAAGAATACGGCTCTTTTTTAGCAATAATGGACATTTTAAAAAAAGGAATGCCTTCGACTTCTATTGAAAAAAGACCGGAATTAAAAATAAAATATGAAGACACAATAGATCTACTGGAAGCAGGAATTGATACAGATTTCGAAGCCAAAATAACTATTGGTGCCCATAATCTTTCGCTAGAAAAACAAAGCTATGAGGATCTGTGTCATAAATTAGCTGAATTGCAATTGTTAATTCTTAAAGGTGAAGGAAACATAAATGGGAAAGATGTCAAGGAAAAGGCTAAGGAAATTTATAATTCCTCCTCTACTTATGATGAATTATGTTGGTTAATCGTAGAATTAAGCAAATTACTCGAAAAAACTTGAAAATATTCTAAGAAACTGCTTTGCATTTTATTTTTACAGGTGTATTTTTATTATCAAGTTTAATATAATTTTCAAAAAGAACATTTACAGCTTTAATATATCCGCCATTTCGACCAACAGCAATATGATATAAATTCAGATCCTTTAACAATAACACTAAAATTTCATACATCCCTAAATATTGATTTATTTCAATTTTAATGTCATGTATATGTAGATCGGGAAATAAGTTAAAAATGAGATGTATTAAAACATTGTCTAACTTTATTATGGTGATTTTCTTGTTATTTTGGTCAGAACGATAATCTTTTCTAAGAGCATTTAAATATGTTCTTGCTTTAGGATAACTCTCTTTTTCAATAAAAAAGAATAGATATTCTGTATCATCTATCCTGATTGATATAATATAGGAAGGATCAATTTGTGTCCTCGAGAAAAAATAAGAGTGAAGTTGGAGCTCATAATTTGAATATTTTTTACAGATTGATAACAATTGATATAATATTAGATCATCAAGGATTGTATAAAACATATAATTTAAATTCGAGAATAACTTTTTAAAGTACTTTAAAATTGAGTTAGCAGATTTGGATGATACTTTAAAAAACTCAAAAAAATCTATGGAAAGTTAATTATGTAAAGAAAATGAAAAATTAGAGTAGATATAATTATTAACGGCGACGCGTTCTAATCTTACGAGCCTCACGTTCAACTTCTCGCAGGATTACGACATCCTCCATTCTTATAGGACCTTTTACATTTCTAGTCAAGATCCGGTTTTTATCAGGACCATCAAGTATCCGTACTTTTATCTGTGTGATTTCTCCTGTAAGTCCTGTGCGCCCAATTATTTGTATAACTTGAGCGGGAATTGAGAAATCTTTGACTCTCATTCCTTTAGATTTATCTAGTTTAACCAATTAGTTCACCCGCTTCTTTTATTTCTTGATCTCTTCCAATTTTTTAATAATATCCGCTAACACACTATCATTCCCGGTCCCAACTTTCTCAATGGCAATAGCACTTGAAGATACGTTAATTCTTGCAACATTTCCAAGTTCCTTTTTTGTGGAAAGATATCCGTAAGGAATCCCTTTTTCTTCACAGAGAAGGGGGATATGAAATAGAATCTCAGGGGGTGAGACATCTTCTGCCATCACAATAAATTTTGCTTGAACTCTCTCAATAGCTTTGGTTACCTCATTCATCCCTTTTCTGATTTTAGAATCCCTTGTCTCTGCAATTATGCTTATTGCCTTTTTAAGTTGATCTTTTAGTTTTTCCGGAATCTGAAATTTAATATAAGAAATTAATAATCATCTCCTTCAAATATATTTAATTTTGCATATATTTTCATAATTCATCGAAATAATATGAGAACTATAGTAAAGGATATTAAATAAAATTTTTGATTTAATGCTGATTTTACACCAATAGTTTAAAAATTCAGAACCTATATCCCAAATTTTATATCTGGGAAATTTACTAAGCCAACCGCAGACATAATTTAAAATATTTTTATCTGTAATAATTATTTTCATTAAGGAGAAAACCTAAAATTTTTTTAAAATGCTTCATTTCAAAAATTATGATTATACCGATTCGCTGTTTTTCGTGTGGTCGCCTCATAGCTCATGTATATAAACCTTATCTTGAAATGCTAGAAAAAGGAGAACCAGCAGAAGTGGCTTTTAAGGAGCTAGGAATTGAACGTTTCTGTTGTAAAAGAATGATAGTTTCACACGTTGACTTGATAGATGAGTTATTAAAGTTCCCGCGCTTACAGTAATAAGTTATATTTTGTGAAAATTTTTATTTGGAAAATAAGAAAATTAATTATTGCTTCCCGTAATAAGAAGTCCATCTTGTTTTTCTTGCTTTCTTTTTTTGAACCAACATAGCTTTTCTGCATTTTTTGGCACAAAAACTCAAAACGGTGCCATCTCTCCTTACAACCATTATACCCCTTCCAATAGGGATATCGTACCCGCAGAATGCACATTTCTTAACCTTGACCATCTTAATTCCCTCTCTTTATTTTATAAATAAATTAATTTAATTAATTAATTTTTATGTTTGATAATAATTTTTAAAGATCTTATTCTTTCTTAAAAAGTTCCGCTTCCCCATATTTTGCAATCTTTAGATTAATCAGTGTCATATCAGTGGTTACTTCATTACCTCGAACAGTCCTTCTGCGTTTTTCTCCCTTCCTTCTGGGTTTATATCCCGTACCCCTTTTAGAAACGAGAATTCTCTTTTTCACAGGACCGTGTACATCTTTTCTCATAGGGAAACCACTTGAATCGCTACCACCCATTATTTTGAATTCATAGTTGGGAAATCCTATAAGACCTCCTTTAATAATATCTCCGATTTTCATCCCTTCGAAGCGAAATTTTTTCTCATCTATTTCAATTAGTTTAGATAAACCTTTACCGGGACCTTCACTCCCACCACTGATGTTTAATTTGTACACGAATTTTTCTGAAGACATTATATATCAATACCAAACTTGAAAAACCAAGATTAACTTCAAGAATGTTTATTTTCATAAAAATTTTATTGTTTAGGATTGTTTTCATAAAAAACATAGATAATGAACTTTATTTTGAGGAATTACCTATTACTTAATATAAACAATAAATCGATTTTCCCCAATGCCTTGCAAATATTTGAAGTAATAGAACTCAAAGAATATCCTTATATGGAAACAAGGGAAGTACTCCAAGGGCAGGTAGTAAGTGATATCTTAAACGAAACAAGTGTAGAAAGGGTATTTCTTCTAGTTGATCATGACACAAAAAAGATTTGGATTTATAATGGACCTCACAGCCGTCTTAAAGTCCAAATTTATGGAAGTATCTTAGCAGGAAAGTTACGACAACAATTAAAATTGTTTTATAGGGTTTTTCCCCTAAATATGTACACTAATGAAGACCGTGAGTTCAAAGAGATTTTAGAAAAACCTATTGGTGCTGGGAGAGCTAAACCAATCGAGAAGAGTGCATTTTCAAAAGCTACACCCGATAAGTACATTATAAATGCTTCGATTTCAAACCCAAAAGCTAAGGATGCAATTGAATATATTAATCAATTCCCTCATTCTGAAGAACTTATTCGTCGATTTATGATAATAGGAGGAACCATTTATACAGACGAAGAAATCACAGAATCCTTTGTAAAAGAGGAAAAAACAATTATAAAACCATCCAAATTAGGGCAATTAAATAATGGATTTACTTTTTTTGAAGATCATTATTATTCAACTCGTTTAATTATAAAGGAACGTAAAATTCAAGGAATAGAATTATTTATTAATAAAGATGATAAATCTCCTCCCTTGGAGTTGGAAATACCTATTATTCATGAAGATAAATTTAGTAAACCCGGTTCTATAGATACTCTTATAAACGCATTCCAAATACCAGAACAGGTATCTGAAAAGAAGGATAATAAAGAATAAGATGATTCTATTAATTAATCCTAAAACTTCTAAATCTTCTGAAGTAAGTTCTAAATTTTTTAGAGAACCAAATTCAGGTTTGTTATATTTAGCAGCAATTTTAGATTTAAACGATATTTCTGTTGATATTTTAGATCTCGAACAATTTAGAGATCTGAATGAATTAGAGTTAACTGAAGTAATTAAAGAGAAGATAACGGGTTATAAAATATTCGGTATAACATCTCTTACAAATACATTCCACATTGCCCTCGAAATTGCTAGAATCATAAAAAATCAAGATAGAAACAATCTTGTAGTATTAGGAGGCCCTCATGTTACATTTTTGTACAATGAAATCTTAGAACATGATAAAATTACGGAAAATTTGATAGATTTTATATGTATCGGTGAAGCTGAGAATTCTTTTTTAGCTTTAGTTAAAATTCTAATTTCTTCAATTGTTCATAACAAAAATCTAAAATTTTTTGAAAACAAAATTGAGACTATTAATGGGCTGGCTTTTATTAACTCTAAAGGAGATCTGAGTGTGAATTATTCACAAGGTGAAATAAATATAGATAAAATACCTCTCCCGGCTCGTTATAAGTTGCTGCAAGATAATTATTATTACACTGTAGCGAATGTTATTGTTAACAGAGGGTGCCCTAATCAATGTTCTTTTTGTTCACGCCAAAAGATGTTTAAGAATACTAGAATTAGAGGTATTGAATCAATCTTAAGTGAAATCAGAGATATTCAGTCATTACAAACATATAATCATATTAATTTTTATGATAATATCAATATTAATAAGGAATTTTTCAGGAGCTTTTGTAAGATGTTTATAGCGAATGATATCAGAATTCCATGGGGTTGTGAAATAAGAGTAGATACAATAACTCCTGAAGAAGCTCAACTCCTAAAAAGAGCAGGGTGTAAATTAATTGCAACCGGTATTGAATCAGCTAATAAATTAGTTCTAAAACAAAACTTCAAGTATCAAGATCCAGAACGAGTCCTGACTGGGATTACTAATCTTAAAAAGCATGATATACCTATTCAAGCCTACTTTGTGTTAGGGCTGCCAGGTGAATCTGAAAATAGTGTGATTGAAACAATTGAGTACATTAAATCGCTACCATTAAATGAGGATGATGAAATTAACTATTTTGTAGCTACACCCTACCCAGGATCTAGGTTATGGGATGATAGAAAAAAATTTGGTATAAAAATAATAGAAAGGGATTTCAATAAATATGATTGTGAGCATATAATATTCGAGACAAAAGAATTAAATAAAGAGAAATTAATAGAATTACATTCTATTGCTAAAAAAGTTGAAAAAGAATTTAAATAATATAACTTATCCAAGTTAAAATTTCGATTTGGTGATCAATAATCCCAAGTGATTTTACTAATAAGGTTGTTCACATCATTAGGAGCATCCCAATAGGCAAGATTCTTACTTATGGGTTCATATCTAAATTAGCAGGAAATCCAAGGGCCGCAAGGCAAGTATCATGGTTACTTCATTCATCAACAAAAAAGTATGACTTACCATGGCATCGTGTTATTAACTCAAGAGGGAAAATTGCATTGAAATCAGTTGAGGATAAGGAATATCAAAAAAATTTATTAGAACAAGAAGGAATAATGGTTTCTGACGGATATAAAATAAATCTAGAAGATTACCTCTGGAAAATTGATTCAATTGAAAATATTAAATAAATTCATAAAAATCCAGAAGAAATAAACTTATGTTAATATAAGTCATTTAAGAATCTTTGGCAGATATAGGTATTTTAAATTAAAAATTTGTCTATTTCTTATCTCTCATTCTATGTGGTAAACACGTCGGAAAAGTCCTATAAAACAATGAGAAGGCTACATCCTCCCGCCCTTCTTTTAAAAATTTCTTCACAATTTCAAGATTATTCTTTAGTTCCTCCTGCAAAGCACTACTAATTTCTATTTTGTTATGATGTTGAAATCTTAACTCTAATAGATTATTGAATCTATTTTCATTATCTTTTTTGAAATTTCTAAAATCTTTATAACAAGAATCCAATAAGCTTCCATATTTAGGCTTTTTAGGAAACTTACTTTCGGCAATCGTGTAAGCCATTAAATATTCACCCCATTTTTTGTAACATAAATTTTATTTCTTTGATATAAATGTCAATTTTGATATTTATAATTTGCTAAGTGAAAATGTTTTATTAGCATTTTTTAATAATAACAATTGTTACTATGAGACTTAAGCCCATTAAATCGTTTTTTTTAGTTCTTAAAGGTATACATAATAATTCAAATATTTATATTTAACTTCCTCACCGTTTTTCATCAATTTAGGTAAGGATAATTTTAATAATGGAGAATTAACTTTAATTTCATGTGGAAAAGATTTTTTTTTGTATATTATCCAAAAAATACATGAATATAAAAAACTTGAAGTAGAAGATAATAAAAAGAAAATTGTAAAAATAAAAAAGGAAATTCTTATGGCAAAAATAGAGTATTTTATCGGAGAAGCCCTTTTAGGAGAAGCTCCTAATCTAGCTCATATAGATTTGATAATTGGTTCAAAAGATGGACCTGTTGGTATTTCATTTGCAAATGCGTTAAGCAATCCCTCAAAAGGTCACGGTGGATTGCTAGCTGCTATCCGACCAAACCTTTTATCCAAACCCGTTGCTTTGATCATTCCAAAAGTAACTGTTTCTAAAATGGAGGAAGCAAATAAGATATTTGGCCCCGCTCAAGCAGCAGTTGCGAAAGGTATTGCTGACGCTGTTGAGGAAGGGATTATACCTATGAATAAAATCGATGAATGGTTAATCATAGCAAGCGTTTTTATACATCCTGAAGCAACAGATTACCGTAAAATTTATCAGTATAATTATGGGGCTATAAAGCTAGCGATTCAGAGAGCTCTAAAAGGATATCCTTCAATTGAAAAGATATTCTATGATAAAGATCGGGCAAGACATCCCGTTGCAGGAATTAGGGTACCAAGATTATGGAGACCTCCCTATATACAAGTAGCTTTAGATCATCCCGCTCTTGAAAAACAAATAAAGGTCGTTAAACAACTACCAAAGAGTGATAGAATTATTCTAGAAGTTGGTACTCCATTTCTTAAGAAGTATGGTGTTGAATCAATCAAGAAAATTCGAGAAGTTGCAAAAGAAAAGTTTATTGTTGCGGACTTAAAAACTTTAGACGTCGGCAAATTGGAAGTTGATTTTGCGTTTGATGCGACTGCTGATGGTGTTGTTGCAAGTGGTTTAGCTGCTACAGCTTCCTTAGATAAATTTATTTTAGAAGCTCAACGCCTTGGTATTCATGCGTTCGTTGACACAATGGAAGTTCAAAATCCTATCGAGAAATTAAAAACTTTAAAACAAACACCTGACGTCGTTATAATTCATAGAGGAATTGATGTTGAGCAATCTTCAGCAGGAGATACTTCCCCAGATGCTAAACAGAAACAACGATGGGCATTAGTTCCTAAAATTAAAGAATTATATGCAGACAAGAAGAAAGCTTCAGGTAGGGATCGTGTATTAGTCGCTGTAGCTGGCGGAATTGAGCCATCTACTGCATCATATGCATTAACCCAAGGAGCAGACATTTTAATAGTAGGACGATTTATCGCTTCAGCTAAAGATGTGGAATTTGCAATGAGAAGGATACTTGGTGTTTTACCGGGCTATCAAGATATTGATCTTAAAAGAATCCACACTGAAGATGATGACAACTCCGTTGAAAGAGGCGGAGGCCCTAAATGGGATTAATTTTTTCTTCTTTCTAATTTGAAAATTTTATCATTTTTTTTTACCGGAGTATCCACAATAATCCCAATAGCTATTCTCTCTTTTTTAGAGTTAACAAATGGTGTCTCTGTAAGATTCTTCTTTTGTTTGATTTGAATAGATTTAACTTCTTGTCTTAGATAGGTGTCTGTATGAGTACCAATAATGAAAATCTCATCATTTAATTTTAAACTCCCTGAAGTTAAAAGAATTTTTGCTGCATTTTTTTCAGGGAAGTAATTTAGGACCTTGCCAATCTCAATTTTTCTATAATTTGATATGTTTCCATCAAATTCCCGTTGTATTTCTCTACCTCTTGGTAATCCAAAATAAAATCCTGTGGAGAAACCTCGATTATAAACTTTATTTAAGCGTCTAAGCCAGCCATTTACTTTTTCGTTACTAAAACTATTCTCATAATAAGCATCAATAGCTTCTCGATAACAAGAAGTAGTTTCTTCAATGTAAATAGGATCTCTCATACGTCCTTCTATTTTAAAAGCATCTATATCCGCTTCTATTAAGATTGGAATGTACTCAATCATACATAGATCTTTTGAATTAATAAAGAAAACACCATCGTATAGCAATTCATTATTCTGATCATCATAAACCCTCCATTTCCTACGACATGGCTGAATACATTTTCCTCTATTTGCTGAATATTCTTGAGATCCACATACTTCAGCAGAGAAGTAACATCGCCCTGAAATCGAAGTACATTGTGCCCCATGGACGAACGTTTCAATTTCAACACTTTCAACTTTAGTTTTGATTTCTTTAATTTGTTCCAGTGATAATTCGCGAGCTAGAATTAATCTTTGAGCCCCTATCGATTCATAAAACATGGCTGTTTGAGAATTAGAAATATTTGCTTGAGTTGAGATATGAAACTGAAGACCTTTTTCTTTTGCTAACTGAATAGCGCCAACATCATGAATTATCACAGCATCGATTTCAGCTTCGACAGCTTTATCTAATATTTGATCTAAAAGAGGGAATTCATTTTCATAAATGATTACATTTGTAGTTAAGTAAGCTTTAATGTTGTTATTATGGCAAGTTTGTACAATCTTATTTAACTCATCTAATTTAAAATTGTCGCTATACATTCTCATATTAAATGATTCGATACCAAAATAAACCGCCTCAGCTTTACCTAACACAGCAGTTAAAGATTTATAATTTTTTAAAGGAGCCATTAATTCGACTCTTTTTTTAGACATTTAATTCTCTACAAGTTTTTCTTGTAAGTATTTAAATTGAGATATTTCTTAATAAAATTAGTTTATCATTGTCTAAATACTTAATATTAATTCTTTATAAAATTGTAAGGTTCAATTGATGTATATTTATTTTACAGAGTCCACTGATTTAATCTATTTAAACCTGTTTTTCCTAATTATATTTAGAAAAAAACTAATAGAGTGGCTTAAACTATTAAAATCTTCATCAATTCCTAAACAGCTATTTATAATTTAACTTAATCCCATTCCTTCAATAGTAATTAAAAAGGTGTTTATAATGCAACACCCATTTTTATTCAATACTAACCTATTATTAAAAATCTAATCTAAAATAAATAAAAATAGAGGAAAAAACCTGTTTTCCTTGATTAGACAGCTATTTTATTGGCCTTGAAGCAGCCTGGAAGACTGGTCCTATTATATTAGAATAAAGCTTTGCATACCCCTCTTGATTAGAAACTACAGCAATCATATCAGCTTCTTTATCGGTAGCAGGAGCGAGAATTACTTCTTCAGCATCTCGAGTAATCGCGAAGAATTCTCCGGCTGTTTGTAATTGCCGGAACTGTATATTTCCTAATTGTCGCATTTTTTGGATTATTCCGCTATATTTCTGCAGATCCCAGTGACTTGTGAGCATAAATCGAGCTGATTTTTTCTGGAATGCATACTCAGAGACTGTTTGCAAAATTTCAGGAACTACATAAGGGGTAACAATAATAACTGAGGATTTAACACGATATATAGCACCTTTTATTGCTGCAATCATAGCATCTTTTCCTACTACGGACCAAGTTGTAAGTTTCGCAATTTCAGGTATGGAACTGGAAGCTACATGAATGTCATTCAATTTTTCTTCGTTAGTTTCCGCGAGTTCAGTACCATCATCTATAGAATTCATAAATTGTAATGTAAAATCAGCAACGGCATCTTTTATGTTTTGTATGGTGTCACTTGTGGTGTTAGATAAACTACTTTGAAGTGTTTTAGCATTTTGCTCATATTTAGATTTATGATCTGCAAGCATGTCAGTCAATTGGTTATCTAAATCTTTTGCTTCAGCGTTCCATAATCGTATTTCGCTATCAATTTTATCTGAGCAATCACGCTTGCCATCAGCAAATTGGTTATCAACACCTCTTGTCCAATCGGTACTAATTCTTTTGACTTCAGTATCGAAATCTGTGTAATGAGCCAAAGTTCTTTCTTTGTGATTATTGATAGCATCATCGTATTGGCGATGGTGCGTTTTTATAGAGTTTTCTAAAGAATCCTTTAATTTAATGGTGGTATCAGAACAATCTTTCACACCATTTTGTAATGTCATATCTAATTCTCCTGCCATATCAGTTGCTAAGTTTTCTAATTGTGCATCAATAGTTTCTTGTGCTTTGTAATCAAGATCGTTTGTTTCTGAGGCAAGTGCATTATTGTCCTTTACCATTATTTCTGTAACATCAGTTTTAATTTGGTCAGTAGTTCCTCTTGTATCAGAAATATAAGTATCACAGGTACTTGAAAAATCTTCTTTCATAGGTTTCGTAAATTTTAACACATTTTCGATTGTTGTTTTATGTCTAGCTTTGTATTTGGCTTTTTTTCCAAGCCATAAAAATCCTTTTTTACCCATATCTTCAGTAAAATCCGTAAATCTATTTGCATGTTCAAGCAGATTATCAATCAAGGTCAATGTAGTGCTTTTAAATTCATTTGTCTGGTCCGTTAATTTTCGATGTCTCTCATCTACATTCGCTTTTAAATTCGTTTGCAGGGTATCAGTAGTATTTTTTATATGATTAATATGTTCTTTTAGTAAATTTGCTATTTTAGCTTTCAAATCAGCAACGACTTTATCCATTCGTTCAAGATATTTTTCTAAAATTTGCTCCATTTTAGGTTTAAGCTGATTTGAGATATTTTTATGTCTTTCTACATGCTCATCTAAATCTTTTTTTAATTCTGTATCTAGATTTTCCACTCTAGTTGAGAAATCGTTCAATAACTCTGAGATTATTTCTGTTAAATTGTCTTTCGTTTTATTTATTTCAATTTCATTATTGCTAATGCTTGTGCTTGACGTGTCCTTTAAATCACTATTTAGTTTATCTACAATAGAATGAATACTTGTTTCCAACGTTTTGGTAGTCTCAGTAAAACGGTTTACAGCTCCATCGATTTTATTTTTTTTAATATTGTTTTTTGAATCAGAATCTTCGAAAAATGAATTTATTTGATTATTAACAGCAGTTTCTACTTCAGTGATATTTTTATCCTGAATTGATTCAAGCTTTTCAAATCGATTTGATTGATCCGTTAAAATATTATCTTTAATTTTCGCTATTTCATTTCGGAAATTCTCTGATTCATTGGTAAATAATTCAAAATAAGGTTGTAAAGGTATAAATCGATCAACAACTCCTCCTACTCGTTTAAGAAAACTTTTCTCAACTAACCAATTAGTCACTTCTAGAACGGTTTCATAAGTTAACTCTTCATGTTCCTCAGTAAGTGTCATAAAAACTTCCGACGGAGTAGCACGAGGTACCCTTAAATAAACTAAGTAAATATTGATATTATCTTCAGTAAACCCATATCGAGTAAATATCTCTTTAGTGAAATCTTTTAACGACATTAAATTTTCTCCATAAGTGAAATAAAAATAAAATAGGAGTATACTCTATTATTATTTTAATTTGAACGTCTTTAATAATATTTTCAAAAATTATGACATTAATATTTTTATTTCAGAGTATATGTAATTACTATAATTTTCTTTGACTTTTCGATGTTTCCAAAAAAATATTAACAGTTTTATAAAACTACTTAAATTAAACAAAGAAAATGCTTTATCCATAATTAATGGGTAAAGTTATTCCTCAATGCTTTTTATATGACTCTCCTTGTTATACTTAAAACAATATAAATGAAAAAAAATGAGAAAAATTAGTAAAATAATGGTTGGAGCTTTTCTTTTCATGACGATCTTTTCTTTAATTAATGCAAGTAATTTAGTTTTCGCAGCACAACCTCACAACGAGGATATACCTGGGGATATGGTTCAAAGGAAACTAGAAGCTCATAATCAGACTATATTTACATTTAGGAATAGAACAAGATTTACTTTTAATTTTTCTGCAAATGCTCAAGTAAATATATTTTGTGACGCTCTGAATATCGGTGAAAAAGATTTTCAGCTAGAGGTTAATTCTGAACATGATCTAGAATTGAATATGACATGTACAGAAGAGCAAAATCAACTTGGATTAATGAAAGGTAATACTATGCAAGTAAGAAACAGAAACCGCTATAAATATGAAGAGGGATTCTGCATCTCAATAGAATGTAATCAGACTCAAATTCAAGCTAGATTAAAAATACTTGCAACAAATCAAAATCGTGATGGGACCTGGGCTTTCTATAACGGTACTTCACAAGAGTGGGAATCTGTCCCAACAGCTGTGCAAAATGGATACTTAGTAGCTGAAACAAATCACTTCTCAATATGGACTATTCTAATACCTGAATCAGAGGATTCAATAATGGGTTACGGAATTATCGGAGCTATGTTTGCGGGTGTTGCTATGATAGCATTAGTTGCAACTATGTTAGTAAAAAGAAGAAAATAAAAGCATTTCACTAATACCTTTTTTTTTATTTTTATTTTAATTCTATATAATTAATAATTAAAAAATTTTAATGATGATTTAGATTGACTAATAATAGAGGACTTTTACGAAAAAGATCCAAAATGTGTATTTTATTTCTATTTATTATTCTTCTCTATTCTAATTTGTTTATCTACAAATCATTTGCTGGAAAAAAAAAAATCTCAGGTTTTCGGACCGAGGATACAATTCAACCTAATGAGCAGGTTTCATATCACTTTTACAATAATATTACATTCGAGATTTCCACAGATATTCTAATCGATCTTGATATTGAATATGATAATAACATTGGTAATCGTCAAACTTCTTTTTTTATTAATAACAGTAATCCTATTAAATTATACGTGGAAGTAAAATCAAGTATACAAAATTTTGGTTTAACTCAATCACCACAACAACCAAAAAAAGGAGGATTTAAATTTCAATCGCATTTTAACTGTATTTATAGAATTCAAGCAAATACTTCAATCGATAAACTAACCATAAGGTATCGAAAAGTTCTCCCTTATGGTATAGAACCTCAAAAAACCTATTCTATGGCATTATTAGCGCCAGAACAAGATTCATGGGAAATAATTGACACTATAGAAGGTACCAATGAATCTAGCTCTGAAAGGTACCTTGAAAGTACTCTTCTAAATATAGATGCAACAACAGATTATTATATTACACTCTATGAGATAAATGTAGTTCAGGATGATTGGACGTGGCTAATTACAACTATTTTGGTTGTGTCGATTTCTTTAATAGCAATAGTAGTATTAATTTCAAAAAAGGATTATTTTCAATACTTAAGAACAAGAACGATTCCAATTGAGAAAGGTGCACACCGATTAACGTTAGATGATGTATTAGAAAATGAAAATCGAAATAAAATAATAGATTTAATTTTAAACGAGTCAGGTATACATTTTAATGAACTTTTGCGAAAAACAGGACTCGCCGCAGGAAATCTTGTTTGGCATCTTGATATTCTTATCACATATAAAGTAGTTGGAAAAAAGAGAATTGGAAATTTCATCGCATATTTTCCTTATTACCAAAAAAACCCTCTATCTAATATTGATTTAAAATTACAAAAAAGTAGATTAACATTAGAGGTTTTAGAAATGATTGAACAAGATCCAGGAATATGGAATAACTTAATAACTAAAAAATTAAAAGTGGACCATAAAACAATCCATTACCATATTAAAAAGTTGTTAGAACTCGATTTATTAAGCGTTAAAAAGGAAGGAAGGAAAAACAAGTTATATCCTAATTTTGAATCCGAATATTTCAAATATAAAATCAATAATAAGAAAGAATAAGTTTCATTTTACATCAGTATAAATTTGATTTTTATTTATTTGAAAATATATATTTCCGAGATATTTTAACATGGTTGAACCTGAAGAATTCCTACAATTTTTAAAAGCAAGAAGGAGCATCCGAGAATTTAAAGAAGATCAAATCCTTGAAGAACATCTTGAAATGATTTTAGAAGCAGGAAGGTGGACGCCAAGTGCTATAAATCTCCAGCCTTGGGAGTTTGTTGTCATCAAGGAGAGTGAAGTTCTTGGAAAAATATCTAGAATGGCTTTTTATGGGAAATTTATAAAAGAGGCTCCAGTGGCTATTGCCATTGTTGGTAAAATTAGAACCAGTTCAAAATGGTATATTATTGATACATCCTTGGTTTCAATGAATATGATGTTAATGGCTTGGTCTTTAGGAATTGGAACTTGCTGGATTGGTGCAATGAACAGAGAAAAAGTTAAGAAAATATTAGGATTAGAGGAATATGATTATGTTTTAACCGTTTTACCATTTGGTTATATTAAAGGAGATATTCCAGAGCCCACACCAAGGAAACCTCTAAATAAAATTATAAGGAGAATTTAAGCTTCAAAATGAAATTGTCTTCGGTGCGTTGGTTAATCTATGATAACAGTTATCAGTGATTAATTAGTTAAACTTTTATTCAAATATTTAATTATATTAAACTATTAAAGTAAGGATTGATAAAATTGAGCCATTTTCTTAAAAGAAATAAATATATAACAGCAGTCTTCATTGTGAGTATCATTTTTACGGGACTAACATTTGATAATTTAGCAGGATTTGAACCACGTAAAGAAATTCAAACTGTTAATGGCGTAGAGTTTGATTTTTCGGATTATCCTTGGTTAAATCATGAACAAATCGGATCTTTCAATTATATTAGGAATATAATTATGGAGAATCCGATAAATTCATTTGAGAGATGGCAAGCTGAAGGTCCATTTATAGGATACCTTCATTATTTGATGGCATTCACAGAATATGCACTTTCTGGATTATTTGAAACAACACCAGGCTACAGGACTGATTACTATCGCTCACCAGCTTATATGCTTATAAAAAAGATGAACACAACTATGGCTGAATATGGAAATGAATCCATTGAATATACTGAGTGGGGAAGGACTACTTATCCTAATTATTTTTGGCCCAATGCTACTGACCCTAATGATCTCTATATGGGAGGATTTCGTGGACCTGCAAATATTATGTGGACAGGGCACTTTGCTCTCATGGAAACTTTTTACGAAAGGTCTTTTAATACTGGCGAGTTTTACGATGAAATTAGTTGGTTCATCAATGACTGGAATAACTCGCTTTTAACTGATGGAAATGGGTCTCTCAAGGAAGGAGGGATATGGGGTATTGGACTCATTCCTTGCGAGCCATATATTGTATTTACACAATGTAATAGCATAGCTATATATTGTACTGAGCTTTATGATAACTTATATAATACAGATTTCATGGGAATGTGGGATATCGGGTTAAATTTTATTAATACCGTCATGCATGATGAATATGGATTATTTATCGATGGATACTTCATTCAAGACCCTATTTATAGTAACCTCGAAGTAAAACCTTATGCTACTCTCCCAGGACCAGCATTAGAAGTAGGATTTGATGATAATCGATCTAGAGTATTGTCATATGGTACAGCTTGGGCTCTAACTTTTCTTGAATATACACAACCGGAAAAGAGCATCCAAGATTATAATCTTTATCTAAAAAAATACGGAGTTGAAATTTCTGGAGAAAAGATGTATATTAGCGGATCATTTAACCATCCTGGTTCATTCGGATCCATTCAGGATATGCTAGGTATAATGTATGGTTGTGTCTTAGCAAAACAGAGAGGTGATTTCACCACTCTGCTCAGAATAAAGAATTTTCTATATCAACAATTTAATAAGATGTGGTCTGCAAATGACAGAGAGATGTTTTATGATACATCAAGCCTTTTTAATTTTCTAATGCCTGTCTTAGCAGTTCTTGAAATCTGGACTACTATACCTAATAATATTCGTGATCTTGCTGATCCTCGCCCCACAGACTTTTGGAATTATCCATATATTTCTGAAGCAGATGATCAGAATATTTGGGTATACCAAGCACAATGGGATCCTGATAAAACAGCTTTTATACTAAATATTAAAGTTGATCACACAGCGTCTTTGACATTTGATAACTTCGACCATATTCCAAAAGCTTACTCTGGAGGTAAACCTATCGCAACACTTACTCCAGCTGGTTTAGATGATTATTCACTTACTTTACAACCAGGTGTTTATAACTTAGTAATTCTTTAGGAGGAAAGAAGATGTCTGAAAAAGATATAAATGATCTAAGGGAATCCTTTTTCAAAAAAATTATGATGAAATTTCAAACTGAAAATCCTAAGAAAATCTTTTATACAATTTTATGTTCTTTAATTGGCGTGTTAATTTATTTAATGGTCGTCATCATCCCAAAACCATATATAATGGTAGATATTCTAAAATTCAGTCTTGCACCTTCTCTCTCGATAATTTGTGTTGTAGGAGCTATCAGAGGACCGATAGCTGGATTATTAACAGGGTATTTTAGCACTCTTCTACATGATATTCTTATTTATTCAACAATCTTAAACATGACTCTCCCATATTTAGCATATGGGCTCATGGGTTTTATAATCGGGTTAGCAAAGTATGAGTTCAATAATGGTCGGTCTCTAATAAAATTGTCAGTTTTATCTGTTTGTAGTTATTTACTTGGAGTAATTTTCTTGGTGATAATAGGATTTACAATGGAGAAGATAACCCTTTTGGTTCTTCTTGGATTTGTATTATTACCTCTATTAACTGTAGGAATTCCTTCTGTCCTACTTTTAACTCCCTTATTCGCCTTTTTTTATGATTTTTTCAATCGCGAATTTCATAGAATCAGAGAAACTTAAAGAGAGAAATTTAAAGTATAAAAATAGCTGCTGCGATGACTGTCGCCCATTCATCTTCTTCTTTCACAGTTGCGAAACATGTTATATTTTTTGTCTCAATAATTTTTCCACCCATCCTAAACATTTCTTTTTTTTGGTCAAAGTTCAAATTTGGATTAAAAGAGATACCTAAAGTAGTTGCGAGCATTTCAGCCGCTAAGTTCTCAGAAAATTCTCCAACTTTTTGAGGTTTTATACCCAAAGCATGATGTTCACTTAAATAACCATAATTACCTTTTTCTGCAGGTTTAGCTACTCCTACTGACGCGGTTATCAAATCATTAAATTTATTGGAATTATTTCTTGAGATGACGGAGTATAACACTTGACCAGGTCTTATTTGTTTTAATCCATCCTCATTATCAATTTCAACACAATAGGGAGGTAATATGGAGGAAACCTTAACCAGGTTATATTTTTCAATTCCTGCATCTCTTAACGCTTGCTCGAAGGCTGCTAATTTGATCTTATGAAAACCTTTTCCCTTAACAAAGAATACCTTCTTTGGGACTAATGACATCGTCTAAATATTACTCATCTATAATGTATTGATTAAGTAAACATTATAAATAAAAATTTTTAAATTATTTTGTATTAAAAGCCTTTTGTAAAAATTTTTATGACTAATGTCCCATAATATTAACCAATTTGGTAGATCCCTTAAAATTTCTAAAATTCAAAAATTATTAATTTTCTTCTATAGTTATAACGTCTTTTAATAACTCGTAAGCTTTATTTCTCTTTTCATTACTAAGAGTACAGTTCGTAACTTTCCAAAACCTATATTCATGGTTTAAATATGCTGGACAGTCTATTCGAATATTCATTGGGCAATCTATTGTTTGCCAACATTGAAAATTTATATGTTTAAAGAATTTATGGAATTTGCTCGGAAGATTTTTATAATTAAAATTGGTTTCCTTAAGAAAAGAGTCTAAATCATTTGAGTTATAGGTATTCCAAAATAATATCTTTTTTGACTTATTTTCTTTTTTTTCAAGAAAATCAAACATTCCAACTAAAGCTTTCCCCGTATACGTTGTCTCTAATTTAAATCCTTTTTCTTTTCCTTCTAATTCATAAATTCTATCAACAGCAATCTGGCTTCTTATAGTTTTAATCCCATATCCAGAACCTAAATATCCTTTTATAAGTTCAAAATCCTTTTCTGTGATTTTAATTTTAGGAATATTTTTATCTCGTTTATGTAAATATTTTAATGCTTTATTTGCAGTTCTTTTTAGGGCGGAGGGATTTGCTATGAAGTCCTCGTATACTGCTATAATCTTAACTTTAGTTTTCAAACCTAATAGTTTACATCCTGCAACTAATCCCGCACTCGTTCCTAAAGATCCCCCTGCAATAAAAATTACATCAGGGCATTGAAGCTCTCCATTTTTTATCTGATCCCCTAATTCAAAAAGGGCATTAATGAAACTTATTGTTCCTAATGATGTTCCAAATCCGAATAATGGACTACCTCCTGGAAACATGAAATAATATTTAGGATGGAAAATTTGAAAAAATAGCGCTTTTATAAATGTGATTATATCTCCACCACTTAAATGTAGTTTTGCTTTAAAATAATCAAAAAGTAGTAGTGATCGTTGTACATGCCAAGTAATCGGTTGAAAAAATAGGAATAAATCACATTTTAGCGGAGGTTCTATCTTAGCGCACATAATAGCACATGCTAGTCCATGATTAGTGCCTATCCCGCCTGTGGTCACTATCCCTTTTTTCTTTTTCTTTATGACATCACCAAAAATAAATTCAAATTTTCTTAGTTTATTCCCGCCATATATATTGTGATTAATATCATCTCTTTTAATGTAGATTTCTCCTCCCTCAAGTTCAAATTCGCTTTCTAATCTTGTGAGTCTTTCAACTGGAGACGGTACGTTTGTCAGTAATGGAATCCATGGGATTTTATCTTTTAAATTGGGATATTTTTCAAATATGATTGGTTCAGTTCTTTCCATAGGGATGTAAATATAAAATTTATAAAAAAATTTTAGAAACAGAATATATGATAATCTAATAGATAATACTTATTATTTTTTTATTCCAAGGATTTTTAAATAGTATTAATTCAAAATAAATCCTTTATCTTTTGGTTTTATTAATTCTTGTACCAGAAATTTATCAAAATGCTTTTGAAGCATTATCATTTCTGCTATTATTTCATAACCCTTAAAATCACTATAATACTTATAGATAATATTTTTTTTTTTCAAATCCTCTACTGTTAGTGGTTTAACTTCAGAGAAAAAAGACAATATTCGCTGATCTCGTTTGTTAATTACTGTATGGTATTTGTTTAAAGCATTTTTTATTTCTTTAGATCCTTTCACTACTCCAAGATGGCTTGTAATTGCAATTTCCATATCTAAATCTAAAAGAGTATCAAGTGATTTTTCAAAATCTATTAAATTCGAATCTATTCCAGCATAAAAAACAAAACTAGTTAGATCTATATCTGCTAAAAAGGCAATTTTAGAATTATTTTCAATGAATACACAATGCCCTGCTGTGTGACCTGGAGTATGAATAACTTCCAATTCGTAATTTCCTCCAATCTTGATTATTTCACAATTATTTAATGTTTTTTCTATTTTTGTATTTTCTAATCTAAGACTCTCCATAAGCCAATCAAATGATTCTTCTGCTGCAGTGTCTGATACACCATAATATTCATTAAATTTATCTACATTCTTAATAAGGAACTCATCATCTTTATGAATGAAGAATTTTGCGTCTTTAAATAATCTATTCCCAGAAGTATGATCTTCATGCCAATGTGAAAGAAAGACTTTATTAATTTGGAATTCTCTCTTTAATTTTCTTAAAAGTCTGGTTGATATTCCAGTATCAATTAAGCAATCTTCAATAAGTAATGAATGTGAATATGGATATTTTCCATTTCTAGCACCCTTTATAAAAAAAATCTTCTCAAATTCTTCAGAGAGAGGTATAATAAAATCGTTCATAAAAAATATCTGTTATATGGTTTGAAAAAGTTAAAGTTTCGAATCTCTTAAACATTATCAAAATAAGATGACTTTATAAGAATAGTTTAAGACTCAAAATCTGACAATATTTCATAAAAATTAAATACATAAAGTAGCAAAATTAAAAAAATCGGAGGGATTAACAAGTGTTTTATTATTGCCCTCATTGTACATCTAGAAAAAAGCCCCTTATTGTAAAATATTTCCCACCTATAACAGTAAAATGTTTGCAGTGTGGATATATGAATCTTGAGTATAAATTTATTAGAGAAGATAATAAAAAATCAATCCTCTTACATTATACTCACTAAGGTTCACCTATCTCTTTATTTTTTTTTTTTTTTATTTAAAAAAAATATATAATACCCCTAATTTTAGAAATTTTGAAAAAAACTCAAAAAGAGTGTTTTAAGGTAAAATTAGATTCCTATTTAT
>JAHLWT010000230.1 GCA_019057775.1 Promethearchaeota archaeon
GAAAGTTTATTACGGAAATATGGATTTTATCGAACTTTAAATCTTTTACCCACCGATGGCTCAAAACTTCTCTTAATGGAATTCTATGAAAAACTTAATGAGACAAACTATCGTACAATGTTTGTACGGGTTAGAAAAGAATTGCTTCAAAAAGAGATAATTTCTATTGAATATGACGCAGATAAGAAACGTAAATGGATTCACTTAACAAAAAACGGAACATTCTTGAAATTGAGATTGAAATGGATTATACATCAATTAGATAATCCTTATAATGAATTGGAATCAAAAAAGGATATTGAACATGATCTTTTTGAAAAAGTAACTCAAGCTATAAGGAATACTATAAAACAAGATATTCTAGAAGATACTGACTATTTAACGAGCTTAACTGAAAAACTATTATCTTAACCCTTTTTTTTATTTTTCTATCCTGAAATAATTTCTCTTCAAGGAACATATCATTCATATTGTTGTAAAATGTTTCTTGTGAATATAATGGTGGCTCTTCTTTCTTATTTTCATGTTCTGAGAATGAGATAAATTTTATCTTTTAACAAATTTTTGGCATTTAATTTTATATTCTATCTAATATATTTCTTCTCTTAATAGATTAAGAAATATTAAAACAGGAATCAAATAAAATCTTTAGAAATAAATTTCGATGATGTTTAAAATTATTGATTTCTGAACTTCTCAGGAGTGAAATAGATATGAAAAAAGTTATTGTTTTAGACATTGAAACAACAGGATTAAATCATACACATTCAATTGTTGAAATCGGAATTTGCATTTTAAATTTGAATACAGGTGAAATTAATCCAACATTTAATTTAATTTGTAAAGAAAAAGAAAAGATTATTGAAAAAGATGCTTGGATTTTTGAAAATAGTGATTTATCTTATGATGAGGTTATTAATGCTCCAGATTTAAACAAGTTCAGAAATATAATTCAGGCATTTTTTAATTTGAATTATCCATGTACAGCATTTAACCAAAAGTTTGATTTTGGATTTTTAGAAAATAGAAACCTCAAAATCTCAAATAAATTCTGGGATCCGATGATTTTATTGACAAACATAATGAAAATCCCACATGATTATTATATTTATAAATTTCCAAGTGTACAAGAATCATACAATTTCTTATTTGGTAATAATAAATATTCTGAAAAACATCGAGCTTTAGATGATGCGCTTCTCGAATCTAAGATCGTTTATGAAACATATAAACGTTATGTTGTGGGAAAAAAGAAAATATTATGATCAATATTTTCCTTATTATACATTCCCTTACTTTTAAAAAAATTATTTTGTTTTATTATTTTCTGCTTTACTTTTTAGAATTTGTTTTGTCAATTCCATTCTCTTTTTTTTATTTCATGCATTTATTTATCTAATTCTTTTGCTTTTTGCTCTCTATCTTCAATTTCTGATAGCTTTTTTGAAGATTCTAAGACTTCGTTTTCTCCCTCTAAAATCTCTTCTGATACCTCTTCCACTAACCCCTCTGGATATTTATCGTCTTCACTACATAAAGCATCAGAAAGGACAGTAAAAATTGGAATTGTTTTTATCTCCTTTCTAACTTCACATTTACGAATCATAATAAAATCGGAATCATATACATTTCTAGTATATCTAAATACCTCTCTTGCCCTTACAAAAGGTACATCATCTGACATTTCTATAATAGGAACGCTTTTTTTATACATATTCTTCTTTTTATTCCATATTGCTTTATGAATCCCAACTAAATCTAAAGGCATAGTTTCATTACCTAAAAATTTTCCTATCTCAGAATCTGGATTCACTGTGTCTGTCTTATTAAATACAATAATAGTATGTGGATAATTTGGTGCTGATCCCTTATCTAATAATTCCATAGATTCTATATACATTTTTACATTATATTCAGGATATTCCTCTTCAAGTATTGTTTTTGTTTCTTTAAGATCATCTAATAAATCTCTTTCAGTATAATCTTCTGTAATTTTATGTGATCTTTTAGGCACACGAACTACTTCTGCAATCTCAATTTCACATTTTCCTTCCCCTATTTGTCTAAGTCTTGGTTCTATTCCTTTTGGAGAAGATAAGATAGTCACTCTTAAAATATTTAATTTTTCCTTTTCTACTATATCTTCTATAATATTAATTGCATCATATTGCAATGCATCTATACCTTCAAGCCCCAACTCAGAAATCCGTTTATTAGGTGGCTTAATCATTACTCTCCTTATTAATACTATCTCTGTCATTTTTCCTTACCTCTATTATCTTTTTCCAATTATTATAAATACCTTTATTCTTTATAAGAATAGCTTCTTTATATTTTCTAAAATTATCCTTAAGTCTCTTAAGATTTTCTTCATAAAATGATATGTTATCTTGTTCATCATTTAATCTTTTCAAATCTTCTTTATGCATTCTTGTATTTTCTTTTAAAGTTCTTATATCAATTCCCGCTTCACAAAAGGGACAAACTCGTATATCTAATTGCATTGCTGTATTAATAATTGATTTTACTTTACTTATGCGTTCCTCTTTCTTATTTATCTCATCAGTTAAAGCTTGAAATCTTTCATTATCTTCATAAAACTTCAGTTTTTCCTCTACAATATTAAGTAAATTTCCTATATTGTTTAAATCAACTTCTATTTCCCCTTCTTCATCTTCTATAATCTCTTTTAATTTATCAACAGTATCTATTAATCCCTCAATTAAAGGCTTCCTCACTTTTCGTATCTTCTTAATTTTCTCCTTTAATGTATTAATTTGATTCTCTACTTGTTCTTTTGTTTTTGTCTCCTTTTCCTTTAACTGTTTTATTTTTTTGCTAATATTTTTTCTTAATTCTTCAGTATCCCAATTATATTTTGTAATATCTCTATAAAAGTCTTCCATTAAACTATGGTTGGGTAATCGAGATATTTGAAAAGCATACGATTTTTTAAGTTTCTCATTTTCTGTAGCATTCTGTAAAGCTATAGGTAAATCCAAAAGTGAAATCTTATTCCTTATCATTTCGGTTGATTTCTTTATTTCTTTGCTGAGTTCCTTAATTTTCTCGGACTCTGGAATTTCGTAAATTTTGTTTTTTTTTTTTTTAGTAGATGATTTGGCATCGATTAATCTTTTATACATTCGCCCCTCTTCTACAGCACTTAGATTTTCTCTTTGGATATTTTCAAGCAAGGCTAATCTCATGGCATCATAATCACTTAACTTTCTTATCATGCACTCAACCTCTGGTATCTTTAAATCCGTTAAAACCTTATATCTTCGCATCCCACATACTACTTCATATTTACCATTCTCAAATTTCCGCACGACCAATGGTTCTATTAAGCCATCTTTCTTGATTGATGCCTTAAGCTCTTCCATAGCAGCCCCTCTAAATATCTTTCGAGGGTTATAATCATTTGGGACTAAGTCTTCTATTTTTAATATCATTTTATTTTACCTCAATTTTTTTATTATCTTTTTTTTATCCAATCTCTTACTGCTTCTTCAAGTGCTTTATTTAAATTGCCTTTTTTCATACCAAAACGATTGAAAACTGCTGTTCGGAATTTATCTTCCAAATCGTCTGATAATTTAACATTTATTATTCCCATTTTAATTTCATTAAAAATTATTTTTTATAATAAAAAAGGTTATCTATTTAAACATTTTTCTATTAAACTATATAAATTGGAAGACAATTAGACACTTAACAATTAAAAATGTAACATGTAAAATGAAACATATTATTGACAACCGACAAAAATATTAAACCCTACTTTTACTTCCAATAATCCCACTTTTTTATAATAAAAATAAGAAATTACTAAATATAGATCGTCGTAAAATTTAAATATTTGAATAGTTAATAATTATATGAGTAGTCGCGGGATCGCGACATTGTGGAGAGATGTAGCGGGACGCTACTTACCTTCATTTTTTATGCTTTTGTTATTTGGGATAACATTTTATTCCACATCCAATTAGTTGACCATTCTTACAAGTATCAAATTTCCCTTTTATTATCTCAAAATATTTCTCATAATTTTGGGTATTTATAGTTATTTTAGAACTTATTCTATATTTTCTACGTACAATAAAAGGAATAAAATCAGCCAATTGAATTAAATTTCGATATTTAGATGATACAAATATCGGATCTTCAATCAAATATTTATTTTTAACATAATCTGTCCCTTCTTCTAAGAATGCTATAATTTTTTTCCTTAAAAGTTGATCATAGTATTTGTTGATTGAATCTATAATTAAAATACCATAATCGATTGGTTCATTAATACTTTCTTTAGCTTGATTTACTTTATCAAGATATAAACAAATTCTTTCAAACAGTATCATATATCCTTTCTTTTCAATCCAATCATTAATATCTTCTTTTTTTTTAATATAAGAATAGATAAACTCTTTTCGAATTACAGATGCAATTAACACACAGTATTGATTAGAAATTAAAGTATAAATATCTTCAAATAAGTTAAAAGTATCTGATTGGGTAAAATTTATAAATCTTTTTCTCTTATGTGAGATATCCGAAGCATGAAATTCTATTTCATCATCAGGAATACTAGGAAACCCTTTACTTTTTAATAATTTCACTTCTCTGTCAATAAATTGCCATTGATCTTCCTTAATAATGAAAGCTCCAACTACATAATTCTCATTGTCTATTAGATTGTTTTTCCCAGATTCGTCAATATAAATTAAATACATAGCTTTCTTACATTATACTTTTTCTTACTTTTAAAAAATTATTTTAAAGGAGATTTTGGCAATATAATCTAAATTTAGCGACATAATTTTTAAATCTTATTTTTACTTCCAATGAAACCTCTCTCTGTCTCAGAAATACCAATCAATAGTAATGATTTACTGAATTCTAAACTTTTTTTTTAATTTATTTTTTTTATAATATTATAATTCATTCCATTCACGACAGCAAACATGTCGAAAACTTCACTTTTTTGGGCATTTTAAGAATGATGAAATAAACAGTAGAGAAAGCTATTATCAAAAGATTTAAGAGGTTTCCTAACATTACTTTTCAAGTTGTATATACAAACATCTTATAACTTGTGAAAATCTCTACAACTTGTAAAAATTATTCCATTTGATCCCCCACATGCATGGCGCTCTCTTCATAGAATATGATTAAGTATTAAATAATAAAAGAAAAAAAATTTACTTTAAACTATACCAACCATGCTTATTTCTGGTTATAACTCTTGTTTTAAGGAGAAAATCAAGCATTTCTGAAATTTCAGATAAGTATGCTTCTGAAAAATAATCACTTAATTTATAGAGTTTTGTCTTATTTTTATGGGACCTAATATATTTCTTCAGATTTTCGATAGTTAATTCATGTGTTAATCCTAGATTTACTAATTTTAAAAGCCTTTCATTAACCAATTCATTAATTTTTTGGTCAATTAATTTAGGATCAACGACAACGTTTTTTATTTCTGATTTTTTTGGTAATTGTTTAGGAGTTTTTTTTATTTTAGGAGTAATTTCAGTTTTGACTTTTATCTTTTCTATTGTTTTTGGTTTTTCTAAGCCTAAAATTTCTTTCATTGTTGGCATTTATTTATCACCCAAATAGATTTTATTAATAATTTCTTGATGTTTAGAAATAAATTCAAAATTGATATCATCTCTCTTTAAAAAAATATCAGTAAATGCTTTTATTATTGTTTCTAAATCTTTTATGTAAGAAGGCCCATTACAATCTAAAAACTCTCTAATATTTGATACATGCCATTTTTTTGCTTGATCTTCACTTAATTTAATCCCCTTCATAATAGGATAATTATTATTCCCCCATTTACCTCTCGCCATTTTTTAATCACCTAAATTATGCATAAATCTCCATTAAATATTGATAAGATTGGTAAACTTCTTGAAATTCCTTTCCAGCTTTATCTAAGTGCTTATTTAAATCGGGATGAGTTTCCTTCGCTTTCTTTCTGAATGCACTTTTTACTATGGCTCTGCTAAGATGTTCTGGATGCACCCCTAAAATGCTATACGATTTAAAATATTTGAGAATTGCATGTATTTTTTCTTGTTTAGTTGTACCCCAGAGACTAAATTTTCGTCTAATCAATGAAATATCCTTAAATGAAAGGTTTCGGATGTAGGTTTCAAAATCCCCCTGTAGTAAAACCTTTTTAATTTCTGCTCTTATTTCAGGATATCGATATAAATCATATTCTTCTTGGATATATTTATAGACTGTTGAAGTAGATTTTTTAATAACCTTAGCGATTTCTTTAACAGAATCACCAGACATATAACATTCATAGAGATATTCTTTAAAGGTTTTATTGGAATCGCTTCCAAGCATTGCTTCACACCATTCATTTTCATTTAACATCATTTTTTATCACTCTCACTTTTTTATTTTTTATGTTAACTTATAATATAGTAAAGTTAACTTAAGTATTTAAATGTTTTGATTAAGTTAACTTATAAAATAATATTGAAATTTAATTCTTCTTTTAATCAACCTATAATATATAAATTAACATAAACAGTTAAATCTTGATTAGGTTAACCTATATAATGATAAATAAGAATTATACTGAAAATTAAACTAAGAATATTTTGATGGAATTTTATAACCAAAATTCGAAAATTTTAGGTTAGATTGAAGATATTAATAATTTCAAAAGAAAACCAAATTTACCAG
>JAHLWT010000231.1 GCA_019057775.1 Promethearchaeota archaeon
GATCTACACGCTTTATCTTCTTATAAGCAAGGAAGAATAGAGCATATCCAAAACACGACCATAAAATCCAAGAAAGAACCTGAATTGAATTAAGATTAAAAAGATAATTTATAAAATCTTCTAGGAGTTCAAAGCCCAGCTCGTTAAGCTCTCTTGGAAAATCAGCAACATTCGAATATAAATCTATCATTATTACACTATGATTATTTCTTCTGAGATTTTTAAATATATTATCTACACTTTTGTTAGTAGGATCATCTAAAGTAAATCTTACAAATGCATTTAGTTCTTCACAAGTGTGAATATCAGAACCACCAATACAAGTTAAATTATTATTCAATGCAAACTGTCGTATTTCATGTTCTTGTATATGATCACCATTTATAATTTCAAAACCGTCAACCCCCCAATCTCTTAATTGTTCAAGAGTATAAGGAACACCAAAACCTCCATTAGGATTTGGATCATAATTATAATGGTTTACAGTTACATAACCCCCTTTAGATTTTACATATTGTATCATATCTGAAGCATTTAATGCTAGAGGTTTACCAGTTGGATTTTCAGACATAGGAGCAACAATTTCTTCTTCTAACCCATAGTAGTTTATATGAATATTTTTTTCATTGTCAGTCCATTCTTCTGCGATTCCAACAAAAAAATCAAGATTATTTTTTTCAACAAATTTACGTGCAACAATAGCTCCTCGTATATTATCATGATCAGCGAAAAAAGCTCCCGAAATTCCCTGTTCGATGTACCACATAACTCTTTGCTCAGGTGTAAGCCAACCATCGGACATCGTAGTATGAACATGAAAATCAAATAGAAATTCATCGTCATCTAAATCAGTTTCGATTATATGAGTGGGATATGGTGTTGAGATCAAGAGAATATTAGCAGCAAGGAGGAGATACATGGTCGCTGTAATATAAATAAATTCCATTTTCAAGGTCTTTAAATAATTGGGAGTTGTTGATTTTCTTTTAAATACTGTTCTTTTATTCTTAATATTATAATTGAATGTTAGTTTAGGATGAAGAAATACAATAATAGTCCTTATCATTTTTAGTATTAATACTAAAGAACAAATTCGAACTCCAATTTGTACAATAACCATAAAATAACGACTTACGAAAAAATATCCTAAACTTATATACCCAATTAATATTATAATACCAACTATCAAAATTGTAGCAGAAAACATTTTAAAAGTAAATCTCATAAAGCCATCAATTGGATACATTAATTTCTTATATTTTTCAGACCTTATTTTGCCAATCTTTTTGAAAAATAAGTAAATTATCCTGTAAATAATATAGAATATAACGAAAGCAATCATCCAATAGAAATCCATACCGATTATAAACGCTACTCCTGCGAATGGCTCCACCAAATATCTCACGAGAGGAATACTTGAGGAATAATCTGATGATACATTAGCAGCAGGATAGGAAGCAAGACCATCGAGAAAAACGACATCTCGTAAATTTAAAATACTTAAAACAAATAAAAAAACAAGCCAAAATGAGAATCCGATGCTTAAGACAGAAAATAATTTATTTTCTTTTAATAATTTATAGAATGGCATATAGATATAGATTTAGCTCGTATATTTATTAAGCTTTTATCTTAACTATCTTTTTTAAGATGAAGATGAAATTACAAGTAAATATCTAATGTTCTTAATGAATTAGTAAACTTTTGATAAATTTTCGCGTACAAAATTGGCAGATTTTCAGCAATAATACTACTGAATTCTTTTTCATTTATTTTAAAGGAATTAGATGGGCGTGTTCCTTTTAAAACGAGACATAAAATAGGTTTAATACTGTATGATGTGTTAGAATTGTAATTGTAATATTTAAAGCAAGATTTCAACTTATCAATAACAAAATTATATAATTCCTCTTTTTTTTTGATTTGTCTTGGAATATAAATACTTTCCCAATGGTGCTTCCGATTTTGTAATCGTATCGTATATACTTTTTTAGTAAAATGTGTGGAGCCAAAAATCTCAACCATAAAAATTCCCCTTTTGTAAGTAGAATCGATTGAACAAGCAGCTTCAGAGGAACCTGGATTGAATATCCAATTTTCTAAGATGAATTGTTTATGAAAATGACCCAATGCTAAATAGTCGATGCGATTCCTTAAAATTCTTGTTGTACTTAAACCCACACCAGGAACATTTTCCATTTGCCCCGCAATTCCAAAGTGTTGAATTAATATGTTAAAGATCTTACTATCCCTTTTAATCGCATTATTAATTTTGGTTAATAGCTTTTCAGGTTTCTGTCCAGTATATCGAGTACCATAAATCACTACATTTTTTACTTGGAATTTTCCACCTCTATTTATTTTGAAGTCATATTGATGAAACATTTCATCTTCAGGTGCTTCTAGATCAGCATCAAGAAGTATTACTAAGCCTAAACTCGCAATTAGTTTTAGCCATGACTGACCTCGTCGAGGGAGCCTAGTTCCTCTAGAAACTTTTCTAATATCGTGATTTCCTTCTATACTGATTATTGGAATAGTTTCTTTAGTACGATCCTTAAAACTTTTTAGTATAGCAATAATTTTGGTTAAATTTCCTGGTAACATTTCAAGAGAAGTAAATACATCTCCACCCAATATTATAAAATCAACATAATGCTTGATTGCTAATGACAGAATCTCTTGAAAAGCATAAATAAAATCATTTGCTCTATGTTCATTCTGATATTGAGCCACTCCAAGATGAATATCACTTGCGTGAATAAATTTAACACGTTCTTGAGTTCTAAATTTACATTCATTTGAAGATTCATATTGTACTTGATTAGTAAGAGTCAAAAAAAATAACCATTAAAATCCATTTTAAATTATATTTTAATATTAAGCACGAATTTTTAAATTGTAAAAGTGTTAAGAAATAGTAATGAAAGATGAGTAACTATATTATAATTCATTTCTCAACTAATCGAATTACTATTATATGAAAGATAAAATGGAAGCTAAAGAAACTAAATATGAACTTGGTGTGATCCACGGAAGGTTTCAAGTATTACATAATGATCATCTGAAATATCTTCTCGCAGGCAAGAACCTGTGTAAACATCTCGTTGTAGGCATTACAAATCCAGATCCATCCTTAACAAGAGATTCTGAAGCAAATCCCCATCGTAGCACACCTTTAGCAAATCCACTAACTTATTATGAACGGTATTTAATGTTACACGCAGCTCTTTTTGAGCAGGGTTTACAATATTCAGAATTCTCTGTTGTACCATTCCCTATAAATGTACCAGATCTTATTAATAATTATGTTCCAATGGATGCTGTTTTCTTTTTAACTATTTATGACGATTGGGGAAGACAGAAAAAGGAATATTTCAAATCTCTTGGATTAAAAATACACATTTTATGGGAAGTACCATTTGAGAAAAAAGGCTTGAGTTCCATTGATATTCGGGCTGCAATGATTAATGGTGATAAATGGGAGCATTTTTTGCCCTCAAGTGTAGCAGAACTCATGAAAAAATGGAAAATATCTCAAAGATTAAAAGAAATTAGTTTGAAATAAAATTAGGTCTACAGACCTAGATTGAATATTATATCTAATTTAAATTACTGTTTTAATGTTAATAAATAACTATTAATATGATTTCTTAGCATTTAAAAAATAAATTACTTTATTTGGTGTAAAATATGCCTTTATTTCAAATTGATCCTTCACGATTTATTATGATTTATATCGCTCAGAGTATCTTTGTGGTTTATTTTACATTAATTACGTTTCAGATTTTAAAAAGAAAAAGACAGAGATTAAACGTAATTTTTAGCTTTTTTTTTATAACAATCATAATTGCTAATATCTTAAATATGATTTATGCAACGATGACAAATGAAGTGATTATTTTAATCTTTAACTTTTTTACTAATTTCTTTCTTTGCTTCGGACCAATCTTTATTCTGGTTGTGAATATGCTAATTTTAGAATCAACTATAATTTTCTCTGTAAAAAGACAAAACAGATATTTCCTATATTATGGGCTTTTACTATTACTTGGAATGGCAATTTTTTACATTCTTGGAGAGGTCTCTGTAACCAATGAATTCCGTCCTAAATTTAGTCCGATTTTTTTAATTTTTATTTTAATTATTACTGCAGCTCCAGTTGTAATACCAATAATATATACATCTATGAAAATTTATTTTAGCTTTGAAACGAAGGCTTTAAAAAGAAAATGGATCTTCTATGTGATAGGTTTCATCGGATCAATAAGTATAGCATATCTCTTTTTTGTTAATAATTATTTAGATAATGCTAATTTCAGATTACTAATTGCAATTTATTCAATTTCGGTAATTTTCTGGGGATATTTAATGTATTATGGAATTGGGTTTAAATTAAAGAAACAAGAAGCGAGTTCTTAACTATTTTTTGTGATTTAAATAATTGATCTTCTTATTATCGAAATTCAAGATTTCTGGATCTAGTATTGATCATTTGAATTTCTTTCTTTTCACGTGAAAGAATAGAAAACCTTAAATATAGTTTTAAAGACTATTACTTACTATTTTATAAATTGAACAAGATAAAGTGATTATTATAGCGCTCATAAGTAAAAAAGATTCAATCCTCCAAGGAGAAAATGTTTATTTTCAAAAATTTGTTGCCAAAAACGGGGAAAAATATGGTTTAAGATTTGGAGAACCGAAGGACGCATTAGAAATTTCAAATATTTTCAAGGAAATTTATGGATATAATTATGTCAATCCTGTAGTCTATAATATTGATCTTTTAAAGAAAGATATATTAAAGAAAAATAATTTCTGGTTTGTAGGGGAATTATTGGAAACTAAGGAAATTGCAGGTACAGGATTAATAGAAAAAGAAAGATATATTGCTCATGCAAGCAAAGCAGTGACTAGAAAAAAATACCAAGGATTAGGAGTCACAACAAAAATAGGAGCAGCAGGAATTATAACAGTAACAAAGATGCCTGAATTCACCAATATTTTAAGAATTAATATAGAAGTTAGGGGTCCTGAAATCAGGGCCCAAAAACTTGTTGAAAACGCGGGAGCCTTACCTTATGGTTTAGTTCCTGCTTATACAAACTATGGGGATAAAAGGAATTTTTATGTTGATGATCATAATCCTTATCCTCCAGATAAGGAAGAAGCTGCCATCCTCTATTCCATAATATTTAAAGAATTATGGAAAAGAAGAGAGAAAACAATATATCTACATGACAATGATGACTACAAATTTTTCTATGATCGCATCAGAATAAGGTGCAAGAAGATGAAGGATGATGAATTAATTTCTGTAAAAGGAAGAAAAGATTGGGGTTATGAATTATACGGTGTTTCCAAGGACTATTATGAAGGAATCTTGAATTTATATGGCTACGTTAAAGAAAAATCATTAACTAATATAATAAAGACATATAATAAATGGAGAATCATTTTGTGGAGAGTTCCAACTACTCAAAATGGATTGCATTCAATGGCTCTTGCTAGTGAAAAAGGATTTAAAGTAGTAGGGTATGATATTGGCTTTAGTAATGTAAATTGGACATTATATGATTCTGTTATCCTAGCATATTATCCCAACGGAAATTATCAAGCATTAGATGTAAATCCATTGGATGGAAATAGACCCCTTTTAAATAAGATAAAAGAACAATTTTTTAACTAAATAATACTCTAATATTTTTTATAAATGTAAGAATGAATCAATAGATTAAGAAGTAAGAAGTTAGAGCTATGTGATTAAAGAGGCTACCTTTTCTTCTAAAGTTAGTGTACCTGAACCAAAAATTTTATCAATAGTACTCCTAAAAGAATCAAATTGTTTTGCTTCAGTAAAGTTTGAACCGTTATAGCGAGATGTAAACTTCTTTAGTAATTTTTCCAATAATGGTAGAATACTTCTGTGTAAATATTTTTCAAGTCTATAATCCTTGTCCAAAACAATAAAAGCAATCACTTCTTCTATTCTTGCTTCATTATCTTCAATATCTCCTTTTTTGAATATAATAGAATATTTACTGCTTTCGAAATATTCTATTGGCGACATAAGGTATTCTGCAAAACTTAAAAGTCCACTCATAAATCCACTTGTGCAAATTAAATCTATATGCTCCCTACTAGCTCTATGATAGGTTGCAAATATTATGGGAAGACCTTGACGAATGATACCAGCTTCTCTTATTAACATGCTAATTCTTTTAGTGTTTTAAACCAAATCGCTTCGAAATTATATTCTTTACAACTACTCCTTATATACATTGAAAATAACATTTTTAAATATTACCCTATTAATAACATTCCGTGGCAAAAGAACAACAACTCTGATTCTACATGAAAACTATGATTTCTACTAGTTCATTACCTAATCTCAATATGTATAAAAAATGAAAAAATGAAAAGAAATATTAAAAATTAAAAGTTAGAATTTATTTCTTCTTCCGTTTTGGCTCAATCTTCTTGATTATTATCGATTCGGCGTGTATCTTACAATTTTTAAGTATAATTTTGAATCCTCCTGCACCGCCTACTCCTGGAATAGTCATACCTACTGTCCCCATTGGTACCATAGCGCCTTCTTCTTCCCATTCTTCCTCTTCTTCTACTCCACTGATCGCAGCTTTATATTCTTCTGTTTCTATGATAGGGTGCTGTACTTTTTCTAACCAGGCGGGTAGATCATTTAAATCTGGAACATCATCTTCAGTTGCGATTTTATCTCGGATATCTTCTGGAAGTAAGTCATATACTCGTTCTTTTACTGTTTTTCCCATCCAGACGACAATATCAATCCCGGTCTTTAGTCCCGCATTGATTGCATCGTACTGCTGGAATTTTGGGCTAATTATGTATTGGATACTTATTCCGTTAAACCCAGCCAATTGTTTCCCTCCCCCGGTTTGATTGGCCATTGCCGAGAAAGGTAATCCATTCAAAGCTACCCCCTCATGATTTCGATCAATAATTCCATGCCCTACTCCAGTTTCCGGAATAAAGAAATCTATAGCTTCAAAGCAACCACAAGAAGTATGCGGGAATTCCATTCCACTGTAAAGATAAATTCGCTCAATCTCTCCTAATGATCGCTTTTTAATCATGTCATTAATTCCTTGATATTCACCAGCTTCCTTATTAATAACAGTTCCAGGTGGGACAGCGAAGAGTGGTCCCTTAGGGTCAACACGAGCAGCAGCTCTTGCATCAAACCATGAAATCGAACCACATAAACTCATACGATTGGGAGTAATACAACAAGCATGTGTAGGGGCGAAGGATTGACAAAGTACACAACCATAAAACATATCTACATCGTCATCATTAATACTACGGGCTCTTTCGTCTCGCTTGTTATAAATAGTTAAGGCAAAATCGTATGGTTCTTTTATTTTTTCTGGATCCGTATAAAAAGTAATCATTGCTTTTTTGATTATTGGTAATTCAGCTTTAAATAATCTAATTAATACAGTTCCTAAAATATCTAACGAGTTAAAGCCTTTCTCGTACGCTTTCTTGGAAATTCTCATCCAGTTAGTGTAACGTTGATTTAAATGCATAATTCCATTAACAAAGTTACAAAACTCATGGATTCTGCGTTCGAACACGGCTTCGAGGTCCTCTTCTAATTCTGGACCTGATACTTCTACCAAAATTCCGATAGGGTAACGTCCTCCTACTTCCATGTCTTTTAAATCAGGTCCAAAAAGAATTACTTTTCCATCTTCAATTTCCTTCTCAGGTTTGACTCTCACGAGCTCAAAATGCTTCTCAATCTTAGGGCCGCCAAGTTCTACATACATTTGGTTGCCTCTTATTCTTTCCCCTTCATAGACTGGTCCTACATCAACTGGGATGTCTGAAAAACTCATATCATAAATCTCCTCATTATATTTTTTTTGTTTATTTTATATTATTTGTTATAAATTTTCAATTAATTTTTCTAAAAATATTTTCCAATCATCATCACTTAGATTAGGTAGGCTAAATCTAGCATTTGGATGAGAATATTTATCAAGATCAACAGTTCTTAGCCAGTTAGTAAAGTTCTTTATTCGCGACATTGTTTGTGAAGAATAAAATACTAAATGTCCTCCAAAAATAGCCATTCTGTATTGTCCTTCCCCATCAAGTCCAATCCAATCTTTATCACATAAGCGATTTGTAATATTTATCAACGACATATCAAATAATTTATCATCTGGAATTTTATTTTTCAAGTAACCATATGAATGACCTGTAGATACCACATGACAATCTAATTTCTCTGCAATTTCTACGAAATAATCAACAACTTTTTTATTTCCAAGCTCCCAAGTTAAGGATTCTGCACCTATTACAAAAACTTTTTTCTTTGGGCTTTTTAACAGGTTCACCATAACTAAAGGATCAGTTACAGACGTTCCCATTTCGGGGCCAGGAATATTTGCTTTCTGATATGGACGTGCCATAATTCACTCAATTTCCTCTGTTTAAATTTTTAGCTATAACTTTAAAAGTTTTAAAATAACTATACTTAATCTTATTAAAGGCAATTTAAAAAAATTGTTTTTATAAAATTCTGCTAATAATATCCAAGTTTATGGATAATAAAGGAGTGAGAAATCTATTATGTGTGAATTTAAGATTATTAATAAGAACGATGGGGCTCAGTTAGGAGAGGATATCTTAATTTTGTCCTATACAGAAGAAAATGAATTAATATTTAAGGATGTCTTAGGTATGGGGGCGAAATTGGAATCAGCACTGATAATGGATATAAATACTATGAACCAAAAGTGTATTGTGCTTCAACATCCTCTCATAAAGCATTTTATAGGATTGATTAAAAAAGTTAGCAATGAAAAAATTTCTATAAGTGAAATTGAACTTTTCCAGAATAAATTAGAGGAATTAAAACGAAACATTTAATGTTATGGGTCTCCTCTTAATGATAAATCTTTTTAAGTATTTTATCTTCTTAAATGAGTATGGAAGCTAGGTTTTATGAAGATATAAATGAATTTTGCGATATTGCTTTTCCTTTTCTCCTAAAACGAGAGGTTATAAATGGGTTTTTTATAGATATTCTTCATTATCTTAAAAAAAACATTCATAAATATGAGGAAGAAATACCACTTTTAATCATTAACAGAAGGTGAGGAAGTTAAATTAATTTCACAAAGGACACCACCATACCCCCTTACTATATCTTATACAGATGATATGCGTAACATTGAAAGATTAGTAGAAGAACTCTCAAAACGTGAAGAAAAACTCCCCGGTGTTTATAGTTTTAAAAAAGTAGCGGAAAACTTTACCAAATTGTGGTGTGAAAAATCTTCTTTAAATCCACTTTTAATACGGGAGGAACGAATTTATAAATTAGAAGAAGTCTCTAAAGAGACATTAGGAGATAAGCAATTTTCCGTCGCTACAAAAAAAGATCAGTCAATAGTACTTAATTGGGCAAGAGAAATGATGGTTGAAGCATTAGCGGATGTTACACAAGAAGAATTAGATCGAAATATTAACATTTTCAGGATTGAATTTGAAAACGATAAGAGTCAGATATTTATATTATTTGACAATAATGAGCCCGTTTCGATTGCAAGGAAAATGGGTAACACACCTAATGGTATTAATCTAGTGTATACACCTCCCCCATTAAGGAGAAGAGGATATGCAACTGAGTGTGTTGCAAAATTAAGTAAACTTCTTTTAGAAGAAGGAAATAAATATTGTTTCTTAGAAACAGATTTAAGTAATCCGGCTTCAAATAGTATCTATCAAAAAATAGGCTATCGTCCGGTAGTAGATGTAGATGAATATAAATTTTTACCAAAATAAAATTCTCCATATAAGAAATATAATTAAAAAAAAAGAAACGAGAAAGTCTCCTGAATTTCTCCTAAGTATTTTTTAGCAAGTTACTTTTATTACTTTTTTGGTGGAAATATTTCAATCTCTATGGATGAGACATTGCTATCGGTACCATCGGTATTTGTAATTACTTCAGTACTTATCAGTATTTCACCATAAGAACAGCCTGTCATAAACCTGTTGATGAGGATTTCTGATACATCTACTGCTCGAGAAATAGATCTTCCTCGGGCAAGTAATCTAACTGGTTTATCACTTAAAACAACCATAGCAGCCATAACATAAGCCATTGATCTTTTTTTTCCAATAAAAACTTTTGAATCGTCTCCATTTGCCAAAATTTATCACCTATTAACTCTTCGGGTTTATTCTTACTTTTTATAATGTTAAGCTATTTTATTTTCTATTATAAAGCTTTCAGATGAGACAGTTATTATTTATATAACTATGATTTATAAGCTAAATTTAGATTTTAATATTACGCAATTTCTATCTAATCAATTCAATTCTCTAACTTAACAGAATCAATTGGAAATTTTCAATATAAATCAAAAAAATAATTTAATTTCGAATTTTGTTGATAAAATAATCTTTAATAGAATTTTTTTCTAAAATCCTTGATATATTGATCTTTATCTTTGTATTCATACCAAGCTGAACCGATTTTTTCTAGTTCATAGGCGTCATTATAGGATTTATCTGCTAAGTGATTACTACATAATTTTATGGCATTTAAAACAGTTTGATTTTTAGTAAACAGGAATTTTGCTTTATCAAATGCTACTTTTATTAATTCCTCTTGATCTTCTACGATTTGATCAATTAAACCGATTTCTAATGCTTTTTCAGAACTGATTTTTTCAGCAAACATAAGGATTTTTTTTGTCCAAGGTATTCCAATGATCCGGGTCATTAAAACTATTATTCCTGTTCCTGGAAAAACTCCTAGATTTATCTCGGGCATCCTGAAATATGAATCTCTAACGGCTATTCGATAATCAGAAGAAAGAGTATATGCTACCCCATCTCCCATAGCTTTACCATTGATGGCACAAATAACGGGTTTTCCATAAAAAAACAAAGATTGGATAGATGCTGCTGTGTCTTCATATTCTTTTACGGCTACATGATCATTTCCATCAATTTCATCAATATCCATTCCAGTAGTAAAAGAAGTTCCATTTCCAGTTAATATAATTCCTCTAACTTTTTCAGAAGTTTGACAGAATTCTATAGCTTTCTTAAGATTCTTTGCCATTTCTGTAATAATTGCGTTTCCTCTATGAATTCTATTTAATTTTATAACTCCAAACTTCTTTTTTATTGAAAATTCAATAAATTCTCCAAATTCCATATTTTCTGATGACATTTTTATTCATTCTTTATTTTTTATTTTAAAATTGTCTCTAAAACTTCCTAAAAATTCATTTTTATCTGAATATTTATACCAAGCAGATGCTTCTTTTTCTAATTCATATGCTTTAATATATGACATCGCTCCAAGATGATTAGCACACAGCTTAATAGCATTTAGGACTGTTTGATTTTTAGTAAAAAGAAACTTTGCTTTCTCTAATGCATTCTTCATTAGATCTTCTTTATTATTTACAATCTGATCTATTAAACCAAGTTTAAGAGCATGGTGAACATTGATTTTCTCAGCAAACATGCACAAAATTTTAGTACGTGGTATACCAAGTATTTTTGAGAATAAAAGTAAACAACCAGTCCCAGTAAATATTCCAGAAAAAATCTCAGGCATTTGAAAAAAACTTTCTTTTGTAGCAATTCGATAATCACAACACATAGAAAAAACAACACCCTCTCCCATAGTTCTTCCATTTATCGCAGAAATGGCTGGTTTACCATTATACAATAATTTACAAATGGTAGCAGCAGTGCTTTCCAAATATTTTACCGCTTCGTGATCGCCACCATTAACAGCTCCTAAATCAACTCCTGTGCTAAAGGAAGTTCCATTGTTAGTGAGAATTACCCCTCTAATTTTTTCATCCTTCTGGCAATATTTTACAGCTTTTTTTAAATTCTCAAACTGATGAATGTCAAATGCATTTGATCTATGGAGCCTATTTAGTGTTATAATGCCAAATCTCTTCTTTATCTCAAATTCAATATAGTCTCCAAACTCAAATTTATTTGATCCCATAATTAACTTTAATTTTTGCTTAATAAAAAACAATAATAAATTAATTCGTTATAAGAGAATTAAAAAGAATAAAAAGCATTAGATCTGTAAATTATTTGTAAATGCCAGTAAAAATCACTGATTTCGTAAAGGAAAAACTCGAAACACTAACAAAAAAAGATTTAATAAAATCTCCAAACTTAAAGAAGGTATTTAAAACATTTAATCAGCATCTTTATGGAAAACTTAAATATACAGATACAGACACTAGGACTAGATCAAAACAGATTATCAATCTTTTATTATGTAAGCTGGTTGATGAAACAAATAAGGGTTTAGACGATAATTTAGAATTTTGTATAAGAGAAGGTGAAACTAAAGAAGATACACTTGAAAGAATTAACACTTTTTTTGAATTCTCAGTAAGGAATAAATATCCAGAATTCTTTCAAGTAGATGAACAATTAACTCTCAATAAAGATCTGATGTATTTATTCATTAAACAACTTCAAAATATCTCTCTTCTCAAATCTTCTAAAGATATTTTGAGTGACGCGTTTGAAATATTTGTCAGTAAAATTTTAAAAGATGAAGGTGGACAATTTTTTACACCCCCCAATATCGTTAAATTCATGGTAAGTTATCTTGATCCTGAACCGTATTCAAACATCATTGACCCCGCATGTGGGCATGGTGGTTTTTTACTTGAGACTAAAGATTATTTATCTTCTAAAATCGATTCTGAAGACGATCCAGCTGAACTTACTGGCTATTTATATGGCATAGATAAAGATCTCTTTTTATCTAAAATAGCGAAGCTTTATTTAGAAATATTAAGTGGTGGTAAAGCGAAAATATACTGTGAAGATTCTTTAGATCCTCAAAACTATAGGATTCTAGTGAAAAAAAGCATTAAAAACAACTTTTTTGATTATATATTTACCAATCCTCCATTTGGCGCTAAAATTCCAATTAATGATAAAAATCTTCTTAAAGAATACAACTTAGGACATAGTTGGAAAAGTATTAATAACAAATGGGAGATGCAAGATTATTTAGTAAAGCAACAACCGCCCCAGGTATTATTTATTGAAAGGTGTGTTCAATTACTTAGGGATGGAGGGAAATTAGGGATTGTTTTACCTGAAGGAATATTCGGGAATCCTACTGATCGTTATATATGGGAATATCTTAAGTCGAATGGCAAGATTTTAGGAATTATCTCCCTGGATCAAAATACTTTTCAACCATATACATGTAATAAGGCAAGTATTCTATTTTTCCAGAAATTGGAAACCATCCCAATAGATTATAAAATTGATTTTGCTATTGTCGATTATGTTGGACATGATAAGGATGGAAAAGATCTTCATAAATTAAATAACAACGGAACGGAAAAATTAGACTCAAAAGGACAACCAATTATAAATGATGAATTAATTAATCTACATGAGAAGTTAAGGAAATGTGAGAGTTTTAACTATAATAAAGAACAGAAAATATTTAAATTAGCTTATAGTCAAATTAAAAATAATATCTTTATCCCAATTTATTATACTGGAATTGAAAAAACTCTCATGTCTCTTAAAAAGAACCAGAGTTATGAATTATTCACTATAGAAGACTTGATTGAGAAGAAAATTTTATTTACAAATAAGAATGGTTTTTTACCCCGCGGGGCGGAAATAGGATCTAGTGTTTATGGTATGGGTGACATTCCATTTATTCGAACGAGTGAAATTAATAATTGGGAAATAAATTTGGATTCACATAAAAAAACTTCTGAAGAAGTATATGAGCTTTATAGAGAAAAACAAAATATAGAAATAGGAGATATACTTATTGTGAAAGACGGAGGCCCAAATCTAATTGGAAAAACAGCATTTATTACAGAGTTAGATATAAAGATAATCATTCAGAGTCATATATTTCAATTAAAAACTCTAAAGAATAATGAGTGTATTGATCCCTTCCTGCTTCTATATCTGTTAAATTTAGAAATTACACAGAAACAAATCCAAGCAATTACATTTGTCCAAGGAACGATTGCAACAATCGGAAATCGAATAATGGAAATAACCTTACCTTTTCCTTCTAGTTTACATAAAAGAAAAGAAATTTCAGAGTATATCAAGAAGTTAGTTGAAGAAAAAACCGAAATCAGAAAGAAAATATACCAAATGTCATTAGAATTTTTTGATAATTGAATAAAATGAAGCTAAAAAACAACTGTAATAATGAGAATTGAAAAATATTCAAAGAAATCTTATAATGAAGTCATTGAACTTTGGAAAAAGGCAGGAATAAGTGTTAGTTCTTCAGATACTAAGGAAGAACTTGAAAAAATGTATAATCGTAATCCACAACTTTTTTTATTAGGAAAAATAAAGGAGAAAGTAGTGGGTGTTGTAATGGGGGGATTTGATGGAAGAAGAGGCTACGTTCATCATTTAGCTGTTGATCCAGAATACAAAAAGAAAGGATACGGCAGACTGATGGTGGATAATTTAACAAAAAAATTTCGGAAATTGGGAGTACATAAAGTTCATTTATTTATAGAGAAAAATAATAAAGAAGTAGTTAAGTTTTATCAAAATTTGGGTTGGAAAATTCGCGATGATCTAATAATGATGAGTTTTATTCCGGATGAAAACGTTTATAAAATGAAAATATAACAATTCTCATCAATTTTAGAAATGCAAAGCTTTAATTAATAAATTATAAAAAAAAAATAATTAGATTATTTGGAAGTTTATTTTTTTGAGCGCAATACTTTTTTATCCACTTTACCAACGACTGTTAATGGTAATTCATCCGAAAATTCAATAATTTTTGGAACTTCATATGGTGAGCAATTTTCCTTTGCAAATTTTGTTATATCATCTTTTAAAGCTTGCTCATTACCATCAAATTCAAAACTAGGGTCTATTTGGATAAATGCCTTGACAATCTCGGAACCCGGTCTGTCTGGATTTGGAATACCAATAGTAGCCACCATCCCTATAGCCGGATGTTTTGCTAATACATCTTCTAATTTTGCTGAAAATACCTTAAATCCGCCAACGATTATCATATCTTTTGTACGATCAATGATCCTCAAATACCCCTTCTCATCCATTATCGCTACATCACCAGTATGCATGTATCCATCTTTATCAATTGCATTAGCAGTTTCTTCTGGTTTATTGTAATATCCTTTCATTATTTGAGGGCCTTTAACGCATATTTCTCCAGGTTCCCCGAGAGGAACTTCCTCATTGGTTTCAGGATTTACTAATTTTAATTCAGTATTAAGAAGTGGGAGTCCGATTGATCCCAGTTTTCGTTCTCCCCTATAGGGATTCATAGTTGTAAGTGGTGAAGTTTCTGTCATACCATATACTTCGAGTAGTTTCCCCTCACCCACCATGCTTTCTAATTGTTTTTGAGACTCTACAGGAAAAGGGGCGGCAGCAGAAATACAGACCTCGCATTTGGAATGATCTAATCTTTTAAATTTTCTGGTATTGATAAGAATTTGAAATAACGAGGGTACATTTACTAATACTGTTGGTTGATATTTTTTGATTTCATTACAAATATAGAGTGTATCTCTTGGATCTGCTATTAGACACTGTTGCCATCCAAGGTAGATACAACTTATACAGAAGAAAAGTCCCGCAATATGGAAGAATGGAAAACCTGATAAAGCTACACCTGATCCTTTATCCCAACTAAGCCATTTTTGTACAATTAATAGATCTGAAACAGCATTTCTATGAGTTAACATTGCTCCCTTTGGGGATCCAGTAGTCCCTCCAGTATATTGGATGAAAGCAATATCATCTGGAGTAAAATCTAAATTTACAGGATCTGTAGAATATTTAGCAATTACATCATCCCAGAAATCTATCACATCTTTTCCTTCTAAAGGAGTTACTTCCCCCCAAGGGATCTCTTTTACTCTCCTAATTTTATCTTGGTCTTCTTTTGAGAACGCACCAATCACACTGGTAACTATTACTAATTTTAATTGTGGTAATTTTGAAGCAATCCCTTTTAATCTATGTTCAAAAATCGCATTGAGAGTTACCAATGCCACTTTTTTCTCTCCTGTTCCCAAGTCATTAATCTGATAATGCATTTGTACATCTGAAAGAAGTGGCGATACTCCTGATACTATACATCCCGCTTTTAAAGTACCCACTACGGCATATACATACTCTGGGATGTTGGCGAGGTTAATCCCTATAATATCTCCTTTTTTAAAACCCTTATCGATTAACATATTGGCAAATTGATTGGAGTGTTTATCAATTTCTCCAAATGGTATTTCTAATCCTTGAAAAACAAGAGCAATTTTATCAGGAAACTTCTCAAAGATGTTTTGAAATGCTTCAGGTAAAGTCATTTCCCATGTACTGGGATCTAGGTCCTCCAAACCTTCATCCCAATTTTGTTTCCAAAACCTTTCGCTATACTTAGACATGTTCTTTTTCTCCTTACTTTTACTTAAAATAAAAGAATATGATTATTATTGACAAATTCAATTTAAAGTTAATTTAAATCTCTTCTCAAGATGTTTTTTACTGAGTAAAAAGATCAGAATTTTATATGATGAAGAAAGGAAAAAAAAATGCGATTTACACTATATTAGATCCGATTTTTTTCAATATATCTTCAGCCTTTTTTGTGAAACCACTAATTAAATCATCTACATCTACAATAGAGTTTATTAATCCACATGATTGCCCTAAGGGTACAGCTCCATTATCAACGTCTCCATCGGTATAAACTATCTCATATTTATGAAGATCATCCAAATAACTATCGATATCAGATATTTCTTTTTCCTGGGTAAGTTTTTCCTCCTTTGATAGGGTTTTGCCATGTTCTAAGCAATAATCGTTTTTTATCAATCGTATTGGTCCAAATCCTCCAGTAGTAATCATTGTATCTCGATCTGTGGCAGGAAGAATTAGAGATTTATAATTATCATGAAATTCACTTTGTACTGACGCAATAAACCTTGTGCCCATTGCTACAGCATCCGCACCCATTGCTAAAGCTGCTGCAATTCCACTAGGATCAGCAATTCCACCACAAGCTACTGTCAATAAATCGGGATATTTTTGCTTAACTTCTTGTACTAAAACTAGTGTTGTCACACCTTCATAACTTTGATGACCTCCTCCTTCAGTGCCAGTAGCAACAACCCCGTTACATCCAGATTCAACTACTTTATCTACTAACCATAATGCAGGTGCTACATGAAAATGATACATATCGGGACATGTTTTTTGCCATAGTTTTGCTGCGATTCTGGGGCCCCCAGCGCTCGTCAATCCGTAAATCATCTGTTCTCTTATTTTCGGATTTTCTCTTTGCCATTGAGCTACTTTTCGTAGTAAAATTCGATGATCAGATTGTAATCTAGCAACCCTAATATTAAACCCAAATGGTTTATCAGTGTGTTCAATAACTTTATCTATCTGTTCCTTAAAATCTGTTATTGAATTTTTCCCTAATAAAGTAGCATGACTTAAAACTCCTAAGCCTCCTGCCTCAGAAACTGCAATCGTTAATTCTGTGGTATAAAAAGGGCCCATAGGCGCACTCATTATTGGATATTTTATTCCAAATTTTTCTGTAATTCTTGTTTTAATCAATTTTCTTCTACGTAAAAATCATCATTCTAATAGTATATACTTCCCGTTTAGAAATAAAAAGGCTATCTAAATTAAATTTATTATAAAATCAAAATTTAAACAAGTTGAATGGATTTGAACTTATAAAAAACGCTCTAAAAAATAAATAAAATAAATAAAATTATTTAAAATTCGTACCCGCACTTCTTACAGACATTTTTTTTAGCGTACATCGGTTTATGGCCAACGTAGGATAAGACTTTTGTTTTATCTTCTTCACTTTTTATATCCTTCCCAGTAGCGCCACAACTTGGACACATCAAACGCTCCTCACTTGTATACGTTGTAGGCGCCTCAGGTTTTAAAGCTGTTAATTCAGTCTCTGCTTCTTCTATTTTAGCATTTTGAGCATCAATAATCTTATCTTTTTCTACTGTTACATCATTTAATTCTTTTATTTTAGTGTCTTTTTCAGTGAGAGAGTTAGTTAATTCTTCATTCTTTTTAGTTAAGTCTTCTACTTGTGCTTTTAATGCATTGATTTCGTCATCCATTAAAGTAATAGTCTTCTTCAAATCAAATATTTCAGTGTCTAGATTGTCAAGTTTGTTGGATTTACTTTCCAATTCAGCAATTTTTCCTTCGTATTTTGAAATTAATTCATCACGTTCTTTTGCTAGACCGGTTAGATCTTCATCCTTTTTAGCTAAACTTTCTTTTAATTCACTAACTTCTGCTGTTGCTTCATCAATTTTATGCTGAAGTCCTTTTAAAACTTTATCGTCTAAATCTGAAGTTAAATCTTTCATTTCATCTTGAGAAATTATGAATCCACCTCTTGTTAATCTCAAACTAATTACTAAATTCTTATAAAATAACGGAATTTTGTAATATGAAATTTTAATAATTAAATACTAATTGTTTCAAAAATCTTATAATAGAATTCATATTTAAGTTTTTTTTTTACGGTAGATTGGATTTGGTTCTAAATCTCATTGATTCTACTTTTCGTAATTAAGGCATTTTGGATAGCAAATTTTAAATGACACTATACATATTGAAATACTTAAAATTTAAAGAAATCATAGATTTTGTATAAAATCATTTATAACTGAAGTAATCGCTTGAAAGTCCATAAGTTCTTCACCACTTCCTTCAAATGAGACATCTCCTGCCTCGTGGGCGCTCGAAATTTCAATGCTTCCAAATAATATTCCTGTAAAAACATCTCTACTCGTAGAAAAAGTTAAAGTCGGATTTTCAACCTCCTCCTCCCCATAATCAACTTTCCCCTCCTTGAACTTCAACCAGATCTTTTTATCCTCATCAGATATAATAATTTGACCTAAAAATTCCATATCTAACATCGCCATATCCTCAAATTCTTCTTCTAACCGCTTATCTTCTAATGAGATCTGCTTATAAATTTCTAAGAGTTTAAGATAGTCTTCCGCTATAACAGTCCCTTCCCCTTCCAACTTACCTTTAACATTCTTTAATAATTCTTGATCAATCATTTGTTTTTCAATATTTTTGATTATTTTTACTGAACAACAAGAAAAAGAAAAAATAAATAAATTTTTACTTTAAGAACTTTCTTTAGAAAAAAACAAAAAAATTATTCCATGGAGATAGCTATATTTCGATCAATATTAGCATCATACTTAATCACAAAATTCTTCCCCACTAAATCTTGATTTTCTAAGGTTAAGAGCATATCTGATTCAATTGTAATAATGGCAAGGGCACGGTCCCCATTTTCAAGAGAACCAACTAGAACTCCTCTTTTAGGTTGCCCCGTTCGATCATAAATAATAGAATATCCCTCAACAGTCAGCTTACCATTCATTTTTTCAACTATATCGGGCAACCTCTTTTTTAAAATTGATTCTTGTATTTTAGAGTCATCCCGAACACCCCATTCCTTCGTAGGCGGTTTGGTTCCATAGATTCCAATTGATTGTTTAGTGTTGTAGCCACCATTAGCTATAACCATTACTTTTAATGAAGGATCAGTTCGAATTAATTCAACAGTGTTGATAATTGCATGTAACGAATAATTACTTAAGGGAGTACCAAAATATGGAAGACCCCCTGTAACTGTCAAGTCGCGCGGATCATCCTCTTTAATTCCAAGTTCCTTAATAAAGATCTCTACAATTGAAGGAAAACAACTATATAAGTCAAACTTGTCAATATCACTTAGCTCTAAGCCCGCTTGTTCCAAAACAATTCGAGAACCTTCTCTAACCGCAGGAGAACTATCAAGTCTTGGACGGCGATAAATTTCATTAATATTTTTTAAATCTACCCCTCCCATTATATATACCCAATGTTTCCTATCAATATTAAGTAATTTAGCAATTTCTTCACTTGCAATTATAATTGTTCCAGCTTGATCAACGAAATTGTTAGCACACATGCGTTTAGTATATGGGTATACAACACGACGATTCTCAGGAGAGGGAGTTATAATTTCATCAGCACTAAAAAGCTTTTGAGTCCAGCTTAAAGGATTTTTTGAAGCTACCTTAGAAAAACGTTCCAAAAGTTCTCCCATATATTTTCTATGTTCCTCAATACTGCGTCCAGATGATGCTCTAAGGGCTGTTTCGAAGATTGCGTAAGTAAGTGATGGAAAATATAGCCCATACTTCTTATCAATTTCGGGGATATCCCATTTCTCCCCATTTATATATTTTGGAGGTCTATTTTCCGGCCAATGTTTAGGACGCTTCCCTTTGAATATTTTATTAATAGAATAAGCTGCTTCTCCACCCGTAATAAGAACACACTGGTGCTCTCCAGATGCAATAGCTTTTGCAGCTCGATTAACTAACATCTGAGGACTGTGTCCACCATCAGGTAAATATGTTTTTTCTTTAGATGTGATATTGAGCTTTTTACTAAGCTCACCCGGAGCGTCTTCATATGACCAAGAACTGATATTTACCATGTAAATGGCATCTATAAAATCGATAATCTTTTTGGTTTGTGTATTATCTATTGCATCTTGGCTAGTTTTGACCATTAAACTGAGGGAATCAAGAGGATGAGGCGTACCCTTACGTTGAGTAAACTGTGCAGCTCCAACTATAATTGGAATATGTTTTTTCCCCATGATTAGTAACAAACCTACTAATGATAAAGTAAATTTATTTCTATTAAAAATTCGTTAATCTTAATTATATATAAAAACAAAAATAATATCATGCATTAATTTTAAGAATCATATAAATTAGTTGTGAAAATTACAATGAAAAAGAGAGTAGCGATAATTGGTGTTGGAATAACACCTTTTAAGGCAAGGTATTTGGATAAAACATATTTTGAACTCGCTTACGATGCAACAAAACTAGCTCTTGGAGATGCAAATAAAAATGGAGCTGAAATTACGCATAAAGACTTGCAATCAACAGTGTATGGAATATATAACGAGTTATTTGAACGACAATTTATGCCAGATATATTTATTAATAGTTATATAGGGATGAGTGATAAACCAGGTACAAGAATAGCAGCAGGAGGGGCTACAGGGGGATATACAGTTCGAATGGCTTTTGCTGAAGTTGCATCAGGACTCTCAGATTTATGTCTTTGTCTTGGAGTAGAAAAGTGTGCTGATTGTTATGACGAACAAACAGGCGCCGCTACTCCTGAAGTATTAAACGCAATAGCATATTCGGCGGATATGACTTATGAATATCCCATGGGCATGATGGCAGCAAGTTCTTATGTAAGCATGGTAAATGCACATTTTGAAGAATTTGGTAACCCTACTGAAGAACAAATGGCTCTTGTATCTGTCAAGAATCATGGGAATGCCATGAAGAATCCTAAAGCTCAAGCACCTATGGATATCACTGTTGAAGATGTTATGAATTCGAGAATAATATGTTATCCCTTTAAGTTATTAGACTGCTGTTTATATTCAGAAGCATCAGCCGCACTAATATTAGCGAGTGAGGAAAAAGTTAGAGAACTAAAAGTTGAGAGCCCAATTTGGATTACTGGAGTTGGAGCAGCCAATGCTGATTGTTTTATAGGAAATAGAGAAGACATGGGGAGACTTTACTCCAATATTTATGCTGCAAAAGTTGCATACAAAATGGCAGGTTTAGACTATAAAAATATTAAAGCACAAATTGATCTCGCAGAACTACATGACGCCTTTTCAGGGCAAGAAGTTATTTCTTATGAAGAATTAGGTTTTGTTCCCTTTGGAGAAGGAGGAAAATGGATAGAGTCTGGAGGGCCACTTATGAATGGTGAATTACCTTGTTGTCCTTCAGGGGGTTTAATAGGATGTGGACACGCAGTTGGCGCCACCGGAATCATGTCTACGGGGGAAGCAGCACTTCAATTAAGAGGTGAAGCAGGAAAACATCAAGTAAATATTAATAAAGGACGAGCTATTTCACACTCTATTGGAGGTCCTGGTGCGGCATATGCTGCTATTATTGTAATGGAAAATGAGGAGGCGCAAAAATAATGGAATTTAAAGCACACGAAATAAGAGATAAAATCCAGATAAATTACAAATATTCAATGGGTGGACAAAGCAAGTTTTTCATAGAATTGATGAAAAATAAGAAGATTTTAGGAACTAAATGTAAGAAATGTGGAAAGGTTTGGATGCCTCCCAGAATAAATTGTTCTGATTGTTATGAAGATACAGATTGGCTTGAATTAAAGCAAACAGGAACAATAGAAGTGAGCACTATTGTTTGGTATACAACTTCCGCATTTATCCAAGCCATACCTTATGGAATTGCCTTTATTAAACTAGATGGGGCTGAAACAGCCTTTAATCAAGGTATATTCTCTGAAAATTTAGTCCCTTCTAAAGTTAAAAAGGGTCAACGTGTGAGAGCTGTTTTTCAGAAAGAAAGGCAGGGAAAAATGACCGATTTCTTTTTTGTGCCTGAGGAAGAGTATGAAAGATGGATAAAAAGACCAGAATATGAAGGAGGAGAATAAGAGTGGAATTAGCAAGTGAATATTTAAATAAAATTATTGAGAAATTGAACTCAAATGAAAAAGCCCAAGCTGTCTTTGAAACAAATATTGAGGGGAAAACAAGAGACTGGGAAATGTCCTTTCAGTTTAACTTAGATAATGAGGATTCTTTCTATATACTGATTAAAGACCGTCGAGTTCAACTTACTCATGGAACAAAGCTGGACGCTGAGATAGTAATGTCTGGAAATAATAATGCAATAATAAGAATATGTGAAGGTAAAGGTGATTTTACACACGCAATAAGCAGAGAACAAATTACTGTTGAAAAAGGAAAAGTTATGGACATTATCCGTTTAACAAGAGCAATAACAATCACATTAAAAAGTAAATAAATTTTTTTCTATTTTTATTATTTCAAAATTTATCTACATAGCATATAGGGCTGATAATATATCATAGAATTAATCATTTATATTATACTCTAATAGAAATATTTATATTACCACTTGTGAAATATAATCCTACTAGAATTTATCTAAAAATAAATTTAATTTAAAACAATTAGTTATTAAAAAAGTTAAGTAACACTTTTCCAATAACTCCTATACTGTATTGAATATCATCCTCGGAAATCCCGTAATGAGTTACAAAACGAACTTTCTCTTTGCTTATATTAAAAGCTAGAACACCTTCTTTACCTAAATTGGAAATAACTTCATATATGGGGGTTCTATTTAAAAACTCCATGATAACAATATTTGTGTCAGGTTTATGGATTTTTATAGGCAGATCAAATTCTTCTAATCCCCTAGCAAGCAATTTAGCATTTTTATGATCCTCCTCTAATCTTTTAATCCATCGAGGTTCAAGTGCCATCAATCCAAAAGCTGCTATTATTCCTGCTTGTCGCATCCCTCCTCCTGCCATTTTGCGGAACTTACGTGCCTTGGATATAAAATTCTTCTGACCCACGACTAATGATCCTACGGGGCAAGACAAACCTTTGGATAGACAAAACATTACACTATCAGCATATTTAGTAAATTGTGTAACTGGTAGATTCAGAGCTACAGATGCATTAAAAATTCTTGCTCCATCTAAGTGAACTCTTAATTCATTCATCTCCGCAAAAGTTTTTAAATCCTTTAACTTTTCTGGCTTAACTACTGATCCTCCATGAAAGTTGTGCGTATTTTCTACACATAATAGCGTAGTTGGTGGCTCGTGAATATCTTTTTTATCACGAATCAAATCTTGAAGCAGATCAATTGAAGGAGAACCTCTATTCGAAGGATATCTATTTATCATTAATCCTCCAAAACGAGCAGCACTACCAACTTCATGCCCAAAAATATGACTTAATTCTTCGAGGAGTATTTCATCACCAGGAGTAGTTTGTGATAGAAGAGAAACCAAATTTCCTTGAGTACCTGATGTTACCAGTAGAGCTGCTTCTTTACCCATAAGCTTTGCTGCTTTTTCTTCTAATTCATTAACAGTAGGATCTTCCCCAAATACATCATCCCCAAGCTTTGAATTGTCCAATGATTTTATCATATCCCACATCTCAGGAGAAGGTTTTGTTACTGTATCTGATCGTAAATCAACAATTCTCATATGATTCTCAAGTCTGTTTACTTGTTTAATATAATTAAATATCTAAGTAGATAAAATAAATAAATAATTAAAACTAATAGATTTTTATATATAGTTTAGGACCTATAGGGTGTTTTCATTTATTCGAGAGGAAGAGAAAAAAAAAGGAAATTAGTATAATTAATTCTTACTAAGGTTTACAAACCAGGAATAGCTGTCCGCTTGTAGAGGCTGTCCAATACCTTGGAGATAAGTGTGATTATCACTAGAAAAATGAGTGCTACAAGTATGTATACCGAGAGTGTGAGAAAAGTTTCTGAAATAATATAATGTGCTTGTGCAAAAATTTCCGTTAATCCTATATAAAAGACAATGACAGTGTACTTAGGAAGATAAGCAGCTTCGTTAGACCATGCGGGAATAACATGACGTAGAGCCTGTGGTAATACAATATGCAAAATACCAGACCGACGAGACATACCAAGCGATTGAGTAGCCTCTAATTGTCCGCTACCAACGGACATAACAGCCCCACGAAAGTATTCAGCTTGATAGGCTGCACTATTAAAGCCTAATGTAAGGATTCCCATTAATGTTATGTGATCTAAAAAAACCATTGTTACAGTTCTTCCAAAGAGATTTGAACTGATATAAAAACTCCATCTCCCAATGGGGATATAAGGAAGACCTTGTGCTTCTAGGAAAGAATTTATGCTGAAGGGAAGAAAGTAAATAAAGAACAACTGTACAAGTAAAGGTGTACCGCGTACAATCTCAACGTATCCAGTGGCAATCCGTGAAAGAATCCTTCCACCATATTGGCGAAGAATAGCGAGTAAAAGACCAAGAAAAAAGCCTAACAGAAGTGCCCAAACATATAACCATATAGTTTTTGCCAAACCTATGAGGATGTGATCCCAGAATTCCAGCACGCGAAGAAAATCCACTATCTCCTGAGGAAGAACTTGGGAAATCATAGTTTTTCATCCTCATTGGATTCTTTTAAAAGTTCTTCATGATGTCCGTATAAAATATTAATCTGTCTAAGAAAGTGTTTTACACGCTTGGATTCAGGGGAAACGAAAAAGTGTTCGGCAGTTCCACGCTCGATAACGACACCCTGATCGAGGAAAATCATTTCTGACACCACTGCACGAGCGAACCCCATTTCATGTGTTACCACCACCATAGTCGTGCCTGCTTTAGCAATATCCAACATAACTAGTAGTACTTCACCGATAAGTTCAGGATCTAATGCAGATGTTGGTTCATCAAACAAAATTAAATCT
>JAHLWT010000232.1 GCA_019057775.1 Promethearchaeota archaeon
CTTTTTGAAGGAGAATATATGTTTGAATCATGGTACAGGCAGGGAGGGGATGTTATTATGCCGTTTTATGTTATTGTAAAGAAAAACGACACACCCCCAACCCCTCTTAATAGAGGGGAGTAACTACGTGCATTGTAAAAAAACAGTATGTAAACTTTTAATCTTACTATAACATTATCCCCTCTAAAAAAGAGGATTCTTTCTTGCATATTTCTTATACCCTTCTGCACAAGTTGTTAATTTTGCAGAAAAAATCTCCCCTCTAAAAAGAGGGGATAAAGGGGTGTGTATTAACAGTAGTTAAAAAGTAATATAAAACCATAAAATCCATATTATACTATGCCAAATTACTCAAAGAAAAAAAGAAATTGGTTCCTGGTTATACTTGTGAATTTAATACTTACAGGTTTCTTATTCAATTCCTGTTCCCGCCAGTCTGCTATTTCAATCAGCCCCTCAGGACATGATTTATATTTTGAGGAATTGTCTGCTACATGGGATGAAGCCATTCCGCTTGGAAACGGAATGCTTGGTGCCCTGATCTGGAAAAAAGATAACAACCTGCGTATCTCACTCGACCGGGCAGACCTTTGGGATTTAAGACCCATGGAAAACCTGAACATACGGGAATTTAAATTCAGTTGGGTATATGACCAGGTTAAGAAAGAAGATTATAAACCGGTTCAGGATCTTTTTGATGTACCTTACAACCGCAATCCGGCTCCTACTAAAATTCCTGCCGGTGCACTTGAATTTGATATTTCCCAATTAGGCGAAATTGAATATATACAACTTTATCTGAACAATGCATTATGCGATGTTAAATGGAAGAACGGAGCCCGGCTTCTAACGTTCATACACGCTACCATCCCTGTTGGTTGGTACCGTTTTGAAAATATCCCGGTTGACGTGTTACCTCTCCTTGACCCTCCCCCATATTTCGCCAAAGCAGATTCAGGAAGCGCAAATTCGGTTACAGGACAAGACCTGTGCCGTTTGGGCTATAAAAAAGGTGAAATACTACAATCAGATAATGTTATATCCTACAAACAGGAAGGCTGGAATGGCTTTTTTTATGAAATAAATACGGAATGGGAAATACAAAAAGATGGCACCCTTGAAGGAAGCTGGAGTATCAGCTCACAATACCCTGACCGGGATAAAACAGAGGCTGCTTCTTCAGTTGTTAAGAATGCAAAAAGCCGTGGTTTCGAAAAGGATTTCAAAAGCCATAATGATTGGTGGTTGGATTTCCGGATCCAATCTTCTGTTACGGTACCTGATCCTGTTCTTGAAAAACAGTGGTACCTGGAAATGTATAAGCTCGGTTCAGCTTCCAGGCGGGGAGCGCCCCCAATTTCGCTACAAGCTGTCTGGACAGCCGACAACGGCAGGATCCCTCCCTGGAAAGGTGATTTCCATCATGATTTAAACACTCAGTTAAGTTACTGGCCATTTTATACCGGCAACCACCTGGAAGAAGGTCTGGCATTTCCGGACTGGCTTTGGGAAATTCGTCCGGAAGCAAAAAATTACACTCAGGCTTATTTTGGAACCAATGGGTTAAATGTTCCCGGGGTCACAACACTTCGGGGACAACCAATGGGAGGATGGATCCAATATTCCTTCTCACCTACTGTCTCAGCCTGGTTGGCTCACCATTTCTACCTTCACTGGCGGTACAGTATGGACAGGAATTTTCTGCAGAACAGGGCTTATCCTTTTATCAAAGATGTAGCAATTCACCTTGAGGAGATTTCTGTGCGTGATAAGAATAATCAATGGAAGCTTCCCATCAGTTCCAGTCCTGAGATCCATAACAATTCCATTCATGCCTGGTTTCACCAGACAACGAATTATGACCTGGCGCTTATCCGGTGGACTTTTAATAAAGCTGCTGAGATGGCTGATGAACTTGACCTTGAAGATGAATCGCTTCACTGGAAAGAGATCCTGTCCGGTTGGCCCGGTTTCGCTGTATCCGATTCAACCGGAGGCCTACTGGTAACTCCAGGTGAACACTTGCATGAATCCCACCGCCACTTCTCACATCTCATGGCGATCCATCCCCTTGGACTGATTGATTGGGACAATGGCGAAAAAGACCGGAAAATTATCAAAAATACTATTAACGACCTGGATAGTCTTGGGTCCGACTGGTGGACAGGATATTCCTTTAGCTGGCTTGGAAACCTAAAAGCCCGGGCTATGGATGGCGAAGGAGCAGCCGAAGCTTTAAAAATCTTCGCAGAATGTTTCTGCCTGCCAAACAGCTTCCATGTAAATGGTGACCAATCCGGAACAGGAAAATCAAAATTCACTTACAGGCCTTTTACACTTGAAGGAAATTTTGCATTTGCTGCCGGTATCCAGGAAATGCTGCTTCAAAGTCACACCGGAATTATTCATATTTTCCCTGCAATTCCCAAAAACTGGAGAGATGTTTCGTTTGAGAAACTCAGGACTGAAGGGGCATTTCTTGTTTCAGCCATACAAATCAATGGTAAACTGGATGAAGTTATAATTATGTCTGAAGCCGGCGGAACTCTTAAGCTGGTCAATCCTTTCAGAGAAGACCATTTTAAGGTAACCGGTGTGGATATAACATCTGATCAAATGCAGAAACCGGTAATTGAAATAGAAACAAAAACGGGAATGGAGATAATCTTTAAACGTTTTTCAATAAGCCCCTAACCCCGGATACCAATTTTTGGCGTTTTTATAATATATTTTTAACAATACTTTTTTATCCAGCTTTAAGCCCCTGAATTTACCGTTAACACTTCCAGATGTCATCTCCTCATCAGTTGCAAAATATTTCCAATGTTCCAACCATACATCATGCAATTGTTTTCTGACTGATACCATATCTGAATTTTCCTGAACGCCCAAATCCGTACCGTACAAGATACGGTCCTGGTAATCGATTATAAAATTGCGGACTTTTTCACGATCCTGAACTTGAAAATGACATATTCGGGCAGCCATATCCACAGCAAAATTCGGATAACGATCCAGGCATTTCGCAAGCTCATCCACATCCCACTCAAGACTTCCAAGATGGGCTCCAACAACTTTCAGGTCGTGGTGTTTCTCCAGCATTTGATCCCGCGAAAAAATTTGTTCTTCATAAGAGGGATAATCCGGATGAAGATACATGTGATATTCAGGATGATCTCGAAAGTAATCTCTGTCATTATTCACTGTCATCGAATCAAGAGGCAACCAGCAATTTCTGGGTTCACCAATATGAGCAACAAGGCTCTTACCTTCAGAAGCAATAAAATCTAAAACAGGATCAAATCGGGGATCATCAATCATGATAAAGTTGCCATTCTGATCGCGAAGGGTCATGCCGATGTCTTTCCAGACTTTAACAGCTATAGCACCCGATGCAAAGTCTTTCTTCAGCTGATTAATTGTCTGGTCTTGCCACCCGGGTGTGCCGAATTTTTCCATCGAAAACGTAGTTGCGAAATAAACAGTGTTTGGAAATTTATTCTTCTGAAATGTCGCATATTTTAGCTGCTCGTCAATAAATGATTGATTCGACGATCGTGTAACAATCGTCAACAATTGAAAATTATCAGTAATGGCTTGTTCGGCAAATGAAGGATCGTAAGTGCGGATATGAACATGAGCATCGATCTTTGGAAAAGAGACAAAATCAGGAAGTTTGTAATCGCATCTCGCTATGATGAAACACACAGCAAAAATGATAAGATAATAATACAATTTTACTTTCATATATCCCTCCTTTTAATTGATTTATAAAACATTAACAATGAATCAGCAACAAGCAACTTGAAAAAATTAGTCATTCCTCTGTCATATTATCTATTTGCTTTTTTACTTTTATTTTTTTCGTTTAGATCCCTCCTTTTGTCGGGATAAGTTCGACTATTGTTTTTCGCTGCACCAGTTTGCGAAAATCAAGTCTCACTTGCTTTTATCTTTTATCCTAATAACTTCCTTGTAAAGCCTCAGATACATTTCTGATGTGTTTTGCCAGGTATAAGATTGGGCTCTCTTTACTCCATTTTGCTTCATTTCTTTCCAAAGATTTTCATCATGCAATAAAGTAAACATGGCCGTTGTCATTTCTTCAATGCTATTTGGATTAACCAGATATGCGACATCAGAAGCCACTTCGGGCATTGCTGTGAGATTGGATGTAATTACTGGTAACCTGAGCTTCATGGCTTCCAAAATTGGGATACCAAACCCCTCATAAAGAGAGGGATATATTAAGAATTCCGCAATACGAAAGAGAGAATCCAACTCATTTTCTGAAACAAATCCGGTAAAAACGATCTTTTTCTCCATGCTGGTCTCCAATATAGCGGCATCGCAAATACGTTTCATTTTCCCCTGATAAGGTGCTCCGGAAACAACCCCGGTTATTAACAATTTTCCGGAATAGTCATGTAATTTTACCAATCTTGAAAAAGCATGGATCAGTCGAACAATATTTTTCCTCTCATGTATCCCGCCAACATTTAGAATAAATGAATCCAATTCAAATCGGATCTTGAGTTCTTGTTCCAGAGACTTATCAACGGGATTTGGCTCTCGTAGTCCGTTTGGTATAATCCGGACTTTCTCAACCGGAACACCAACCTTATTAACGATATCCTGCTTTGAAAAATCGGATACGGTAGCAATCATATCATTCAGTCGGCATGCCAACCGGATGCCTGGTTTGTACATAAATTTGTTTCTGAAAAATCCCATTGCTTCTCTGAATGTAAATGGGATGACATCATGAACGGTTAGTAAAGAAGGAACTTTTTTGAAAAAGGGAAAACTCCAGTTATAGAAGAAATGGATAATATCAGCGTTTTCAGACAAAGCGATATCCTGAATAATTGTCGAATCCACTCTTGCATTTTTCAGAGAAATGGAATGGGTCGTTACATCAAGCGGAATTATTTTCAAATGTTGATTTTCAGGAAAAATGTTTTTAACATCTTCTATTCTTTTTGTTTTACAAAGAATAATAACATATTCGCCAATACTCGTCAAATATTTTACGATCTGAATTACACCTTGTTCAACTCCCCCGATAACACCATCATATTTTCGAAAATCATAAACAATTTTCATACTTTATACAATCTTTACACAATGAATAACTAGAAACTTTTTAACAGATTTTCAATAGAGGTAATAGCAAGTCCTACGGATTCATCGGCTGCACCATAATAGATATAAACCTGACCATCTTTTTCAACCAAGCCATTTGAGAAAACAACATTACCAAAGAAACCTTCTGTTTCAAAAAGCTCAGTAGGAGTCAGTAAGGGTTTTTCCGCCCTTCGAACGACTTTAGAAGGATTATTAAGATCCAAAAGCAAACAGAATAATGAGTATAATGAATTATCGCCTTTGCCATGATAAATGATCAACCAACCCTCCGGAGTTTTAACCGGTGGGGCCCCTCCACCAATTTTAATCGATTCCCACTTTATATTCCGCGGACGTATGATGCATTGATGATTTCCCCAATGCAATAAATCAGGGGATTCACTGTACCAGATAGATGCCTTTCCAAAACCTGAATTGTTTGGCCTGTGAAGGGCTATGTATTTCCCGTTCACTTTTTCAGGGAAAATAGTTACATCTTTATTTTCCGGATGAAATATAATTCCCTTTCTGTCTATTTTCTTAAAATCTTCGGTTGTTGCAAGCTTTGTTGACCATGAGTCCTTTGATACTACGGTGAAATTAATATAATACTTTCCATCAATGATAGTTATACGTGCATCTTCACATCCGTATTTTTCAGACTCATCCACCGGATAGATGAATGGCTTATCTTCAATAGTGAAATGAACACCATCCTTACTTCTTGCAAGCCTGATGTGACTTATTGATGAAAGATAGTCTTTCCCTTTATAAACCACCCCTCGGGTATCTTTCAGGCTAACGTCCGGATCATCCGTTCTAAACTCCATAATTCCAGGAAATGATCTGTCATTTTCGAAATGGTAAACAGGTGTCCGAACATACCCTTCTTTTGATTCACATATTTCAGCCACGCGTAGTAATAAGATAATTTCATCACCAAATGTAGTGGCTCCGGGATTAAATGCTCCAACAACTTTATACCCCTCAAAAGATGGTTTTATATGCAACGGTTTTATAATTGGATTGTCAGCGTGTTTTTTAATCATAATCCATTCTTTTTGTTATTATTGGTTCTGTTGTTAGATACGGTTGTTTTTAGCGGGATTTTTGCCGAAGGCATGTCTTTGGCAGTGTTTTAGTGGCATATTTTATTTTTGTTACAAAAAAGTAAGGCATGGTTGATGGCAAGTTTGTTGTATGGCTGTGGATTACACCTCTCTCAATGCCCCCATGCCCCACGCTCTTTCCCCCAAACACTGTCAGGTCTCCAGCTCTGCAAGGCTACCCACAGACTCTGACAGGTTTTACCGTTTACTGATTACTGGTTTTCCCCGTAGGGATGTCCACCCAACCGCCTGCCTGACCGAGTCATTCGGGCAGGAAGTCATCCGGGCAGGCCTATGTCACAAAACCCTTAGTAAGCGTTTAACAACCAGACCCTAAGGGTTTCAAGAAACCGTTAGGGTCTATACATTACAGTTGAACTTTCAGGAAATACCGCGTTGCGCCTGTTCCGATCCATCGGGGGTTTAGCGAGCAACAAGTATCCAGTACCCAGTCTACAGTC
>JAHLWT010000233.1 GCA_019057775.1 Promethearchaeota archaeon
TTTAATATAAATAGATTATTATTCAAAAATTGGAAGGAATTAAATTTTTCAGTTTATAATCCGAACCTTTTTAATAATAATCTGACTAAAGCAAATAATTATTAGAGGAGTGTTTTTAGTGTTAAAAAGATCAAAGGGATTAAAATCTAATGTAATTGATATGACTAAATTCGATATCTCATTATTTACTGGTCCTTTAGCAGAAGAAGCTAAAAAAATTATACCAAGAGTTTTTAAAAGTGTTCAAAAAGCTAGAGTCATCTATAAAAAAGAAATCAAGACTCCCCCTAATGAGATTTCATCTGCTCCTAAAGAATTTTGGGAAGACGTCGTCAAAAAAGCTGAATCCTTAGGAATTGATCTTATCGGGTTTGCACCCGTGGATGAAAATCTAATCTTTAAAAATGATTATGTTGGGGGGATAGAAATACTGTATGAAAATGCTATAGTACTAGGAATGGAAATGGATTTTAAGGCAATCGACAACGCACCTGAACCCCAGGCAGGATTAGAATCTTTGAGAATTTATGCTGAATTGGGTACAGCAACAAACACTTTAACTGACTTTATCCGCTCCAAAGGATATAGAGCGATTGCTTGTCATCCCTTAGGTGGACCTATTCTATACCCTGCAATGGCAGTTAAAGCAAAATTAGGACAAATTGGTAGGCAAGGGCTTTTAATTACAAAAAAATTTGGACCAAGACAAAGATTATCAATGATCTCTATAAATGCCGGACCTCTTCCAGACATTAATAATCAAGAAATTGACATATCTAGTTATTGTGAAAAATGTAGAAGATGTTTGAGTCATTGTCCTGTAAAGGCGATTTATGATACACCGGTTATAAATAAAAATGGAACAGTTACTAGAATTGATAGTGATAAATGTTTTGACTATTTTTATAAAACTGTTGGATGTTCTGTGTGTATTGAAACGTGCCCGTTTCATAAAATAGGTTACAAAGTAATGTTTTATAGACAGATATAAAAAATTGATGAAGGGGAGCACATAAAAAATATTAAAAATTTATATTTGATTTTACATAAAGGCAATAATTACGTTATATTTTTTAATTTCTGATTCTATAAGTGCTTTCCCTAACGGTGTAAGACTAACAATTTCATTGCTTTTTATTTTCAATGCTGTTAATTTAATATCAGGATCTTTCAATGAAGGCATATAAGGATTCCAATAGATTTCCTTGGTCATTGGGTTAGTTATCATCCATAATTCGGGATCTAATTCATATTCTGCTATTTTCATAGCCTCAAAAATATAACCAACATCTGCATCAAAGGGAACAACGATTTGAATGTTTTCTTCACCTTCAATCTCACCACATGCAAGGCAATCCTCGCGTTTAAGTATTGGTAAGGCATCAAATTGACCATAAACCCCATTATAATTAACATAGGAGGGATCCATTGGAGGTCCAATGTTTCTTCCTTTTACTCTAAATAAAAGCTTTAGTGCCTCTTGAGATTCAATACTCGAGATAATAGAACTAACTGTCTGTATTGCTGCAATCTTGTTCCCTAAAATATTTTCCATTTCCTCAAATTTATAATCTTCTCCGAACGTCTCCCTTATGTTTTTTTTCCATTCTTCAATTTTTTCTTGAGTAAGAGATTCTCTTTCTTCTGGAGGCACATTCTCATCGAAAACTCTCTCTCTTAACTTATTCAATTCATCTTGAGCTATCTCTTTTAATTTTAAAACTTCCTCGTTTTTATTTAAATCAGGTTTATGACCATGTCTTTTTTCAAACTCGACTTCTGCTTTTATAACACAATGATTACGATTTCGTGGTAAACCTTTCAAAGTACAAGCTGCAATCAACTTATCGTCAGCAGGTGGAATGGGAACTAAACATCTGTAACAAGGGGTTTGATCCAAAAGCTCAGGAGCAAATTTCCAATCAAATACCATTTCTATTTCTTTTCTGAATTTCTCAACTAAAGGAGTAATTTTTTCTCCTTTTATTCTCTCTATTTCTGACTCAAGTTCTTCAATTTTTCGTTGTGCTTCAAAATATTCCGGATATTCCATTTCAGTAATATCCCATAGTCTTGTTTCAACTAGATTTTCGATTTCCAGCTCTCTATTTTTGTATTGTAGACCTGAACCTTCTGGAATTACAATTTGTACATGGCCTTCGAAACCTACTGTTCCCCCTTCAACCATCGGTTTTTTCATCCTTAGGCAAATTTTATTTAAATCTAATCGTGCGTTAAAATTGTCAAGAGCAGCTATTACAACATCTGATTCTTCGTAAACCGCCATTGGTAATTTTTGAAGTTTCTCAAAATAGTAATCTACTATTAAAAATGGATTCATTTCTTTTAATCTTTCAGCAGCAACCTCTGCTTTAGGACGTCCTTCATCTCCAGGCCTGAAAAGCATTTGTCTTGATAAATTTGAAGTTTCAATTGTATCGAGATCAATTAATATTAGTTTTCTTATCCCCATTAAAGCAAAGTCTTTGCCGATCTCACAACCAAGAGCGCCCACGCCTACAATCATGATCGTTCCATTGTTAATCACATCTTGATCCCATCCATCAATTAATTGCTGGCGGGCATACATACGTGATTTTACAATATCATCCTTGTTTTCAGTCATTTTTGATACTCAAAATTTTTTTAATTAAGTATAATAATTTTATTTCAAAATTTAAACTCTTTTGGATAATTCTATTTAGTTAAAACTTTTCTTAATATAATTACAAAATTATTTTTATTCCTTTCAACCACATTATGATATCTTAAATTTATTTCTTCTTGTTTTTATCTGCATCCTTAATCATTTTCTTAAGATCATTTATTTCTTCTCTCTCTTTGGCTTCTTTTAGTTCATCTATTTTTAATTTCTTTTCCTTTTCTTTTTTTGCGAATTCATCATGAAGTTCCTCCTTAAATTTTATTAGTTTCCCCATCTCCTTACGAAATTCTATTGATTCTTTTTTTATTAATTCTTTTTTCTCTTTTTCAGCCGTTTTTTGCTTTTCCTTCTTTTCTAGGATCATTGACATAACTGTATCAGCTAAATCACTGACTTCTTTTTTAGTTTCTTTTAATTTATTTAATTCTATTTTTCTACGTTCCTCTTCTAAAATTTTTTGTTCCTCTAGTTGTTTCTGAATTTGCTCAACTCTCTCAGCTTCCTTTTCTACTCTCTGTTCCAATTCTTTTACATTTTTTATTTCAGTTTCTATATATTTTATTTCAGCATCCCATCCAATTTCTTTAAACTTTAATATTGCCATATTTAGATTTTTATAAGCTCTTGGAAAATCATGATATGCCGCGAAATTTTTTCCTTCATCTATTAATCTTAATCCTTCATCTTTAATCTGTTCTATTTGCTGTTTTTTAAGGATTATTTTTCTATATTGTCTTTCTTGTTCTCGTTTAGTCTTTTCCTGTTCAAATCTTCTTTTCTTTACCTCCTCTTGAAACAATTCATATTCTTTTTGTCTTTCAAACCGTGTTCTTTCCTCGAGTCTCTTCTTTTCAGCAAAATTTACTTGTTCTTCTTGTAAATCTTTTATTAATATACTTAAATTATTTATTTCTGGCTCCCATCCAATATTTTCTGCTAAAATATTTCGTGCTTGAATATATAGAGAAATAGCATTATTGTAATCAGGATTGTGTTGTTTTAGATATTTACCTCCTTCCTCTAATAACGAATACGCTGATTCTCTCGCACTCCTCTGTTCTTGAATTACTTTTTCTCTTTCTTGTAATGCTAATTGCTGGGCTCTCTTCTTCCCTTTCTCTTGTCTTTTTCTTTCTATTATAAGGCCCTTTAATGCTTTTTCTTCATGCAATTTGTCTAATTTTTTTTGATATTCCAAAAGTTGCGATTCTTCTTTCTGTTTTTTTAAATTCTTGATCTTTCTCATTATATTTCTAACAGAATCTGTTGGAAATAGCAGCTCATTCAATATTACCTCAGCTTTTCTATAACTATTTAAAGCATTATCATAATCTGATGATTTTAAAAGGTGGTCTGCTTCATCTAAAATCGTAAAAACCTGTTTCTTTCTTTCTTCTAGTTTTAATTTCAATTCTCCTAACTTTTGAATTTCTAATTGTTTGTTTGCTAATCTCCTTTTTTCAATTTCTAAACCAGCAACAATATTTTGTTTAATTAAATGTTCTTGTTTTTCTCTTTTTAAACTCTTCTCTAGCTCCATTTGTTTTTGGAGATAGGATTCTCTTCTTTTCTCTTGAACCTTTATTATCGTTTCTCTGATAGCTTCAGTAGGGAATGAAATTTCATTTAAAATTAATTCTGCAGTATGATAATAATCAAGAGTTTTATCATATTGAGCTTGTACCATAAAAACTTCTGCTTCCTCAAGAAGATTAAAAGCTTCTTCTTTTCTTCTTTCTACATGGATACGATATTCTCTTTGTTTATCAAGTTCAATCTGTCGAGATTTTAATTTCATCTCATTTATTCTTATATTCTGTTTTATTTGTTGTTGGAATTCGAAATTCTCCTGTTCTTTGCGTAAATTATTCTCTAACTCAATTTGTTTCGACATTAATTCTTCTCTACTTTTATCCTGAACTTTTGATAACATTTCTCTAACTGCTTGAGTTGGAAAACCTATTTCATTTAAGATAAGTTCTGCATTACGATATTTTTCTATAGCTTGATTAAATTGTTTTAAATTCAAGACTTTTTCTGCCTCATCCATTATTTCAAAAGCTTGTACTTTACGTTTTTCCTTTAATTCCTTTAATTCTTCAAGTTTAGTTATATCGATTTCTTTTGCTTTTAATCTATTCTGCTCTCTTATCATATAATCAGAAATTTTCTTTTGAAATTCTACTTCTTCTCTGCCTTGTTGAATCCTAAGGTTATTTTCTTGCTCCTTTTTGCTCTCAAGTTCTTTCTTTCTGAGTTCAATTGTTTTAATCGTATTTTGAAGTAATCGTAAATAATCAGAAGTCCATCCAATTTCTGTTAATATTTTAGTTCCATTTCTATATTTTTCTAATGCTCCGTCATACATTTTTTTGCTTATTAAAATGTATCCCTCTTCAATAAATCTGAATGCATCCTGTTCTTTTGATATATATTGAGAGCTAATAATTTCTTGTTTCTCTATTAAATTCCTTTCCTCTATTGCTCTAGCTTTTTCTTCTTCTCTTCTAAGCCTAATTTGTTCCAAGAAAATAAAGTTTTCTTTCTCTTGTTGGATTGCATCTTGAATTGATTTTTGCTTTATTAAAATCTCTTGTTTCTTCTTCTTTTCTATTTCATTTATAGCCTCTTGAATTATGGGGATCTCATCTAACCACTGAATCTGGGCAAAAATATTTGAAACATTAAGATAAATTTCGAGTGCTTCGTCCACTTTATTCTGATTAAGAAATTCTCGAGCTTGATCTAATAAATTGAAAGATTCCTCTTTCCTTTTCTCACGATAAGCAAGTTCTTGTTCTTGTTCTCTTAATAAAATTTCTTTTTGTGCTAATATTTCTCGTTGGACCTTCATGTGCATCAGTATTTCTTCTTGGAATAATTTTTCTTGTTTTTTCTCTTCTAAAGCTGCTTTTAAATCCATTTGTTTTCTTAACTCAGACTCTCGCTTTTTATTTTCAACAACCTGAATGGAATCCTTAATTAATTCGACTTCTTGGTCCCACTGAATCTCCTTAAAAATAGTTGCACTTTTTTTGTATTGTTCAATAGCTTCATTATACATCTCTGCTTCAATATTCATTTGAGCTTCTTCCAAATTCTTGAATGCTTTTGCTTTTTTCTTTTCTATATGTAGATTAGCTTCTTCAAGTTGTTTTAATTTTTCTTCCTTTTCTCTCAATTTTTGTTCTTCTAACTGAATTCTCTCCGAAATTTGTTGTCGAAATATTTCTTCGTTTTGTTCCTTTCTTAACATCACTTCTAATTCTTTGAATTTGTTTAAATCTTCCTCTCTTTTTTTCTCTTGGATCTTATAAATCATCTCTCTAATGATTCCAGTTGGGAAATTAATTTCATTTAAAATTAACTCTGCTTGTCGATAGTTTTCAAGGGAATCGTCATATTTTCCTTGATTCAATAACGTTTCACCCTTATCCATAGAATTAAAAGCTTCTAATCTTTGTTTTTCCATTTGTTGAGTTAAATCTTCCCTCTTTTTTATCTTAATCTCTTTAACTTTTAACCTTGATTTCTCTCTATCAATATATTTATGTATTTTTTGTTGAAACTGCTCTTCCTCTTTTTGTTTTTTTAAAGCAATTTCAAATTCTAATTTTTTTTCTTTAACACTCTCTTCCTTTTTCAGTTTTATAGAATTGACAGTTTCTTGTAATAGTAATAAATTACCCTCTCCCCAACCAATTTCTTTTAGAAGCTCAACTGCTTTAAGATATTCTTCTATAGCTTCATTAAATTTATTAGTTTTTAGTAGGTTATCTCCATTTTCAATCATTTTAATAGCGTTTTGCTCTTTTACTAAATTTTGAGATGAAATTTGTTTTCTATTTTCAATTCCAGCTTGTTCATTTAAAATTTCAATTCTTTCTTGTTCCCTATTATATCTTATCTTTTCGAGAAAAGCATGATCACTAGCTTCTCTTTTTATAGCTCTCTTTAAAATTTCTTGTTTGTATAGCTCATTCTCTCTCTTTCTATTCTTAATCTCATTCATAGCCTCCTGAATGACTGATATTTCTTCTGTCCATTGGATCTGAGCAAAAATAGTTGAGACGTCGTGATAAAGTTCAAGAACAGCATCAAATTTGCTCTGAGAAAGAAATTCTTGAGCTTTATCCAATAATTTGAATGCTTCTTCTTTCCGTTTCTCTCGAAAAGTATATTCGTGTCCTTTTTCTCTTATTACAAGCTCTTTTTGTTTTAGATCTTCACGTTGAGCTAGCATTTCATTCTTAATATATTCTTGGAACATCTTTTCTTGTTTTTCCCGCTCAATTTCTGCTTGGAACTTGATCTGTTTTTGTAATTCAGCTTCACGTTTTTTATTTTCAATTTCTATTATCGAGCCTTGAATTAAATTAACTTCATTTTGCCATTCGATATCAGAGAAAAAGTTTATAGCATACTTAAGTATTTCAACAGCTTTATCAAATTCTTTGATTTTTACATGATCTTGAGCCTCTGCTAATAATTTAAATCCAATTTTCCTCTGTTCTTCTCGATATTTTAATTCTTGTTCATGTTCTTTTAATTCAATTTCTTTTCTTTTTATTTTATCCTTCTCATGTTGTAAATATTGCGTAATTTCCTTTTGGAATTCCTCTTCTTCTCTTTGTTTAACAATAGCTTCTTGTAACTTTTTTTGCGATAAGATGTGGTGTTTTTCTTGAAGAACCTCAACTTCCTTAATAGATTTTTCAATAATAGGGATTTCATCTGTCCATTGAATTTCAGCAAAAATGTTTCCCGCATTTTGATAAGCTGTAATAGCTTCCTCATAATCACCTTGTTTTAAATTATCTGAAGCAGAATCTAATAATTTAAAAGCTTCAATTTTCAGTTGTTCAAAGTAACCAATTTTTTCCTCATGATCTTTTAAGACAATCTCTTTTTCTTTTAATCTATTACGTTCTTTCTTTAAATATGAATCGATCTGCTTATGAAATTCAATTTCCTCCTGTTTTCTCTTCTCTAACTTTGTTTGGGTTTCGTATTGTTGTACTATTTGTTTTTCTTTAAGTTTTTCTACGTTAAGTATCGTATTTTTAATTGTAGTAGTATAAGTCGCCCATTCTGGACCTAAATCTTCGAGAATTTTTAAACCGTTTTGGTATTCTTTTATTGCTCCATCATAATTTTTATCTTCTAAAATTCGATCGGCATTTTCTAATATTGAAAAGAACTCTCTTTCCTTTCTAATCTCTCCTTTCCTCTTGTCTTCATATCTTTCTTTTTTAACTTCTATCTCTTTTGCTGATTGAAAAATTTGCTCTCTTTGCTTCATGTGTATTGAATCTTGAAGAATTTCTAAATCCTTCTGTCTTTTTTCTTTTAGTTGATCCGCTTTTTCTTCTCTTTTTTGTTTTAACTTTATATCATCTATCAATTTAAGAATTGGTTGAATATAGGAATCCCATTCAATTAAAGTGAGAAGTTCAATTGCTTGATTAAAATTATCTAAAGCTTTATCATAATTTTTTTCTCTTTCAAGTCTATTACCAATATCAATTAAATTGAAAGCTCTGTTTTGTATTTCTTCTTCCTTTTTCTTTTTAACTTTAAATTCACTTAGTTTCTCTTGTTTTATCATTGAATCTGATTCTAGTATATCTCGTTGCTTTTGTATCTTACCTGATGTATCCTCTATAAGTTCTGATTGACGTTCCTGGAATGCTTCAAATTCTTCTTTTTCTTGAGAGAGTTTTTTAATAATACTACGAATGTTTTTTGTTTGGGCTTGCCAACCGATAGAATTTAATAATTCAATTGCACGTTCATAGTTCATAATAGCGGTATCAAAGCTTTTTTCTTTTTCAAACATTTTAGCTTTATCAATATGAGCAAACGCTTGGTTTTGTAAATCTTCTTCATGCTTTTTCATAATTCTAAATTGTTCTATGGACTTTGCTTTATCAACACTTGATTTCTCTCCAAAAAATCCAACTACTTGAGGAGTGTCAACTTTTAATTCTATAGTTTCTTTTTTCTGGATTCCCTCTTTTATTAGTTTTTGTTGTTCAATTTTATCTTTAAGCATTTTTACTTTAGTCTGCAAGTTCTCTAACTGGGCTTCAGTCCAGCCTGATTGAATTAATATTGTAATAGACGATTTGTATTGCTCAATCGCATCGTCAAAAAAACCCTCAAATTCTAATTTTTTTGCGCCCTCAAGCAAAGAAAAAGCCTCGTCCTGTAGTTTTTCGACTTCAGATTGAGCTTGAGCACGTTGAAGTAACTGATCTTGTTTTATATATTTATTTAAAGCATCAATTCTTTCATATATATCACTTAATCGATGCATTAGAAATCCACTTCGTTTAAGAAAGTCAGCAGCTTTTTGATAATATGAAATTGATTTCTCCAAATCCTTTTCTTCTTCCAATTTTTGGGCAAACTCTAAATACTTTAAAGCTTCTTTTGCTAAATCTTCTGGGTTTTCCAATTTTAACAAACTCGGTTAATCGTGATTTATATTAAAAAATATCAATTATTTTTCTTACTTAATTTAACCCCTCCAACTAATTAAACTTTTTATATTAAGAGTATTATTTTAACTAAAATACTGAAAACGACGAACAGTCTTGAATTTATAAGGGTGGCAACTTTATTTTTAACAAATAGTAAATTTCTTAAAAATCGGAGCTATGGAGAATAAAACCAAAAATATAATTATAAATTTTGAACCAATTTCAAGAAGAGTAATTTATTCAAAAGACAACTCATTATTTGAAATTCTAAATGAACTTGGAATTTCAATTAGGTCAATTTGTGGTGGTTTAGGAACTTGTGGAAAATGTAAAATTTCAATCCAAAATGGTATTGAATATTTAACTCCATTTACTAAATCCGAAATGCAATATTTAACTGTAGAAGAACGTGAGAGGGGATTTCGATTAGCCTGTCAAACTCATATTAACCAAACTAAATTGAAATTATTAGAGACTTTAAATGAACCTCAGTTTCGAATTTTTTTGCCTTATGAATTGTTGTTAGAAGGTTTTAAGATATTAACTTCTGGTAAAAGTAGAGAGATACAACTAAATCCATTGATTAAAAAATATTATTTAGAAGTAAAAGAACCCTCTTTAGAAGAACCATTACCTGATTTCGAAAGGATAAAAGCTGCTTTAATCTTAAAACTTCCAAAAGTAGTGAAAAAAAATAGTGTTACAATAGATTTTGATGTGTTAAATACTATATCCGAAATTCTAAGAAAGGATAAACATAAAATAACTTGTACATTATGGAATGAGCATATTGTAGCTTGTGAACCGGGTAATACCGAGAAAGAAAATTATGGAATAGCGTTTGATATCGGAACTACAACTATAGTCGGTTATTTAATTAATTTGAATAATGGTAAAATCTGTGCTGTAGATTCTAAGTTAAATAGTCAAACAGCATTTGGTGAGGATGTTATCACAAGATTAACAATAATTAAGGAGGAGAATGAAAATCTTAATAAACTCAAATCTTCCGTTATAAATGATTTAAATGATATTATAATAAATACCTGTAAACAGGCAAATATTTCTCCGGCCCAAATATACGAAGCTACTATCGTTGGTAATTCTGTTATGCATCACATCTTCCTGGGGATAAATCCTATAAATATTGGCTTAAGTCCATTTATTCCTGTTATCCAGAAAAGCTTAAATGTTAAGGCAAGTAAATTAAATCTTAATATATCCCCTAGTGGAAATGTGTTTACAGCACCAATTATTGCTGGGTTTGTCGGAGCTGATACTATTGGAGTAATTCTTTCATCTAATATTGATCAAGAAAAAGAACTTACCTTAGCAATTGATATTGGTACAAACGGAGAAATTATAATAGGAAATAGAAAATTCCTAGCTGTTGGTTCATGTGCTGCAGGTTCTGCACTAGAAGGAGCTCATATTAGTGATGGGATGAGAGCAGCAGCAGGTGCAATAGATAGTATAAAGATTGATCCAAAGAATCTCGATGTATCGTATTCAACAATTAAGAATAAAGCACCAATAGGAATATGTGGGTCTGGATTAGTCGATGCGATTGCAGAAATGTTAAAATCTAAAGTTATTACAAGAAGTGGGAACTTTAATAAAACAATAACAGACCACGAGAGATTCATAAAAAGAGATAAATTTCCTGAATTCATTATTGCAAATAAGGAGGAAACATCTTTAAATAAGGAAATAACAATCACACAAAACGACATAAGACAATTACAAATGGCAAAAGCGGCTTTTTATTCGGGGGCTAAATTAATTGTAAACAAATTAGGTGAAAATCTAAAAATTCAACAAATATTTTTAGCGGGAGCTTTTGGAAACTACATTAATGCTAAGAACGCTAAATTTATTGGAATGATTCCTGATATTCAAGATGAAAAAATACATCAAGTAGGAAATGCAGCTGGGATCGGAGCTCAACACTGCTTATTAAACAAAGAATTGAGAAATAAAGCCCAAAAATTACTGAATAAAATCCAATATGTAGAAATTGCCGTAGAAGAAGGATTTCAGAAAGAATACGCTGAAGCCATGTATTTCCCACATTATCATTTAAATTATTTCCCAAGTTTAAAGCAATATGAGGAAATACCAAAAAGATAAAAATTTCGAAAATAGCTTTTTTAATTTTTTTTCCATTTGGTAGCCAAATCTCTAGTGTTTTTATATTATTTTATTTATTTCGTATTACCATCTTAGAAGTTTGAGAAAGTAATGTAATAAACCTTATATATATAAAAAATAATAGGAAATACTATGGAAAAAAAGATAATAATTATTGTTAGTGTTATTGTAATAATAATATTCGTTGTACTTTTACTTTTTGTTATTTTACCATTAGCGGGTTTTCCCGTTATTCCTGGTACCGGTGACAATGGCGGTGGTGGTGGCGGGGTGTTCGGATAATGATTTTAGATAATGAAAGAACTTTTTAGTATTCAAAGAACTTAAGCATCTAATAATATTTAATAAGCCCATTCAGCCTTCCAAATTTAGGTTATATTAGTTCTGATTATACACTAAAATCAGAACTTTTAAACCATTTTTAATTCCAAATTAATTGTTTAAAAAATATTAATAATGTTATGCATCTAAAAATTAATTTTGAGTTTCGTAAAAATATTTAAATTCAGAATTTATTTTATGTTTAATTTAATTTGAATATAAAATAAATAGATAAATGCTTAAATACCATTTACGATATTTATTTATATACATAAACTAAAAGTTATATATTAACATTAAAAATATCGACGTGTGTGAAGCTGTATGTCAAGTTTTAAATTAAAAGTATTATTAACGGGTGCGGCTGCTGTTGGGAAGACAAGCTTAGTTCAGAGATTCATCAAGAGTCGATTTCAAGCAAACTATAAATTGACAGTGGGAGTTGACATTCTAACTAAAGATGTAGAGTACAGACAGGGTGAAATTGCGACTCTTTCCATTTGGGACATTGGAGGTCAACAAAGATTTGAATTTATTCGCAGTACATTTTATAAAGGAGCTGCTGGGGCTTTATTAGTATTTGACTTGACGAGAGAGCAGACTTATACTGAAACAAGAAAGTGGCTTACTGAGATTCGCCAATTCGCAGGTGAAGGCATCCCTTTTCTATTAATTGGGAATAAAGCTGATTTAATTGAAGATGTTGGGGAGGTAATTGATAGAGATGAGGCACGCTCATTTGCAGAAGGCGAAGGAAGTATTTATATTGAATCATCTGCCAAAACGGGCGTGAATGTTGATGAGGCGTTTACTAAATTAGCCCGTCGAATTATTGATTCTAGAACATAAATAAAACTTATTTTTATTTCATTTATACAGTAATGTATAGATTTTTTAACTAGATCTTAATCGCTCAATTTTATTTAAATTCTTTAAGGAGTTCAAAATCCTCATATAAATCGTCGTGAATAATATTGATAGCATTAGTTAATTTTTCTCTGTTAATTACAATTGATAAATTTAATTCATTTAGACTTTGAGAAATTGCTTTTACTATGACATTTTCTTTATTAAGGGCATTGAAAATATCTGCTTTCGTTTTATTCTCGAGTATTTTTACTCCTGTAATATTGATCACCGCCACATGTTCCCATTTTATATGAAAAAATTCAGAAAAGAATTTTGAATTCTTTAAAGCTGAAATAGCTTTCTCAGAATCTTTCTCCATAATTATAAAGGACGTGCTTATTTCAGATGAGCTTTGGGCAACAAATGAAACACTAATCTTATTTTTACTCAGTACTCTAAAAATTTTCGCTAAGACTCCAGGGACATCAACCATACTACCGGAAATTATCGTAATAATTGTAGCTAACTCTACAGCTGAAATTCCTTTTATTTGTTCCCTATTAGTTCGTTCAGATATCTCTGTAAATCTCTTCCCTAATGGTTTATCAAAATTTCTGATTTCTAATGGTGTCTTATGCACTTCTATTGCTTCTAAACATTTTGGGTGGAGAATTTTCGCTCCAAAGTTAGCGATATGTTTTGCTTCGTCATAATCTAAATTCTTTATAAGAGAAGGGTTATGAAAATATTTTGGATTTATTGCCAATAAACCATCAACATTTTTCCAGAGAATTACTTTAATATTTTTATCATTACCAGCTTCAAATAGCGCACGTGCTATTATAGTAGCTGTATAATCTGAACCTCCTCTACCTAGAGTTGTTAAGTATCCTATCTTGTTTCTACCGATAAAACCAGGTATACAGATGATTGTTTTTTTTTTAGGATTTTCTAAGAGAGGAACTAATAATCTTTCAACTCTAGAGTTTGTTAAATTGTAAAGTGGATAAGCGTTATTAAACTCATCATTCGTAATAATTAATTCATTCGCTGGAATGAAAATAGAATCTATTCCATTACTTAATAGAAATTGATTTAAGATATATGTTGATAGAAGTTCCCCAAAACTTAAAACATAATCTTGATAATAAGGTTCCAAACCAAACTCTCTAATATCTGCAAATGTTTCTTCTAATTCACTTAATTTTTCATCAACCCAATCTTTTGCTTTAATATAATACTCAGAATCTTCTGTAAATATCTTTTCAATTATATCAATATGCCTTTTTTCAATTAAAGCGATGTTGTTATCAACAAATTCATCCTCTTCTATCAATTTAGCAGTTTTTAAGAGTAAGTCGGTTATGCCTATAAATGCGGAAGATACAAATACTTTCTTATCATCTTTATAAATCTTTATTATATTCAATATTTTCTGGAAGGATTTTTCATCGGTTAAACAAGAGCCTCCGAATTTCATTATTACAATTGTCATTTTGTTTAATATTTTTAACTAGATTAATTGATCTTCTCTATAACGATTATTAGTTATATTAATTTTGTTAAAACTATCAAATAACTTTTATGAATTAGAGTAGGATTTTTGAGATTGTATTATGGTTCAAACAATATCTTCAATAAAGCTAAAATTCAATAAATAATTCATTCTTACAATGATAGATCTTCATGTCCATTCAACAGGTTCTGATGGATCTGACACTCCATCGCAACTAATTGATAAAGCTTTAGACCTGAAACTAAAAGCTATTGCTCTAACTGATCATGATACTATAGCTTCCTTAGATGAGTTTCTATCATATGGAGAAAATAAGGAGCTTATTGTTATACCCGGAATAGAGATTTCAATACAACATGAACCTAAAAGAGAACTGATAGATGTTCATATTGTTGGTTTAAATATTGATCATAGAGCTACAAATGTAATAAATATAATCAATGATCAAATTAACGGAAGATTAGAACAGAAAAGAGCAATTTGTAAAAAGTTAAGGGACGAATTAGGATATGAAATTACGTTTGAAGAAGTCAAAGCTATAGCTGGAAGTAGAATTATCGGTCGGCCACATATAGTTGAAATCATGATTAAAAATAACCCCGATAAAATTAAAGGAAAATCTAAAAATGAATTATTCAAGATGATTAGTATTGGCGGTGTAGCTTATGTTCACAGGAAAGTTGAATTAAATCTTGAAGAATCAATTGAATTAATCAGGTCTGCAGGGGGTATTCCTATATTAGCTCACCCGGGAATTTATCAAGTCTCAGATAGAAGGAAACTTGTAGAACTATGCGTGAATGCTGGAGTGAAAGGGATTGAAGTAGAATATACATATAGAAAAAATAGGCCATTTTACGATACAGGTAAAGCTAATTGGGCACAAGAGTTTCTCCCTGAATTTTACCGAGGGATTGCTGAAAAATTTAATTTAGTAAAATCAGGTGGTTCTGACTATCACGGAGGTAAAAAGGGAATTAAAATGGGAGAAGCAAATGTACCTGATTTTTATTTAAAAAACTTTATTTCATAACTGGTTTATTATTTTTGAATCTAAATCTCACTTCGTTTATCTAACTTCCCAATATTCATCTCTGCAGCACGTTTCCTCAAAATTTCATCTACTTCTAAGAAATCTTTTTTACCTGTAAAAAATAGTGGAATCCAGAAAAAGGTTGAAATGATTCCAAAAATTAAAGTTGACCAAAAGATTGTTGATGAGAAGTTATCTGTAAGTGTTATCATAAAACCGCCAATGATAGTGCCTAAAGCTCTACCAAATGTATCGACGAATGATCCCATGGCAACCATTGTACCTCGATGTTCTGGTAGGTTTAAATCAATAAGAGAAGCATACCAGTTTGGAGCAATACCAAATGTGAAAGCAAGCCCCACTCCCAAAAGAGAAGAAAAAACAATCCATAAACTCCAAAATCCAATAGAATTAACAGAAACTCTTCCAAAGAAAAATGTTTGAGTATTTACATTTGGGGCCATTGAAAATGCTAACAATAAGAAAGGTAATGTCAGAATAGAGCAAATCGTTGCTACTTTGACTCTGCCACTTAAATCTCCTCTCTGAACCTTTTTATCTCCCCAATGTGCTAACCCAAATTGGCCTATAAGTAATCCTAGTGGAAGAATTATTAACAATAAAACTATTAGAGGGAATATATTTGATGCATTAATTCCAAGTTCCAATGTAAAATATGGAAATATATAGGCAACCAATAATCCTGAAGCAACAACATCAAATAAATTAATAATCAAGAAAAAATTCGATTTCCGTTTAAAGATGTATCGTAAATCTTTTAATTTTATTTTATAAGTATATCGGTAATCGTCATCAGATATTACGTCTTCAAAATACTTCTCTTTCGCTGCTCTTTTAGGTTCAAAGGTAATTAATAAATTCATTATCGTTATTACTAATGCGAGGATCCCCAAAATTAAAAATGGATATCGCCATGTGTTTAGTAGATTAGGGAAGTTGATTTTTATGAAGTTTATATTTTCTCTTATACCCTCCGATTCAACATCTATTTTTCCAAAAGGGATTTTATTAAACATTAAAGCTATAATTCCACCAATAAGGCTAGCTAATGTAGAGAATAAAGACCATACAGCAAACGTCTTTGCACGGGATTTAGAAGAAACAATATCTGCGAGATAAGAAATGGTTAATGGGGTAGTAACTCCTGTAGCAATTGCCGCTAATATTCTTAACACTAATAATAACCAAAAATCTAAAACAAATATGTGTAAAATAGCTACAAAAGACCATAAGAATCCTGCAAACACTAATAGTTGTTTCCTTTTAATTGTATCTGTTAGATAACCAAAGATAATCACAGATATTCCAGTAACAATAATATATACACCAATTAATATTCCTATTACGTCAAAATAGATATTTAAGTCTGCTGCTATAAGCACTTGGTTCGGAAGGATTAAATATCCATCCATAACAATAATTAAAATTAAAGTAATAAATAGAAATAAAGAAAGAAGTTCCTTCTTTTTCACAATATGTTAGAACTCTTTTATTTTAATAAGGCTATATCTTAATGAGTCTAATCACTTAAAAGTTTTTCCAGTTCCTTAATTTCGTCATCGACTTTCTGTACGATTGCATTTAATTTATCTTTTTTTTCCTGTAGCTCTAGAGAAGTAATTTCGCCCATGAGTTCTTTCATATCAAAATCAATTGATATCTTTGAAATATTAGCTTTTTTTATTTTCAATTCTAGTAATGACTGTTTTAGATCGTTATTTAAGGTAGGAAATGGCTCCGATACTTCATCTAGAGATGTCGTATCCTTCAGTTTTTCTGGTTCTGGTTCTGGTTCTGTTTTAGAGATGGCTTTATGGATTTCTCTCGGCTTGATTTCTTTAGAATTATCTTTTTGCTGCATCAATTTTACAGGTGATATTGGTGCAGGGATAATTTTATCATCAACATTCTTTACATGACTAAATGGAGATGTTTTTAATTTATATTTAGCATCCTTAGGAACAACAGTTACAGTTTTTGGTCTTGCTTTTACAAAAAAATCCTCAGGATTTAGCTTTAATCCAATCTGTTCTTGAGGTGCTTCTGGTTTAATAACTTCTTCTTGAGTAAGCACCTTTTCCTGAATTATTTTTTCTTCCGTAATAGGTTTTGCTTCTTTAATTTCTACTGGAGTTAAAGGTTCCAGTTTTGTATCTATTTCCTTAAGTGGTTTGGATGGTGTTGAAACTTCCTGAGTTTTTTGGGTAGGAGGTAACTTAGGGGGAATTAGAGAAGTTTTTGAATCAATTAGAGCTTCCTCCGTATCTAATGTTTTTACAGGTTCGGGAACTTTCGGTCTATGAAAAAGAGGTGGAATCTCTTTAATTTTCTTTCCTGTAGGTGTCGCTGGTGTAGGAGGTGGTGCTCCAACTTTTTTCAACATTTCCTTAATCTTCTGTGATTTTTCGTAAAATTCCTTTCCCAGTGAATCGTCTCCTAATTCAAGACATAAATCACTTATTTTGTCAAATAAAAATGCTGCTTTGTTGAAGTCAGCAACTTTTAAAGCTTTTACAGCCTCTTCAGTCAATTTATCTCTCTCTAGAAGAGGTTTTAATAATGGAGAAACTTCTGCACTCATTTCTAAAATATCTGCAATAATTTGAATCATTTTATCACGATTATTCGGATTTTTTGCAATCATGGAATATGTTTTTAAACCTAGAATTTTTTCTATTTGACCTGGCTTCATTGCATTTTTTAAATCTTGTTTGTTTCCAATTACAGCAGTTTGAGCATTAGGTGCTTGTTCTTTTATTAGTTCTAAGAAATATTTACTTTTTTCAACATTTTCTAATGAAGAATTTGTTATTAAAAGAACCGCATCACTTCCTTTAATAAAATTATTCCACAAATAACTAAATTGTTCTTGTCCAGCAAAGTCCCATAAATGGAAATGTAGTTTTCCTATTTTAATTGTAGCTATATCACCTGTAATTGTTGGTATGTGTTGTGTAGGAATTTCATCAGCTTTTATCAATTTCGTAATTGTGGTTTTGCCGACTCCAGAAAATCCAATTAATGATATCTTAGGTCGAAGATTTCTGTGGATAACATCAACAGTAGGATCAAACACATCAAAAGTCTTCGCATCAAATTTATGATCTAAAATTTCTTCAAATAAGTTTAAAAACTCATTTTTACATCTTATTAGTTCCTTTTTAATGTTTTCAATTTTATCAGTTAAGCTAGCTACAAATAAAAAAATTAGATTTAATTCTTTTACTGTAATATAAGAGACTCGGTATTTATAGAAATCATGGAATTCTAATTTACTTTCACTTCCCAACATTACTTCATTGATAATATCGCCAACAAGAAGATCTAAAGCTTCCTGTTTTAAAGCTTTCCCAAAATGTCTATAATATAGAAGCTCATTATTCCTATAAATAAATACTTGCCTTAAAATACATCTTCACCGTAATAATGTATATTGCCTATTTTATTTCTGTTTAGAAATATATTTAACAAGATCTTTTATAATAGCGTACTTCTCCTTTTCAACTTTTTCTCGGTTTAGCGTGCCCTTCATTTTTGATACTTCTTTTGAGAAATCAAATATAGAAAATTCTTTGATCTCATCCTCCTTGATGCTTTTACTCAATTTTGTTAAAAACACACTTATACTTGGCATAAATTTAGCCAAGTTAACATTTAAGTCTAATTTCGAAATCAGTATTAATTCACTGCTAAAAGTAAATATATAATTGTATTCTTGTGCCTCTAATGCAAAAGAATTGATTTTGTTTAAATTTAGTTCATCAGCAATTTCTTTTAAATTTGAGATTAGTGATAATATCCCTTGAGGAATAACCTTACTTTTAGCAAATTCTTCAATTAACGTCCCTAAGATAATTCCATATTTATTAGCAATAGCACATTCAGCATTTAAATCAGACTTTAATTGAGAAATAATTTCTTCATAATTTATTTGTTTCATATTTCGGATATGTTCTTTTTGTAAATAATGAAAAATTATTTATTTATATTTGTCTAGTTATTTAACTCAAGATAATTAACAAATTTTAACGTTTTTAAATTTAAAATAAAAATTGAAAGCATTTAAAACACATTTTTCGGAAAAAGAATCTGATATTACAATTATTTCAGATTCAATGAAGGCAATTTTACGAGCAAGAAAGAGCTTTCAATTTCATCGGAAAAATTTAGATGAATACATAGCAGAAAACATTCTATTTCGTAAATCATTCTCTCCTATAAAAGTAAGTTCGAACTTTAAAGTAATAAAAATAATGGCTAAAGTAGCATTTATGTGCGAAGTTGGCCCAATGGCTGCTGTAGCAGGAGCCTTAGCGGATTTAATGCTAGAAGAAATGAATTTAAATATTGGTAATGATGAATCAGAATTTGAGGAATGTAATGTTGCTTTAGTTGAGAATGGTGGTGAAATAGCTATTAATTCCGAAGAGCCAATGAGCATTGCATTATACGCAGGGAAAAATAAATTAAATCTAAACATCGGATTTTTAGTGAAGAAGGAAGACTGTCCAATTGGAATTGGAACAAGTTCAGCAACAGTCGGGCATGCTATAAGCTTAGGACAAGCTGATGCAGTCACAATTTTTGCTAAAAGTGCTGCTTTAGCAGATGCAGCAGCCACTAAAATTGGAAATTTAGTGAAAGGAGATGATATTGAAAAATCAATTAAGAGGGCCCTAGATGCTGTGGATGATATTGAAGGACTAAGGGGGGCATTCATTTCTCGACAAAATAAAGTGGGTCAAACAGGAAAATTGCCTGAATTAATAAAGATTGAAGGTAATAGAATGGATCTTTTAGGAAATAAATTAGAAGATGTCTTGATTGATGATTCTGAGTTGTTTAAATAACCCAAAAGAGGGGTGTTTCTTCTCCATCATTCGTTTTAGCAGAGTATATTTTATTAATATATTTTAAGTTATAATACTGTTCAATTTCTCCTTCCGTTAATTCTCCAAATAAATCTAATCCTTTGTTGATTATATAATCATCCGCAAAAGTGAGATATACCTCTGAATTATATTCTTTTTTAACTTCTTTTAGAAGATTTATTCCACTTTCATTAATATGATTACTTGGGGGGAATAAATCAGTTTCACTTTTTAGAAAATAAAAATTCTCCTCATACTGAAATGCAGCTGTTTTATTCTCAAACGGATAATAAAAATATTTAAATGCGTGCGTCCAGCCAAATTCTGTGATTATTACATTTTTGTGCGGAGCATTTTCAGAATACCATTGAATAGGGCTAGTATCTCTTCTATTAAGAGTAAATACTTTAAAACTAGTAGACTCATATATAAAGGTCGTAAACAAAGAAAATATAATAATTGATAAAATAACTGCTTTCATTTTTAAAGTACCAATAGCTTTTATTTTAATTAGCTTATAAAGGTATGAAACAAACCCAATTACAATGATTGGTGGAGACAAATATAGAATTCGCTGCCAAATCATGTTACTAAGAATTAATAGGTTAAAAACAAAACCTATAAGTAGAATTACAAATAGACACAGCCCCCAAAAAAAGAGCGGTTTTCCTTTTGGCTTTTTCTGAAATAAATATAATCCCCATATAGCAAACGCAGTAATTAATATAATTTCACTTACAAAAAATGCACTGATTATTTCCAAATTTAAATAAGTAAGATTCACGATTGAAAGTACAATAATAGACAAAACTAAAAAACTAAAAATTAGAGGGAGGAGTATTGAATCTTCAATTTTTTTATAGTATTTCTTTTCTTTCCCTAATATTACCGATTTGTATCTCCCCCTTGTGAAATTTATTGATTTCTGTAATCTCCAGAAAAAGAGGAACCCTACTAAAACCCCTCCTGAGCCCACTAAGAGTAGTAGATACCATGGAAGATTTAGTGGTATAAAGAACCAATAATGACCACTCCCTATACCAAATACATTTAAAATTATAAATATTCCAAATAATCCAATTAAAAATATAAGATCAATCCCTCGCTTATAATCTTTTAAAAAATATACAATATAAACGAATATAAAAGAGAAGAGGAAGAATATTGTTGTAACAACATGAGTAAGAACTGCTGATATAAAAATAATAGTAATTAAAACATATATATAAGACATATTCGAATAGATTAGCTTTTTAGTTGGGCGTTCTACTTGAGTAAAAGTCTGTAATCTGACATATAATAGAAAAAATATAATTAAACATTTTATTAAAGCTGATCCTGAAGGCCAATATTGAACCATCATCATTGAAAAACCTAATGATGAAAATTCTAATAAAAATACTCCGAAGAAAGCTAAATTTCTATTTTTAAAAATTCGAATTAAAATATTATAGAAGATTAATCCAGATAAGAAAAAGGTGTAAAATGGAAAATATTTCGGGATCATCACGTGACTTATTCCAGAAAAAAAGTGGATTACTGCTCCAAAAATGTTTAAACCTAGTTCTGCGTGGTAGCCTTCAAGAGGAAGAATATTAATATTTGTTATAATCCTACTATTTAAAATATGTAGCCAAGGATCGGTTCCTATAAAGATACTAGTTGTCACAATGTTTAGAAAGCACATTAAAACTATGAAGACAATAAGGAGAATCCCATTTAAAGGAATTAATGTTGTTAGTTTCTTAAAAAAGGATGTTTTCTTTAGATCTCTTTCCTGTAAAGTGGAGTTTCTTGATCTTAAAAAATAATAAAAGCCCTTCTTCTTCTCACATAAAATTATATATACTGTCATCAATAAAAATGAACAAATTACAAGAAAAAAGAAAAAGAAACTACTAAGAGGTAATCCTGTCCAATAACAAACATATCCAATAATAATATAAAAAGATGAGTTAACTACAATCGATAAACTTAATTTCTCTAGAGATGTAAATGTGCCATTATTGAGAATGATGAAAAATAAAGGGTAGCAGGGTAGAAATAAAACACAGAATATGGTCCCTAAATTTACCATTGTATGGAAAGTAAAATTTAAGAACGGTACCCCTTCCAATCCTAAAAGTATATCAATTTTAATTAAATTTAAAAATACGAATATAAGAGAAATTATGGAGAGTAAGAATAAAAACATATGAATTCTCGATTTAATCAGAGAATATAGCTTAGATAATTTCAAATCAAACTTACCCATCTTTGTATCCAAAATTATGTTAATGTTAAATCAATTTTATACTCACTACAATACCATTCCAAATAATCTCTTAATCCACTTTCTGGGGCATATTTTGGTATGAAATTTAATATCTCTTTAGCTTTCGAAATATCAGCATAACTATGTAAAATATCACCCGGCCTAGGATCTTTGTAAATTAACTTTAAATTATCCTTGTTCGTAAGTTTTAATAGTAAGTTAGCAAGATCTGTAATTTTAATTGGCGAACCTGCGCCAATATTAAAAATCTCTCCTCCAGCGTGACTCTCTGCTGCTAATATATTCGCTTTAATTACATCCATAATATATGTAAAATCTCTTGATTGTTCTCCATCACCAAATATTATTAAATCTTGATTTCTAATGATTCTTCCCAACCAAATGGCAAGTACTCCGCTATAAGGTGAATCTCTTTGTCTTGGGCCATATACATTAAAATAACGTAAAGAAATTGTATTCATTCCATATGTTTCATAATAAGATTGCATATATGCTTCACATGCTAATTTTGCTACTCCATAGGGAGATATTGGTGATCTTTTCATATCTTCTTTCTTAGGTAAGGTAGGTGTGTCTCCGTAAACAGCTGAACTTGAGGCAAAAATGATTTTTCTCACATCTCTATGCCTAGCTGCGTTTAATAAATTAAGTGTACCATTAACATTAACGTCATTACAAGAATCAGGCATTAAAACTGACTGAGGAACACTAGTAAATGCTGCTTCATGATATACAATTTCAATTTCCTTTAATACATCAATTAAAAAGTTAAGATCTCTTATATCTCCTTTTATAAATTGAAAATCTTTATTATCTAAAACTCCCGTTAAATTATCGAGTCTACCGTTGTAAAGATTATCAATCCCTGTTACCTTCGCACCTAATTCAAGTAATTCAATTGTTAAATTACTACCAATGAAACCAGCAGCTCCAGTAACTAATATTTTTTTATCTTCAAGGCTCATTGTTGCAATTCTATATATATGGAATTAAATATATACTCAAGTTTTATATTAAACTTGATTTTTACCTTAAGAAATTTTAGATAAAATTAAAATGTTCAGAATGAATCATCCTTTAAATAGGATTTAAAATGCCTAATTTAATTCAGACAGATAACTCATAAATTCTTCTTTATATTGATATTAAAATTGTCAATCTCGAATCTCAATATCTTTAATAACTTTCAATAAACACTCATAGGTTCTGCTTGAATTTGCAATTTACTTACAATACATATAATAAAAAAAAAAGGAAATTAACAATTAAAAAATCAAAGGTATTCTTGTTTCTCTGGAAGGCTTTTCAAATCTGCTAAAAGAACTAAACCTCCGATAAGCGCGACAATTATCCAGAGTAAAAATGCGGCTCCAGAACCTGCTGTGCCTATTAGAGCTCCTGATGTAAAACTTGTAATTGCGGCACCAATATAACCACATCCATCAATAAACCCCGTAGCGGCAGACGCTGCTTTTCTTGTACTGAATTCCATCGGTATAGTAGAAACTAAAAGTGCATGAGGGGCAAAGTTCAATATTCCTATTACTATCAATACGGGAATCCCAAAGATAATATCTAGAGCGGGTAGTAATGTATACAAAAATAACGTTAACGACAGTAAAATGAAAAAAACACTAATTACAGGCATTCGTTTTTTACCCACAAATTTATCAGATATCCAAGCTCCAAGAATAACACCAATAACTCCTCCGATGGGATAGAATATAGATTTCCATATATGAAAAAATTCTCCTTCTGTTACTATTATTAATGGAAGCCAGTCGGTTAAACCATACCTAACCATATTTAAACAGAATAATCCAAATGCAGCAAAAAGAACAGTTCTCGTTTTAATTACTTTTCCAAATGTATATTTAAATCCTAGAAATTCATCATCTCGACATTCTCCCAATTCAATTTTACCTTCACATTCTTCTTCTATAGTTGGTAACCCACATTCTTCAGGAGCGTTTCTAGCCCGCAGATAAAAATGAATCGCCATGAAAAACATGATAATGCCAGGAACAATAAAAGAAAATCTCCAATTTAAACCGAAAGTTTCAGTTATCAGTATGGCTATAAGCCATGATACTACACCTCCGAGTAAATAAGATGTGGCAAGTCTACTAGACCATTTCCCTCTTTCCTCTGGAGCATACCAATTTGCTATTGTTTTTACAGAAGGAGCCCATCCCATTGATTGGAAATATCCATTTAATCCCCATAAAAGGAATGCTAGCCAGATAAATTCAAACGCAAATCCCATAAATAAATTTATCACTGAAGAAACTATCAAACCTATAGCAATAAATTTTCTAGCTCCAACCTTATCACCTAAGAAACCGTTGATAAATTGTCCAGATGCATACGCAAGAAAAAAAGTTGTTCCGATAAGCCCCATTACTGCTGGTGTAATACCCAATTCAGCCATTAAAAGAGGTTTTGCAATAGAAAGGTTAGCGCGCCCTATATAGTAAATCATGTAAGTGATCCACACTGTAAAGAAAATTCGTTGTCTCCATGACTTCATTTTTTGTTTTACTTCATTTTCATTAGTAACCATAATTTTTCAACCATTTTTTATATTGATTTGTTATATTTTTCCTTCTCGAATTAATTCTTGTGCATATTCATAATCTTGTTGGGTATCAATTTCAACCCATCCATGATTTACCATTACAGCATGTATAGGATATCCTCTATCAATGAGTTCTTGAAACATATCGGTAAGATAGGCTTTCCGCATTGAAACCGCGTCGTGAAATCGCTGACCTTCTGCAAATCGACAAGAATTGCTTTCTTTTGCTCGATGGTAATTTCTTCGAAGGATTTCTGCACCCTTTTTAGTAAATTTCGCAACTCCAATAAATTCTCCATCAAACGCTTCAGGATTGCAGAATTTTGAAAGAGACACAATTTTTCCAGCCTTTATTTTTACTAATTCTGCTTCATCTGTAGGATGATCATTACGATTTTCATATCTACTTTTCCAATTTGGTTCTACACCAATACACATATCATAAGGTGCATCCAAAATTCTTTGGAAAATATCTTTTGAGAATACACTATCGGCATAGGTACAAATAAACCCATCTTCCATAGCCTCTTCCGCATAGAAAAGCGACTCTAAGATGTTATTCTCTGTGTATACATCATTATCATAGTATTTAACATTGGGAATTGTAAATTTATCCTTCTGATATCCTCGAACAATGACAATGTCTT
>JAHLWT010000234.1 GCA_019057775.1 Promethearchaeota archaeon
CTTACTGATATTAAGTAAATTATGGTACTTTACATAATAATAGATATGCGACGCAATCTTCTCGGGGGAAAAGAAATTAGCTTTAAATTCGCTCTACTAACTGCTTACACCTTGTTTTGCCATTTTAGCAATAATTGCATTTAGATGTACTGGTGAATTTGTTATTGGGCCAAGCCAAGCATTTCGTTCGCTTCCAGGAAGTATTGAACCAGCCCAAATAATTGCACGCTGTCCCCATGGCCCAGTATTGGTCCATGTTTCCTTTCTTTCACGAACCCAATCAATGACTTCGTGTGAACGAGCTATTAATGCAGCAGCGCGATCCCTAATTGTTTGATGTGAATTCTCAGCAAGGGCTAGTGCCTTTTGAGTTGAGCAGAAAGAAGGGACTTCTGAAAAAGAGTAAAGAATCCAGTATTGTATGTATGGAATGGTACGATAATCAGAATTTTCCAATAAATTGACTAGAACAGATCCCACCTGATTAGGATCGGACCTCGGATAAACAGTGAGCAGATAGCGAATTAAATCTCTCATAACTGGAAGAAGTTTTTCAATATTACTTAAGACATCAGAAAGTATTACGCGGGTTCTTAATGCGCGAGCTCTCCGAATCAAATATCTTGCGAATCCTAAATGAACAGCCTTGTCTGAAACGACTTCTTGAAATAGAGAGCTTATTGTCTCTAGAATTGCTTCATTTTCCATTTCTGGAGTTACTTCAATTTCTTCTGGGTCTGAATAGAACGAAGGTATCCCGATTTCCTCAATCATTTCACTTAACCTAGCAAATTTTTCAGCAAGTTCGCGTTCTTCAGGATCTAGCAATTCTTCTCTTATAAATTTCTCTACGCTAAATATATCTGTTTTAGCTCCTTGTATACTCAGTCTATGAGCACTATATAAATACTCCGTTAAATCACAGAGAGCTTGAATTGCAGTTGAATGATCAGCAGTAAAGATACGAAAGTCATCAACATATCTGGTATGTTTATATCCCTTTCTAAGTAGAAAACTATCAACATCTGATAGGCAGGCTTCTGCAAGGAGGATACTTCCAGAAGGACCAACAGGAACGCCTTGGGTTTGTTTAGCTGTAAGATTCTTTAGAAATTCTTCAATATGGCGACTTCTTTCTATTTCCACACCGGACGACTCGAGTGCTGACTGGACTCTATGAAGGTAAATCTGATTGTAAAAGTCAGAGATATCAGCAGTTAAAACATAGTTAGTAGAGTTACTTCTAGCAAGTTCTTCCGATTTCGAATGAAAATCAGGCCAACCATTTTTACGACGAAATAATTGGCCCTCAGGAGTTATTTCAACTCTATATGAACAAGCAATCTTTCTAGATTCATCAATCCGAAAAGCCTCAATATGATTTGCAGCTTCGTAAATCATTGCGAGATATAGAAGGGTATCATATGGGTCTAGTTGAGTAGCTACTCTGAAACATGGAAATTGTTTAGGGATAAGAAACCTTAATGGTGCACTGACTTCGTGATTTTTAAGATTTTCGGATTCTAACTTTATCTTTACATCATTCCAGAAGGACTGAATAGCTTTATACTCAAAAGGTATGGGGAAGATATCAGTATCTCCAAATTTAAGAATATGAGTTAAAGCCCAGCCAAGCGATTCAGAGCTTACAGTATCCACTTTTTCCTCCTTTAAAAATACTATATATAATTACTTATTAAAGTTGCGATGCATCTTTATGCGTCTGCTTAATTTTTTTGTTATGTACTTTTTTATAATTCTGACAATAAGTATTCTTCTTGAAATTTATTTAATTCGTTCATTTTACGAGAATACTTGGCAAATTCATTTTCTAATTCATTAGGTTTTAGTTCTTCCCCATATTGAATCATATTCTTAAGAATATTGTTTAAATCTTTAAAAATAAGTAATAATTTACAATGTAATTTTTTCTTATCAAGCGGGCAAATCAATTCTTCTAAATCTTCAACTGCACTACTAATAGCATTTTTGAATGTTTTTGTCGCAGTCAGAGTTTTGTTTATATTATATCTATCCTTTTCGTCAATAAGCGGTATACCGGACTTTAGTTTATCAACTATATTAAATAGTGAATTATGCCAGTTTTCAATTATGTAATGAGGTATTATTTCAGGATTAATTTTTGCTATACACGACATTATAAATTCATAAACTTCACTCAAATTATTTAGAATAGTTTCTGTTATCTCTCTGTTATGACTTTCATCTCTACGTATTTTATTTAAATCGTTCATGGCTTGGATAAATTTATTTTTATCATCAAAGATGATCTTAAATAAATTCCAATTATTTTCAATTATTGTTTTCAACTGGAGCAAATATGTATAATTAAGAATTGTCGAATTCGACTTATCATCATTATTAGTTGTTTTTTTATAAGCCCTATAAGCATCTTTGAATATTTTTGAATCAATACTTAGATACCAATCTTCGGATTTTTCATTTTCTAATATATAGTATATTATTTCCCTTAATGACTTTTCGATTTTGGATACTTTTAATTTAGCTTGTGTGAGTAAATAATCACTTGTCTGATCTTCAAAAATTGTATTTTTCAACCATTCAATAGAATTACCTTTCATTATATTTCTAGCTGCATCATGTGAAGAAACGGCATAAATCAATTTGTGTTTATTTTCATTTAAAGCCATTGCTGCGAAAAACATGGGGATCTCATATTCAGGGCCTTCAATTGTTTCAGAGAGGTAAAAGCTCCCTATAAAAGAAATTATTTCTCCCAATTCAATCTTTACATCCATAGGTTCCTTTTTAGTAGTTATATATTCAACAACTAAAGTATTCTGCTGTGAATAATAAATCCTATTGATTTTGAATTTAGATTTTGAACTGCTTAATTTTGAGTAGTTAGAGAATCCGAATTCTAATAATTTTATTGATTGATCAATTTTAATCTTTTTATTACTCACTGTATTTTTAATTATTTCTTTTTTAATTTACCATCTAAAAGATCAAGGTTAAAAATTGAAATTTCTGCGGCAAGTTTTTTTATATCACCTGCTATTTTTGCAAGATCATGTACTGTGACATATTCAACTTTAAATCTAAGTCCACATTTTTCCTTGGTAGTTGTTTTAATGCGTGTAATACTATCAATATCTTTTCCTGCTCCCCATGAAGAATGTGTTATTTGGTTCCGCTTTTCTTCTATTTTACCCGCACGATTCATTAAATCTCTCATTTTTTTATAATTATCATTTTCCCCATATGTTTCTTTATACAAGCTAATTAAAACTGCTCGCAATTTTTTAAATGATAGCTCAGATGTAATGATTTGCCCGATGCGTTGTATGCGTGGGGTTAATCCTAATAATGACCATATAAAAAACTGTATTTGATTTTCTAATAAAGCAAAAGAAACTGTAATGTCGCCAATCTTTTCTAAATGTTTAGAAGGAACAGGATGCTTAAGAATATTTTCTTTTTTTTGAGATTTTATATCTTCTTCTGGTATTTTTTGCTCCTTTTGAGAAAATTATTTATTTAAATCGTCTCTCTTATGAAGCGACAATCACGCTCAGCGTCTTTATCATTCCCAGGAAGCCAGGGCTTCAGGGTCTTTGGTTTCCACTTGTCTCTATTTGATTATCTGAAAATAAATTTTGCACTTATTCTTTATTTTATTTTTAGTGTAGCATTTCGCATTTTTTCTAATTCTTCATTCATCTTATAACCTTCTTTATGATATTCATCACAAAGAGATTTATACTGATCTAATTCCTTGAGATATTCTCTTGCACTCCATGAACCAGGCTCAACAGTCATTCTGTATAGCCGATTTGTGATAATTGCTAACTTCATGATTGTTCTTTGTAACACATCAACATAAATAAAAGACTGCCTTAAAAATGATTCTATTTTTTTTAAATTTTCTTCATCGAGCACATTATATATTTTTTCCCTATCTTCACTATAGTGTATTACTATATCATTCACTCCCTTCAACAAAAATTTTCCTTTCTCATTTAATTTTTTCCAATCAACTTTTTCTGTTACAGAAGTAATTTCAAACACTTCCTCTTGCAATGCAATCCATTTCTCTTGGAATGTAATTATTTCATCCATCAATCTTAAATTCTTCATTAAATACTCTTCACAGCTTAAAACTTTCTCCTCTTGTTTGCATGTGAATGTAACAATTAATCCGAAGATAAGAACCAACAATATGAATTTTTTCCCTCCGGGATTCATTTTTAATCTCCTATTTTTATTTAAATGATGAGAATATTTCTTTCGGCTCAATCATTATTTTTCCTCTCAAGGTCATTTTACAGGCAGATAATTGACATAATACCCATTCATTACGAACTAAACAACTCTCTCATATAAAGACTTTTTTGTGTTGTATTCATTAGTAATCGGCTCAAATATAAAAGAATCCTTAGAATTCATTTTTGGATTTCTCATTTTCTACTCTCATGTTTTTTTATTTTGTCCTCCTTATTTTTTTTCTTTATAGACTCCCATGATTCATCTCTTTCCTAAGTATTCAATCTTAATAATATCTTCATAAGGAATTAATTTTCCCTTACCGTCAAAACATGTATTACTATGCATAGACAATTCTTCTTTATGACAGATGTTGTATAAATAATATAGTGCTGCAGAAATACATCTTCGATCTAATCGCCTTCGGCTTTTAAATTTCACTATATAAGAGACCAATGAATTCTTTACAGTAGTATGTATCGATTCATTGTATGAATTTTGATATCCATTACAAATGTCTTCAATGATTTCTGGAAACTCAAAATATTCCGTTTTTACACCTGTTCCTTCAAACTTTTTGTTATATATAAGAAGCGCATAAGGACCACCTAAATATTTATATTTAGTTTTCATATTATAAAGCCAATGATCAACGCCTTGCTTTTTCATGTGTTTTAATCGAGTTAAATGTTTTGTTCCTCGAAATATTTTAAAAAAAGTTGGCCAGATTTTCTCCTCTAGCGCCTGATTTAAAGGCAATATGCCATCTCTGAAATCATTATCTCTAAAAGCTCGTGTGAGATGAAACCAAAAGACATAATCAAGGGATCTGAAGTTTTTATTGAATTCTTTTTCGAATAAATCTATTAAAACTTTGTCGACATCATCTGAAGGATCATGTTCCCGAAAATATTCTTCCATATCTAAACTGATCAGAAAATCTTCAATATCATTTGGCTTAACAGAATATATTTTTAATATTGATTTGAAGGTTGATTCTACAGATTCACAATCTAAAACAATCAATTCAAGGTTTGTATTTTTAGTCATGACCATTGCTTATTGTTGAAGCTAGTTGACATAATATGGGTGGTTCAAATAATTATGATATGTTCAAAATCCCAAATAAAAAAAAGCTACCTAACTTTTTTCTTATGTTGTGATATTCTAATCTTTTTATTTTTAGGTTTTTCTACCGTCTTTTCAAATTGCGAGATATAACCTTTAGTCAAAGAATGTCCATTTACATAATCTAACACAAGACCTCTTTCTTCTAAAAGTTCAACAAAGGCTTTACCCTTCTCAGTTAATATTATTATATCCCCTATTTGTTCAGCATATTCTAGCCCCATGAAAGAAGAAACTGCGTCTTCCGCAGAACTTGTACTCGATGCCATACCAGCGCCAGTTTTTTTATTGTGACCTTCAACTTGTAGAAACATTCCTTTTTTTATAGGCTTAGGAGCTTTACCTATAGACATCAAACAAAGTAATTCACTTTGTCGCGGGGTGGACATTAATAAATTCATTATCATTTCATATTCATTTTTATAAATTAATTTATAATCCCTCAATATATTTTCTAATGTTTTTGCCAGTTGCTTTTCATACTCACTTTTTCCAGCAATAGAGTTCTCATATTTAATTATTCTAAAATGAGCTATGTCGAAAGGAAGATTACCGAATGGGTCGTGAGTTATCATGATTGTTTGGCTTTTTTTAAGCATGTGAGACATTCCAAGTTCATAAAAAACATTTGAGTTCTTTCCTGAGATGTCAGCAATTATGATAGTAGCTTCCTCTATTTCATTTATAATATCATCTATTATTGGATTTGTTGTAAAAATTTCATCAGCCCTATTAGCCTTTATATTAAATTCTCTACAGATAGGTTTTGTACACAGTTCATACACATCATTTGCTGTCTCATCATCAAAAGGCATTATGATAAAAGCTTTCATCTTTTACCTCCTACCCACAATAAATAAAAAGATTAATGCTCTATAAATCCTTTCAACCTTAACATAACAAACTGACAAAAAGTGAGAGCCATATGTCTTAAGAGTCTTGCTTGGTCTTGCTCTGCTATGTATGGATGTCCACCAGTCCCGCTTAACAAGCCATAAACAGATGCTATAGCCTTCTTCTCTTTTTCTTCAATTAATCCCCTATATTTTAAATATTCTCTTACATCTCTAGGACTACCGTAAATTGAATTTGATAATCTAGTGTTTGTTGTAAGCATATGATGTTTAGTTGCAACTTCCTGTAAGATTGACTCTAAGAATTTTCTTGAATTGGAAATACTATCGTCCCATTTTTTATTTATATAATGGTCTTCGGATAACTGTAAATGATGTAATGTTGTTTCTTTGTTCTCTAAA
>JAHLWT010000235.1 GCA_019057775.1 Promethearchaeota archaeon
AAAAATCAACTTAAAAAACCAATCCAGTGGTCAGAGATTGGGTAGTAGTTTAGAGAACCATTGCTCTCAACACATATTCTTTACGAGCAGGAATTGATAAGTTATTCCAAAGTTTGATAATAAGTCCAGTTGATTTAAGTTCCTCTTGTTCTAACCACCATACTTCTTCACCTGGTTTTAAAAACTGACGATAATATTCAATAATATGTTTGATAGGATTCTGTTCTTTCCTCAAAGTATCATAAGGGATTTCAATTTTATCAAATATTGTTTGACCTTGACTTAAATCCATGTCAATAAGATATCTCGGAGAGTGTGTTACAACTATTTCTGATAAACAATCTTCATAAGGTCTACATTTAAACTCAACAGGAGAATACATTTTTCCAAACAACATAAAAATTCGCTCAATACCATCCACTCTCGTACCCTCTAGAACAGAATTACCAGTTGTTTTCCAATGATTTTGTTTAGTAGTTTTTACTTCAACACCATAAAAATTGTGAGCAATAATGTCAGGGAATTTTTGACCAGATATTAATTCAATTGAGTTTTCAAACGGAGTTCCTTTCGCATTAACACTCATTACATCGAAAACTTTATTCTCCAGTTTGTTACCTAGTAACTTTAAGTATTGGTCTTCTTTACTTTTTGATTCTATAGTGAGTGCTTCTATTGTATGGTCTAATAAGGAATTAAAATCGTCATTTGTTGGTTCAGGATTTGTTGAAACTACCATTGTAATTAGTTTTTAAAGTATTTAACCCAGAGTTTCTCCAGCCTTTTAGCGACATGATAAGCTAATAGAGGAGGTACTGCATTACCTATCAATTTATATGCTGAAGAAGGACTTATAAAGAATTTCTTACTTGATGAAGGTATAACAAACTCAAAGTCAGGTGGAAATGTCTGTATTAAGGCACATTCTCGTGGTGTTAATCTTCTTTCTTTAAGCCCTTGTTTTAATTCTTTTTTTAATACGCCTCCATTTTCAGCAGACAAACGTCTGTATTCTATATTTCCATGATGTTCAGCTCTAATTGTTGGACCGATTCCATCTAGCTTAATTTCAATTTGTCCTTGACAATGTCTACCCATGAACTTGGCTTTTGAATAAAACATCTGTGAAGGGTCAGATGAAAATTCAGGTTCATCAATATCTTTAAGAATTTCCTTCAGTTTAACTGCCTCGAGAAAGCTATTTTGACTTATTGATATTGAATGAGATGGAATAGGATATGGAGATAATTCTGCATTTATTTCTGATTTTTCTAATTCTTTTAAGATTCCATCTTTTAATTTAGATTTTTTTATCCCTATAAAAAACACTCTTTCTCTTGATTGAGGAACTCCATAGTTCGCTGCATGTAAAACTTGAGGGTGTAAGACTAAATATCCATTTCCATCTGCACTGGCAAAATCCTGCTGAATAATATCTTGGACATTGGATAGATTCACTAAACCTTTTACGTTTTCTGCAATAAATATTTTTGGTTGAACAATGTCGATTACCTGTTTCATCCACATGTAGAGTTGCCCTCTTGTCTCAATAGAAGGTATAATGTTTTTTATCAGTTTGCCATTATGGTCTTTGTGAGACTTAAGTCCATTTCTCTTTCCTGAAATGCTAAAGTCTTGACAAGGGAATCCCCCTGTAATTATATCTACGTTTTCTGGGAAAACCTTTACTCCTTGTTGATGAAGCTTAACTAAATCAACAATACTTTCCAAATGGAAAATTTCAGATGAATAATCTCGTTTTTGAAAATAATTTACCCATGCATTCCTTGCATCTCCTAAAATGTCATTCGCAAATACCGTCTGAAACTTTGTCGGCTTAAGATTGATAAAATTCTTTCCAATATATTCGTTAATAAAGTCTGGATTATTTTTAATGTTAATCGAGTTTTTATGAACAAGGAAATCACCCTCAAAACCTAAATCCATGCCCCCACATCCAGAAAAAAGCGATAATAATTTATATTTCTTTTGGGGCTTCATTCCAATTTCCCTATCGTCATAATATATACTTAATTGAGATTCTTCAATTCCTTCCTTGTTATCTTTCTCTATAGAATTAAAATATTTACATTTTTGTTTAATTACGCAGTTGGAACAATTTGGTCTTCGTGACTTACAAACTAATGCTGCAAAGTCTAAAATTGCCCAATTTAATTCCTTGCAATTCTTTACATTTATTACAGTTTTTGATAATTCTTGCAATTCTTTCTCATTTCTAACATCTTTAACTTCCTTTGGATTGAAATACCTACTTAAAACTCTAGCCATGTTAACGTCAAGTAACGGGGCTCTTTTATTCAAGATAAATAATTCATAAGCATTTGAAAGATACAATGTAGAAAGGTTTGAATCATTTAGTTCATTAACATTTTTGGGTAAAACACCACTCCTTTGTTTATATTCTTCAACTATTTTATATAGTCTCTTTGCCCTGTGTTTATATAATCCCAAGGGTTTTAATATTTTTTCAAAATCCTCAATTTCAGAATTTACCAATGATTCCCAATCAGGATAGGTGTTGAAAAATGTGGAATAATATTTTGCAACGGTTTCTGCTTTTGTTCGTTGCAAAAGAATTTCACTTATTATAATTTCGTATTTTGTAATATCATCTCTTCGCCACGGAAAATCCCTCTTATTGGAACTAAACCAGTCCAATAATTTTTTTCTAAAATATTTTATATCATTCTTATTATACATCAATACAAAGTAACATCACTCTTGCTAAAAAGTAAAAATAAGACTGAACTAGTTATCATTTTTTTTAAACGATTATACAATCTGTTAATTAGCGAGGGATTTGCAGCTCTTTTGCAAACCTGTGGTTTTATGGGTCGGCTTGTGTGGGTTTGCAAATGTGCTGCATTGTGGGTTGGGTTTCTTTTTCTTTGAGCAGGGGGGAGAAAAAAAACAAAATAAATTCCCTCAATTTCGCATTAACTTATCAAAGAGCTATAAATAATCAATCTGACACCTACCTATCGAGTTTGTACTTTTTCTATTCGCCTTGTTGCTAACGAGCAGCTATAAATTTTGGCGGGCAATATACCCACTTTATTATCAAGCTGCACCGAAGTAAAATTAACGAATTTCCGTTTCAAATACCACTTTCCGCCCGCTTGAATTTATAGCATGTTAGCTGTATTTGTTGTTGAGAAATAACTTGAATAAAATATCAATTATCAATTAGTATTCATTATTCAAAGAATCCACCGAATTCAAAAACTCGCGTACAACCCTCACATTTTCATCGCGAGCGTCCCAGGGTGTCATGTGACTGGAACCGGCAAAAATGACTGTACGAGAATCTTTTACCAAAGCAGCTTTTTCTCTGACTATATCTGGAAGAATTTCATCAAATTCCCCTGCAGTGAAAAGTGTTGGTACTTCAATTTCTGGTAACATGTACGAAGCATCATACCCTTTCAATGTACCCGTGATAGTAAATTCACTCGGCCCCCACATATAACCATAAATATCTTCATTAAAGGTTGCCATTAAACTGTCAAAGTCGGGTTGAACAGGATTAGGACCAGTAACATATTTAGCGTAAAACTGATTCATTGCTTCCTCATAAAGTGGGTCATTATAATTACCCGTAGATTCAGCATTCAGTACTGCTTCATGCAATGAATCAGGGAATGAAGCAAGAAGTTGCTTTGTACTTCTCTCCCATGCTGGAATATCAAAGCATAAACTACCAAAAGTAATAGAAGATACCCTATTGGGGTATGCATGGTAATATTCAAGTGCTACAACTGTCCCCCATGAATGACCAAACAAGTGCCATTTAGAAAGCCCAAGATGAGCACGAAGCATATCCAGTTCTTTTACGAAATGATCAATTGTGAACATAGTTGTGTCTGTAATCACATCGGATTTCCCGCTACCAAGCTGATCGTAACGCACAACCTGGCGATCGTTACCAAGATCCTCAAATGGTTTCAGGTAAAAGCTGGAAAAACCGGGCCCACCATGAAGAAGAACAATTGGCTCCCCTTTTCCAGTCCCTGTTACTCTATACCAAATTTTACCCCCCGGAACCTCAAGATGTGACTCACCAATCGTTAGAATAGTTGATTTGGATTCTTTGTTGCCACCACAAGAATACAGCAGAAAAACAACAAAGAAAAAAAACAGGATACTTTCATTGAAAGTTGATTTGATTAAATTTTTCTTCATAACTAATGTTTTTAATTAATAATCTGTTTACTCAAAGTGATTTTTAAAATCATTCTAGATTTTTTTTCAACAATTACAGCTAACGAATGGCGCTAAAATTTAGTTGCCGTTTTATTTGCAGTTTCCTTTCCATTTACTAACATATTTTATCAAAGATAATTAACTTTCATATACCTTCAAACCGGCAATTAATTTTAGCGCATGTTAGGTATCTGTAGCCCCCAAAATTCTTCCTTCATTTTTTTGTCCACTAGTGCGGAAGGACAGACCAGCTCTTTTGGCAAATTTGGCTTGTGTGTCTGCTTTGTGGGTTTGCCAAATGTGCTGGGCTGTGAAGGGATGATTATTTAACTTTTTTTCTTTTTAAGGCTTTCCACCACAGTATATTTTAATTCCTTGCTAAAATCCTTCGTGAAGCGAAACATTTCGAGCAATAAATCATACGTTGCTTTAAATACAAGTAGCTCATCGTATGTAGTCATAGATTAAAAAAAATCGATCGGTTATTTGCTAATTGCTCATGAGTTCCCTTTGGTCGGTTCGCGGTAAATTATCAAATAGTCTATTTATCCCTGACGCACCGGACAGAAAAACCAGCTCCCTTACGGGTGCCGTCGCGCTTAACTTCCCAACGATTGTAACCCAGCATCCGGCCCCACGCACGGAATCTCTTGTCCTCCGTCGAAGACCAAAAGTAAGCACGCCTACCTTTATAGTAGCAATGACCACCGTCGACGCGGTAGCCGCCGGGCAACGCTGAAAAACCACTTTCATTAGTTGATCCACTATTCGGAACCCTCCAGTGTGACAAACCGGTCTCTTTTAATTTACCACCTTCATCAGTACCCCGATAGCTTTTCTCTTCACTTTCTCTTATGCTCAGCCCCAAATGCCTTTCCAATTCTTTCCATTCTTCATCGGTTGGTAAATGCCAGCCGTCAGGGCAAACTTTTTTCGCTGTGTGCCAATTATATAGCCTTCCGTACATATTACAATTCCTTTCTTTATCATCGTAGCACCAGCTACCATATATATTATAGTTAAGGTTCTCAGCCATCCATACCTGGTTACCAATTTTAACCCATTTATAATCTTCGTTGTCACGTGTATCCGTAAATGCACCACTGGTTACCAATTCAAATGTATTTTCAGTCTTGTTGCTTCTTGTGGATATTCGTGTGGTTTGGTATTTATTTACCGTGATATTTTCAGTCCAATTTTCATTACCGACTATTTGCAGTCTGTGGCTACCGATGGTTACTTTGTTAATGGGCACTTTTGTATTAGAAGAGACGCTTGCCAATCGTTTACCATCTAAATACAATTCACCTGAAATATCAGTGGTTAATTCAATGCTGCCATATGCCATTACATTCTCAACGGTGCCAACTACAGGTTTACCTGGTGCTTCAAATGCTGTTTGAGTAAAATAAAACTTTCCGGTAAGCTGCGACCATTCCTGTGGGCTTTGATTACCCCCACTGGCTTGCTGAACTGCAACACGTGTGTTAATAAAAACATCTTCAATACGTTGCTCAATTTTAATTTGTTGAGTTAGTTTTTCAGTATAAAGACCGTTAGAGCCTGCCCCATCTAAGGCTGTGGCGCCTGCGGAGGTGGCATAAGCTATGATCGTACCACTTGGGGTGGGCATGGCAGTAAACCCACGCATTCCTCCGCGCACCCAGGAACGAAACGGATTGTTACGACAGGCATCAAGGATTACAACGTTTATGTTTTCTGGATAATATTCAAATTTATTAACAACTTTATTTACATCTACAGCTTCAAATTCAACTGATAACCGGTCCTCTAATTGAGCATCGACAGGCAATAAATAGTTAATTCCATTTAATTGGACTCCATGACCTGCAAAATAAAACAAAGCTACATCACAATTTCCCAGTTTACGCCAAAAATCCAGGATAGCATTATCCATATGTTCTTTTGTAGCATCGGTACGCTTAATCACTGTAAAGCCTAAATCCTGTAGTGTTGTTGCCATCAGGTTGGCATCGTTTACCGGGTTGCGCAGTTCACCGCTATATTGGTAGGCGGCATTGCCAATTACCAATGCTAAACGTTTTTCACTAACTTGAGCTAATATCTGTAAGCTAATAATCAAAATCGTAAAAAATACAATTATTCGTTTCATGATAGTTTAAATACTTTAATGTACAATCTGAATGAATCACTATTCAATATTATACAAATTTATTAATCTTTATTTAAATAAGCCTGGTTTAAAAAGCATATGTTTGGCAGCGAAGGGATGCTTGCAGGGATGGGCTGCCAAACTTGTGCTTTGTGTGTTGAGCATTTCTTTCTTATTTTGGGGGCTATTGTACCTAACGTCCAAGATAAAATGAGTTTCAATTCATTTTTATCTTTTGTTCTATGCTGTT
>JAHLWT010000236.1 GCA_019057775.1 Promethearchaeota archaeon
AAGAAAGCAGAATTTAAAAGAAAGATATTTACGAATGACAGGAAATGAAGTTTATAATGTAAATATTTAAAATCCGTGAAAATCGGCGTTATCCGTGTCATCCGTGTTCTATTATTATTTATATTGCAGTCTTACTACAATAATCCAAGACACATGGTCTTGTCTTTAGATAGCAACGTAAATGTTGAGAGAACTAATATTTACCTATGCATTATCCGGATGTACCAAATTTAACATAGCTATCTTTGATTTACACGAAAAACATGAAAGCCTTGAAGATTGGAATTGATAATTACAGTCTTTATCCATTGGAACTAGATCCGATGGAAACATTGACTTGGGCAAAAGAGCATGGGGCAAACGGCGTTTCATTTTCAGGCCTTAATCCGAAGGATCAGAAGAAAATCAACAGATCATATCTAACTGATCTTTCGAAAATGGCTGAAGAACAGGAACTTTACCTGGAATGGGGTGGGGGACAACACATTCCAAGAGATATGGGTACATGGGACAGAAAAGACCTGTTTGAGCTTAATAAGAAAGTTGCGTATGAGGCTGGAGTGCTCGGCACCCGTATTGTTCGTTCCTGTTCGGGAGGATTGATGCGTTGGTCAGACAAAAACCCTGCTACCGAAATCTTATTGAACGAAATGGCAGATACCCTGAAATCCCAACGTCAAATGCTAAGGGATTTTAATATAATTCTCGCTATCGAAACCCATTTCGAATTTACCACTTTTGAACTCCTGAAACTTTTTGAAATGTGTGAAACAGAACCCGGTGATTATCTGGGCATTTGCCTTGATACCATGAATCTCTTAACCATGCTTGAAAACCCGGTTTCTGCAGTAGAAAGAATCCTTCCATGGGTGGTAAGCACTCACATCAAAGATGGTGCAATTTTATTAACCCATGATGGAATTAAAACGTTTCCGGTTGAAATGGGCAGGGGAATTGCAGATATTAAAAAAATAATAAACCTGATTAACACCCTCGAACGAGATATTTTTCTTTCTATTGAAGATCATGGCGGAGAGTTTTTCCTGCCTGTTTTCGATCCTGAATTCTTATCAAAATTCCCTGATCTTACAGCAACTGAATTCGTCAAGCTAATGAAACTGGCTCAGTTTTCGGAAGAAAAATATAGTAACGGGGAGATTAGCATTATTGATAGGAAAAAATGGCCGGAATTGTGTGAAGAACGGATTTATAAGGATATCAATACATTGAATGAAATTTTAAAAACCTTAAATTCTCCTCCTTAGACAAGGAGGAGTACCCGATCGAAGAGAGGGGGAGGTGGTTGGATTGGCACGAAATTGTTTTTTCTACCTAAATTCGGTGCCCGCTTAGCGGATTTTACAGAACAATTTTTTTTAAGTTCATATAAACATATTTATTAACTATGGGAGAAAAAAATATCAACAAGAAGCTAGTTGCTGTTATCACTGGAGCAAGCAGGGGAATCGGAAAGGCGATAACACTGGAATTATCGGCTGCAGGATATAACATCGCTGGAATATCACGCACCATGAAATCGGATGAGCCCGGCAAGGGATTATTGGATCTCAAGCCCCTTATTGAAGCAAATGGATCTGTTTTTCTGCCCCTGCAGGCTGATATATCCGAACTTCATGAACACGACCGGTTGGTTTCAGAAATAATCAAAAGGTTCGGGAGAGTTGATATCCTGGTTAATAATGCAGGCGTTGCACCTTTGAAACGAATGGATATCCTGGATACTACACCTGAGAGTTTTGACAGGGTATTATCCATGAACCTCAGAGCTCCCTTCTTCCTTACTCAGAAGATTGCCCGCGAGATGATAATGAAAATACCTGATATCAAAGATTACCAACCAAAGATAATATTCATTACTTCAATATCGGCTGATATTTCATCCGTTAACAGGGCTGAATATTGTATTTCGAAAGCCGGCCTTAGTATGACTTCAAAGAATTATGCTCACAAATTGGCTGCCACCGGCATAAAGGTTTTCGAGATCCGGCCGGGTTTGATCCGAACCAATATGACAAAGAAAGTAAAAGGGAAATATGATAAGTTAATTGCCAAAGGCCTGATACCCCAAAAACGCTGGGGAACCCCTGAAGATGTAGCCAGAGTTGTAAAAGCATTGGCTGCAGGAGAATTTGATTATTCAACAGGATTGGTAATAGAAATTAGTGGCGGAATGAATATACAGAGGTTATAAGGACATAGTTTCACAGGGTGAATTAAGAAAAACCTTAATTTTCAGGTTTCATAAATAATTAGTAAATAATCGGCAGTCCACAGTCGGCAGTCTACAGCCGACAGTCGGTTGCCGACTTAAAAATGCAAAGTATAATGAAATTAGCCATTATCAAGCCATGAACATTGAACTTAGCCCCGATGGCTATCGGGACAATCTCATGATCAGCCAGACGGAGAGTAAATTCCGGTATAAATTAATTATGGATGAAACTACTTATTCTTATCTGTAACGCTCATCTTGATCCTGTTTGGTTGTGGGAATGGGAAGAAGGTCTTGCAGAAACCCTTTCCACGTTCAGAATAGCTGCTCAATTCTGCGAGGAATTCGACGGCTTCATCTTTAATCATAACGAAGCCCTTTTATATCAGTATGTCGAAGCCTATGAACCCCGACTTTTTGACAGGATAAAAAAATTGGTTAAGGCAGGAAAGTGGCACATAATGGGTGGATGGTTTTTGCAGCCCGATTGCAACATACCGGATGGCGAATCACTGGTCAGACAAATCCTGCTGGGCAAAGAGTATTTCAAAGACAAATTCAATGTTGAACCTGAAACTGCCATTAATTTTGATCCCTTTGGTCATACACGGGGATTGGTTCAAATATTAAGAAAAACAGGCTATTCATCTTATCTGTTTTGCAGACCCGATAAGCAATTTCTCGAACTCCCGGATGATGATTTTATCTGGATAGGTTATGACGGTTCAGAAATATTGGCACACCGTGCTTCGGAACACTATAACTCCCAACAGGGTAAAGCAGGAGAAAAAATCAGGAATTGGATGAAGGAAAATCATGATCATTGCCACGGTATGATACTCTGGGGAATCGGCAATCATGGTGGAGGTCCTTCAAAGGAAGACCTCAAACAAATAGGACAATTGATGGACGAAAACAAGGAGTGGAACCTGATGCATGGAAAGCCTGAAGATTATTTTTATCAACTGGATAAAGTTAAGGAAACACTGCCGGCAATACATACTGATCTGAATCCATTTGCAGTGGGATGTTATACATCCATGGCGAAAGTCAAGCAAAAACACCGTAAACTGGAGAATGTATATTTTTCTACCGAAAAAATGGTTACCAATACAGCCATCCAGGGATTGATTGAATACCCCAGTGATGAGTTGAAAGAAGCTCTCGAAGATCTGCTGTTTTGTGAGTTTCATGATATTCTTCCCGGAACGTCAATACCTGAGGTTGAAACGTATGTCCTTCAGAGAATGGATCATGGACTTGAAATTCTTTCACGTCTGAGAGCAAAAGCTTTCTTCCACCTGATGTCTTTCCGGAAACCGGCTGAAAAAAACGAATTCCCGATTTTTGTTTATAATCCTTTCCCTTTCGATCTGGAAGAAACCATTGTTTGTGAATTTCAAGCCCAGGAACCAGACTTTAACCAGGATACTTTTAACCAGCCGTTAGTAACCGGTTTAGATAGAGAAATAATTCAATCACAGCAGGAAAAGGAAAGCAGCAATATACAATGGGATTTCAGGAAACGGGTTGTTTTCCGAGGAATGTTAAAGGCAGCTTCTGTTAATCGCTTTTCATGTTGGTTGAAAAAAGAAAGTGTACCGGAGAAGCCAATTCCACAAGATGAAAAATTTAAATTTAATACGGAGGACTGTAAAACGGTTATTAATCCTGTTACCGGACTGATCGATGAATATGTGGTCCAAGGTATGAAAATTTTGAAGTCAGAGTCGTTTTTACCTCTGGTAATAAAGGATGATGCTGATCCCTGGGGTATGAGGGTCAGATCGTTCAGGGAAATCGAAGGAGAATTTTCGTTAATGTCGGAAAAAGAATGTGGAGTTTTTGCCGGATTGCCTGACCTTGATCCGGTTCGTGTCATAGAGGAAGGTCCGGTGAGAACGGTTGTTGAAGCGCTTTTCAAATACAATAATTCGAATCTTTGTATGCGGTATAAAATTCCCGGGTCAGGCACTGAAATAGAAATTGAGCTGAGAGTTTTCTGGATGGAGAAGGATCGTATGTTGAAATTATCCATTCCAACCTGTTTTAAGAATGGAAAATGCAGGGGACAGGTGGCATACGGTACTGAAGAATTTGATCGCCCGGGTGAGGAACTGCTTGCCCAAAAATGGCTTGGTATAAGTTCACCTAGTTTGGATATTGCTTTCACGGTAATAAATGATGGAACATATGGATTTGATTATGAGCAGGGAGAGATCCGGCTATCGTTGCTGCGTTCACCTGCCTATTCAGCACATCCAACCGGTGACAATTCTCCTTTGGTGAAACAAGACCGGTTTGAACCACGCATCGACCAGGGGGAACGAACATTTACCTTCTGGATAAATGCCGGATCTTTACAAGATCGCTTTTCTGCTGTTGACCGTGAAGCCATGGTTAAAAATGAAGGAATTATGGTTCTATGCTATTTTCCCCCGGGTAGAGGTAAACAAGTTTATCCAGGTGTAATCCTTTCCGATCCGGTTGTACAGCTTAAAGCGTTAAAATTTGCGGAGAATAAACCCTGGATTATTGTCCGGCTTTTCGAACCAACCGGAAAATCACGGGATACATCACTCAAAATTCCTTTTTTGAATATTGAATATACCGTTTCATTAACGGGATTTGAAATTAAAACAATCGGGATTGATATTCATTCAAAATCAATGTTTGAACTGGATTTATTAGAGAATTATAAGCAAAGCTAATAATGATAGAATTGAAAGGTTCAAGTTTAATTAGAGAGTCCACTCCGAAAAGTCATTTTTGATAGAATAATGGCATAATGGAATTTTGGAATGCTGGAACGTTTGAGCGAACTTGAGAGCGAAAACCTCATGAGCAGATTGTGGGAAGGACTGTGGGAGCGAATAATAATGAATGTTTCCAATATTCCATTTTTCCAATATTCCAAAGCGATAGACTTTTTAGAGTAGGCTCATTAGAGTTTGTCAGTAATATCAGCGAAATTCTAATAAGGAAGTGTTCCGAACTATTCCATTACTCATATACTTGGTCAATAAGGATAACTCATGCAAACAAATCATGTAAATTTGGTTTCTGTATTGCCAGTTGGTATAGGCGGTTATGGATATTTCTACCTGGATACATTATTGCACGGATTTCCTGATGGATTTATAATAATACCGGGTATCGTTGATCCTTTTGCCTCACAATCCGGACACTACAAGGAAATAGTTTCCAGGGGAATACCTGTATTTAACCGGCTGGAGGATTTTTATGATAAAGGTTATTCTGCTGATCTTGTTGTTATTTCATCTCCCCTTCATTTCCATGTGCATCAAAGTGCCATTGCTCTGAAAAACAGCAGCAATGTATTGTGTGATAAACCTATAGGAATCGTAGTTCAGGAAGTTGAAGGATTGATCAGGATTAAGGAAACATCGGGGAAATGGCTCAGGGTTGGTTACCAGTGGTCCTATTCAAAAGCTGTACAGACATTCAAGCAGGATATATTAAAAGGTATTTTCGGAGCCCCTCTCCGGCTTAAAACTTTATGTTTTTGGCCGAGAAATGAGGCTTATTACAAACGGAATAACTGGGCAGGAAAGATAAAAGACTCCAGCGGCAGATGGATACTGGATAGTCCTGCCAGCAATGCCATGGCACACTTTCTGCATAATCTTCTTTATGTTCTGGGTGAAGAACTACATTCAAGCGTAAAACCGAAAGATATTACTGCAGAATTATATAAAGCTTATCCGATTGAAAATTACGATTCAGTAGCATGCCGGATTTATACTAAAAATAATATCGAATTGCTTTTCTACGCTTCCCATTCAACTTTTTCTGAAAAAGGCCCCATGTTTCACTTTGAATTTGAAAATGCAATTGTTCGTTATGGTGAAACCACAAAGGAGATTATCGCAACTGGTAAAAAAGGAAAAAAATGGAGCTACGGATCACCTGAAACCGACTCTCAATTCCTAAAATTGTTTGAAGCCGTTGAGGCAGTGAGAAAACCGATTCCTGTAGTATGTGGGCCCGAAGCAGCCATTGCCCAAACGATTTCGATAAATGGTATTCAGGATTCGGTTGAGAAAATTATCCGGTTTCCTGAACAAATGATAAATAGGGAGGTGAAGGAGAACAGACTTTGGGTGAAAGAACTGGATAAAGTTTTTTTTAACTGTTATTTGAAAGGGATTTTGCCTCATGAAGCAAACTTGCCATGGGCAAAAAGCGGAAAAAATATTGATCTCAGGAATTATAACTATTTTCCCGGAGGAAAACTTACTGATACAAAAGGACATAGTTTCACAAATTGATTAATCCGCCAGCTGGCGGATAATTTTCAGGTTTCATAAATAATTAGCCTGACGTATTCATAAATATTATCATT
>JAHLWT010000237.1 GCA_019057775.1 Promethearchaeota archaeon
TCGGTAATGTTACGACCTTAGCTGATCCTTCAGTAGTCGATGTATTGCTTGAAGAACGGAAAAAAATGGATGTCGAAGTAGGTTAAAATTCAACATTTTTTTATTTTTATTTTTTTAGCAATTTAATATTCATTAATACAATAAAAATAAATACATCAATTTTTTTATTATTTCAAAGATTTATTTTTTCTTTTATGTAATTTGAACTGAACATTTTAGGATTGTTAAAGTTGACAGACGATACTCACAAATTATTTACAAAAATAAAAACAATGGATCAAGATGAAGCTAAAGAGCAATTAGTATCAATTATAACAACTTCTGATAATTGGGAAAATCAAGCTAAAGCTGTGGAATTGTTAATTCAATTTGAAGATTGTGGAAACTTACAATTTCAGGACGTTAAAAAAGTTTTTTTAAATGATAGACATCCTCAATTACGTCTTAAATTAATTGATTTATTTACTAAATGTTTTAAGAAAGATGGAATTGTCTTTTTAAAAGATGAATATAAGGGTTGCAGTGATGGAACTGTTAGAAGGAACCTCATTGAAAAAGTTGGAAATGTTGATTTAAATAGTTCAATTGATTTCTTTGTTGAAGCTTTGGGCGATCCTAATATTGAAGCTAAGGAATTAGCCATAACCTTTCTTGGAAAAGCTGGTGAGAGTAAAGCATTAATACCTTTAATTCAATTATTACATCTAAGAAATGCTGAAATCTATAACTACTTGATTAATTCTATTGTAAAAATAGGCAAAAAAAGCAAACTAGAAATTATTAATGAGTACATTAATTCTGAAGATCCTAATATTAAGAGAGAAATACCGATTATTCTTGGAAAAATTGGTAATAAACAAAGCGAGAGTGATTTAATAAATTATTTAGAAGATGAGAATCCAATCATAAGAAAAAATGCAGCAAAAGCATTAGAAAAAGTGATTGAAGTAAAAAATCTTAAATTTATATTAGAGACTCTTAATGATGAAGATATTGAAGTAAAAAAAGAAGCAATACGGGTACTAGGAAAAATAGGAAGTAAAGTGGCTAGCAAACCACTATTAGAAATTCTGAAAGATAATGATATTAAAATAAGAAATCTTGCTAAAAATGCACTACACAAAATCTATAGCAAGCAAAAGGCTTATGATCCATTAATTGATGTAATAAAAGGACGGAACCTCAAAGCAAGAAAGGAAGCAATAAAGATATTAGGAATGTTGAAAGATAAGAATGCAATTGATCTTTTAATAAAAATATTCGATAGTAAAGTGGCAAGTATTAGAAGAACAGCTTATAAAGCATTATTACAGATATTAGATGGTCAAATAACTGAAAAAATCGTTGATTCTCTGTCAGAAAAGTCTTGGCAAATCAGAATGTATATTACAAAGATTTTAGGAGAAATTGGAGATCCAAATACTATAAGCCAAGTTTTAAATATGATAGGGGACGAAAACGGTAGCGTGCGTAATTCAGCAATAGATGCCCTAATTAATTATAATATGGGTGATAATATAGTTACGTTAGCAGAGGAGTCATTAAAAAGCTCAAATTGGAAAACTAGAAGAGCAGCAGTAAGATTATTAATAAGATCAGGAAGTAAAGAGTCTATCAAACCTCTGATCTCATGCTTAAATGACGATGATGTGCATATCAAAAGTTGGGCAGCAATGGCACTCGGAAACCTTAAAGGTATTGACTCAATTGAGCCATTCATCCAATTATTAAAAGAAAGCGATGATAAAATTCGTATTTCTGCAGTTAAAGCATTAGGAGGGATTGGAAATAGAGATGCAATTAAACCCCTCATTGAAATTTTAGGGGACGATAATTGGGAAGTAAAGAAAGAAACTGAAAATGCTTTGAATCGAATCGATGAGGATTGGATGAGTTATTTATAAAAGATAATCCTCTTAACATCCTTAATTTTTGAGTTAAAGCAAGTTATTCAATTTTGAAATATAATTTTGTAAATCATTTAACACTTTATATACATTAGAATCATTATTGACAACCAAAGTTAAGAATGTTTTATCACTACACTCAACAGTAATTAGAGTCTTGTTTCCTAATTCAGTGATGATTTTCTTAATTTTTCTATTCCCTATTGTCTGCCCGAGACCTGCGGCACTCTCAACTACCGAAGCATACATTGAAGAAAACTTTTCTCCCTTAAAATTATGCCCTACATTTTCAAAAATCAAATTACCATCGTGAGCAGTCAAAATTACTCCTAATAACTTAGCTTTTTCCTTTATTTCTTCTAATATTAGTGTTAAATCTTCGAAATTATTTGATTTAGGATGATTCATTTAATAAAAGAAATATTTCAATTCTTGTTACTATGGACAATTAATTAAAACTATTTAACTATTGTATTATATATGAATTCGATGAGTAGTTTTGAGAAGATATTAATAGAAACTAATAAATACTTTATAGAAAAAGAGCTACGTCCCTTTTTAAAAATCCCTAGCAATACATTAAATAAAAAGGGAATAAAAAAAGCAAAAGACTTCATTATCTCATATATAAAAAGCTTTTCTGATGATATCAAAGAATATCCTGGCGAGATCAATCCGTTAATACTAGCCAAGATAGAGGGTAATAACGAGGAAAGTTTGTTAATATATATGATGTATGATACTCAACCTATTAATAAAGAGGAAGACTGGATAAGTGACCCCTTCAGTGCAGAAATCCGAATTCTTCCATCCCCTCTTGAAATATTAGACAAATGTATAATTGCGAGAGGTGCTTATAATTCGAAAACTCCTTTAATATGTTTTTTAAATGTAGTAAAAGAATTAAAGGAAAGGAAAGAACTACCCATGTCTCTACTTTTACTTTTTGATGGTGAAGAAGAAAAGGGTTCACCAAGCTTAACTGGTTTTCTTCGAAATAACAAACTTCTTTTTAAACGTTGTAGAGATGTCTATTATCCATCTGCCAAGCAGGATCTTGACGGTACTCCTGTTTTAAAATTAGGATATAAAGGAATTCTCTCAATCACGATATTTGCTTACACTAATAATAAAAAAGTACACTCTGCTTTTAGTTCTTTGATTCCAAATCCTGCATCTGAAATAATTTCGCTCCTTAATATTATTTACTCTAATAATGAATTTCTTATCAATAGTTTAAAAATCCCTTATAGGCAATCAGAGGATGATAAAATTATACTTAAAGAGTTATTAGAGAAATTAGATCTCGAAAAAATTAAAAAGAAAGCGGGTATAAGTGATACCCAAAACACAAATCCGAAAAGATGTTTCACTAACTATCTATTTAAACCTACGTTTAATATTTCAACATTAAAGTCGGGGTATCTAGATGAAGGAACAAAGAATATGGTCCCTAATCACGCATTATGTAATATTGATATTAGATTTGCTCATGATATCTCTGTAGATGAAATTTATAACGAAATTCGGGAAAAAATTGATAATTATGCTAAAAATTCAAAATGCCAGTTTAAATTAATTAAAAATTCTGGTTATGAGGGTGCAAGAGTTAAAAAAGATTCAGTTTTAGTTGAAAGTTTGGTTAAAAGCTTTAAAGGTTTTTCTTGTGAAATCTGGCCAATAAGCGCCGCCGCCGCTCCATTGAGTGAAATTAACAAAATTTTAAACCTGAATTTTATTACTGGTGGTTTAGGTATAGGTGGTTATGCGCATTCTACCAATGAATTTATTCAATATGACTCAATTATTAATATGCGATTATCCAATTACAATTTCCTAAAAATTTATTCTGAATTTTGTGTAAAGAATCGGTGAATTCACTGAACCTGGATAATTATAAAGTACCTATTAGATGAAATAATTTAAAGTATGAGGATAAGTAATTATTTTATGCAAGCCCCAAAACTTAAACTAATCGAATAATCCTTTAATTCCCCTACTTCTTGTTTTTATAGCTGGTTATAGGCCGCTGGAACATTTTCATAATCTCTAACGTCAACTATACTAACCTTTGTTGCCATAATTCCTCAAGTTTGAAAATTTAGGAAAAAATTAAAATATATCTTTTTGCTTAAAATTTAAAAAAATACTAAGGGTTGCTAATTAACGGAAAACAATCATTTTTAAAAATGGAATTTATTATATTCATAAAATAAAAAAGCTGAAAGTATTCAGATTAACCATAATAAGAATTTTAAATTCAAAATTAAGGCTGTGTGAAGATCTTTAGCAATAGATTTCGAAATCATTCAAAAAACTAAACAAAATCAGGGATTAATTAATTTTGCAGGATGCTATGTTTAAGATTATAATTTTTGGTGATGGAGGTGTTGGTAAAACAACTCTAATAACTCGATACCTTACTGGTATCTTTAAGAGTGATGAACTCATTACAATCGGAGTTGATTTTCACGTTAAAAAAATTGAAATTGAAGGAAAGCGTGTGAGCTTACAAATTTGGGACTTCGCGGGAGAGGAGAGATTTCGATTTTTGCTACCGAGTTATGTAATTGGAGCATCGGGGGGAATTTTTTTATATGATATAACCAGATATTCCAGTTTTAAGAATTTTGATTCATGGTTGGAAATTTTTAAAAAGGGATACAGGGGAGAGAATCACCAAATACCCGTTCTAATGGTAGGGAGCAAACTAGATCTTGAATATAAAAGAGCGGTATCTAGAGAGGAAGCCTATGAAATAGCTAAAAAAAATAATTTATACGGTTATATCGAGTGTTCTGCTAAAGATGGGCAAAGTGTGGAAGATATCTTCCTTGAAATGGGGCGATTAATGATAAGAGAGATGATAAAGCGAGCCAATCTAGATGATTAAATAAAATGAGAATTTACCTAAATTTTGAATATCTCATTTAAAGTATTAATTATAATATCAGGGATGAGATTTTTATCGAATTGATCTGAATTTTGAGATTCACCTTTTAAATTTTCAATCTTATCTCTCGTAGCAACTCCAGTAAGTACGGCTATTGTTGTAATCCCTGCACGATTCCCTGCTAAAATATCAGTGTTTAATCTATCTCCGAAGATACATGCATTCTCCGCTGGAATTTGAGTATCTTTCAGAATCAGTTGAATTCCAAATGGTTCAGGTTTTCCAAAAGTTCTTATTGGTCCTGTTCCTGCGCAAGTTGTTAATGCATTCACCATTACACCAGCACCCGGCTTAAATCCATTAGCAACAGGTAATGTAGAATCCGCGTTTGTAGCATAGAATTTAGCATTTCCTTCCATAATACACTTTTGGGCAAATGATAATTTATTATAATTAAAATCTCTATCAAGTCCTACAAGAACGAAGTCAACCTCTCTAAAATTTACTTGGTCAGTAACAATATTATGACCACATGAACGTAGTTCTTCTCTTAAACCAACCTCTCCAATTAAGAAAATATTGGCGTTCTGTTTTATCTTTGTAATTTCTGCTGAAGCGATTGAAGCACTCGTATAAAAATCAGTAATTTCACTTGGAATTTTGAATTTTCTTAGCCTATCAACGTAAGCTTGCCTTGTTATTGTAGAATTATTTGAATTATATACCACTCTAATTGAGTGTTCCTTAAGCTCTTCTATGATCTCATTGACATTCGGAATTAATGTTTTTCCACGATAAATCACTCCATCTAAATCAAATATAGCTAATTCAATATGATTTAATTTATCAATAAATTCCCGCATGATACTCCTAATCTTATGTATGAGTTAAGGCCACCAGCCAACCGGGAATCCTAATATGAGAATGAAGAGTTGGATTCCAATCGGTATAAATATAGGATTTAGAAGGTTATCAGCTGTGAATACTGGGAAATAATCTGTTATAAAGAAAATTACAACTCCAATTATGGCATATATTGGCCCGATTAGAATCATTCCTATAATATATGCTACAAACATACCAGCAAGAAAGCCCTCCACGGATTTAGTGTCTTTACTTCTAACTATTACTTTATGTTTTCCATATTTTCTTCCAATTAAAGCGGCTGTAGCATCAGAAAGACAAGCAATTAGTGTTCCGGTAAAAAACGCTAATATATGGACTAAACCTAACATGTAAAGCATATATGAAAAAACCATTCCAGTAATAAGATAAATATGTGGTCCAGCGGCATTTTTTTCCTTATTTCTTAGCATCGATCTTGATAAGAAGTTAAATAAAGAATATTCGGGGCTCCATATGATTCGTATTAAATCTGATATAATAGCTAATATTAATGCCCCAATTAACGCCATCATGGTTAAGTAAATAATTGAGATATTAAGGCCATCATGGAGATGGCTTTGGGGGGGATTAAAACCCTTCACAAAAGGAAATAAAGCAATATCACCCCATATTAATTCATATGCGGGTTTTATATCATTGATTAGCTGAATTACACTGTCACTGATGATCAATGTTATCGGGTATAAAACGAAAAACCCAAAATATGCTACAGCAAGAAATAAACCCAACAAATGAAAACTCTTTCTTATCAACTCCATTTTATATGAAATCGTTGATCTATAAGGACTTTCAATTGTCATCTTGATAATATATCTTTTTAATATTGATTTTTTTTCACTAGAAATGCCTGCGTTATCACTTTCCATCCTGATTTTT
>JAHLWT010000238.1 GCA_019057775.1 Promethearchaeota archaeon
TAATTTGTGGGGAGTTCGTTGAAGAATCACGTGAGGGGTTTACTGAAAAATTAGAACAAGTTCGACAGAAAGCACAAAGCAAAAAAAAAATATAGAAAATTCAAAGTGAAAAGATGACAAATATTATTGATAATCCTGTCGCTGTTCCTAACATAGGAGTTTTTCTCTGCAAATGTGGGAAAAATATTGCTGGTACTGTAGATATTGACCAATTAGCTAAAGAGATTGAAAAAATATCAAGTGTTAAACTTGTTCAAGTCAATACGTATACTTGTTCGGATCCTGGGCAAGTAGAGATTGAAACCGCCATTAAAGAACAAGGAATAGAAAAGGTTGTTGTTGCTGCTTGTTCACCAAGGTTACATGGACCAACATGGAAAAAACTTCTTAGACGCAGCGGGATAAATCCATCATTAGTAGAAGTAGCTAATATTCGAGAACAATGTAGCTGGGTTCATCTTTCGGAGAAAAAGGAAGCAACCATAAAAGCTAAAGAAATAATTGAAATGGCTATTGCAAAGGCTGAGTTATTAGAAGCCATTGATGACATTGTTGTCTCTGTTAATCAACGAGTCCTAATTATAGGAGGAGGTGTAGCAGGAATTCAAGCTGCTTTGGATTTAGCTGATAATTATGAAGTTATTCTTGTAGAAAAAGCACCTACTATTGGAGGAAAGATGGCTCTTATCGATAAAACTTTCCCAACCATGGATTGCAGTATCTGTATACTTGGCCCTAAGATGGCTGACGTAGGAAATCACGATAGCATTAATTTGATTACTAATGCTGAAGTGACAAATATATCAGGCTATATTGGAAATTTTGAAATAGAGATTAAGAAGCATCCTCGCTATGTAGATGAAGATCTCTGCACGGCATGTGGCGATTGTGTCCCTATTTGCCCTGAAAATGTTATTGATGAGTATTCTGGTAATTTAGGTTGGAGGAAAGCTATCTATATCCCTTATCCACAAGCTGTACCGGCAAGTTACATAATTGATGAAAAGAACTGCTTAGGCTTATCTCCTCTAGCTTGCGGGAAATGCATTGCAGAATGTGAAAAAGAAGCTATCAATTATGAAAACTCAGAAAAAATCTATAACTATAAAGTTGGTGCCATCATTATTGCTGTGGGTTTTGAAATCTTTGATGCTTCTAAAATCACAGAATATGGATGGGGGCATTATTCGAATGTTATCACAACCTTTGAATTTGAAAGGTTGATCAATGCTGCGGGACCGACAAACGGAGAACTTGTACGACCAAGCGATCTTAAGAAACCAAAAAAAATTGCTCTCATCAATTGTGTTGGATCGCGAGATGAGAGATTCAATCCGTACTGTTCTAATTTTTGTTGTATGGAAAGTATTAAGGATAGCCTTTTAATCAAAGAGCATTGGCCTGATGTTGAGGTTGTTATCTTTTTCATTGATATTAGGGCTTTTGGGAAAGGTTTTGAAGAGCTTTATAAACGTTCAAGAGAAGAAGGTGTATTATATCTACGCGGTCGTCCTGGACAAATAAGGGAAGAGCCCGAAAACAATAATCTTATTCTCTCTGTCGAAAATATTGATACTGGAACGATACTAGCAGAAGAATTTGATTTAGTGGTTCTTTCTGTAGGTGCGGTTGGATCATCAGAATCTATTCCATTTCCAGTAGCAAAAGATTCAAAAGGCTTTTATATTGAAGCTCACCCTAAACTTCGACCTGTAGACACTCCAACTGACGGTATCTTCATTGCAGGTGGAGCAGAATCTCCAAAAGACATTAGAGAGTGTGTTACACAAGCTAGTGCTGCTGCAGGACGCTGTGTGAACTTGATTTCAAAGGGAGAATTCCATGTAGAACCATTATATGCTTTTGTTGATCTGGAAAAGTGTACTAGTTGTGGGATTTGTGCTTCTCGTTGCCCTTATAATGCAGTTATTGTCGATCAAGAAAAAAAGTCTCCCGCTCATATCATACCTATCTTATGTAAAGGATGTGGGACTTGTGCTGCTGATTGTCCTACAAATGCTATTACTATGACAAATTTTACAGATGCTATGATCCTTCGTCAAATTGATATAGCTCTTCGTGAAAATGCCCAAGGAAAAGTTTTAATTTTTGCGTGTAATTGGTGTTCCTATGCTGGGGCAGATTTATCAGGAACCAGTCGGATACAATATCCAACTAACACGAGAATAGTTAGAACTATGTGTTCTGGACGAGTTGATATTGATTTTATTAAACATTGTTTTAAACGTGGTGCTGGAGCAGTCATGTTATCTGGTTGTCATCCACAGGACTGTCATTACATCTCGGGTAATGATTTTGCCATAAAACGAGAGAAAAAAATTAGAAATTGGATGAGAAAGAATAATATAGATGACGAAAGATTCAGTATTGAATGGATATCCGCAGCAGAGGGTAAAAAATTTGCGGATATTGTATCGAAAGTAAATAAGATAGTTATAAATTCTTAATTCTACTCTTTATACATTTTATTATTTAATTTTCTTTTATAATTTGAAATTTTAGGTAGTAATGGAATGAATTCTAAAGGGTCTCCAAAAACAGGCACTTTTTTTTCCGATAAATACTGAACAATCCGTCTTCTATCTTCAGGTCGGTTTAAACGTTGAATAATAGGAATAACCGGTTTTTTATATTTATGACCTAAAGTTAAACTTTTAAACATATCAGACTCAAAAGAACCACTGTCTCGAATGCGAAAAACAGGAGAAAAATAAAAACTAGGCATGTCTAAGATTAAACCCTCTATGTTTTTATCTGATAATGCAATATCTATAATTTCATTAACAGATTTACTAAAAAAAAACTGAGCTGCTAAATCTAATGGATTTTTAGCACTAGTTCCAGGCATGAAGAATTTTGAACTTAACTGCTCTTGAATTTCTGGGCTAAATGGAGGGATTTCCATTCCAGCGTTCTCAAGAAGATCAACTAAGATTACACCATATCCTCCACTGATACTGAAAACTGCTAATTTATTGAGCTCAAAAATTCCGTAATAGTCAATTAAACGAGCAGTATATAATAATTGTTCTAAAGAATCAACTTCAATAATGTTATATTGCTTAAAAAACGCTTCCCATATTTGATCATCTCCTGAAATTGAAGCAGTGTGCGTTTTAGTTGCGAGAGCCCCTGTTTTAGATCTCCCTCCTTTTAACGCAATGATGGGTTTCTTATTTTGTTCAAGCACCCGTCGTAAATATTCAGATCTTCCTTTTTTAATACCTTCAAGATAACATAAAATAATATCTGTTTCAGGATCGTTGCTAAAGAAATGTAATAGATCAACGAAATCCAAATCAGCTCCGTTCCCAAAAGAAAAGACTTTGGAGAAATTAATGCCCAATCTTTGTGCACTGTATATAGCAATGTTGCAAATCCCACCTGATTGTGCTATAAATCCTATATTTCCTGGAGTTGTGGGAAATTGTGGACGCCAAGTTATACCCATTTTAGGATAAAATATCCCCAGCCCATTTGGACCTAAAATTCTTACTCGGTTTTGCGCTCTTTGCAATAACTCTCGTTCAAGTTCCTTGCCTTCATCTGTTCCAGAATCAGAAAATTCAGATGTAAAAACGGTAACTAACTTTACTTTTTTTTTCACGCAATCATCCATGACATTTAATATTTGCGATGGTGGAACAGCAATAAATGCAAAATCAACATTATTAGGAATTTCTTCTAATGAGGAATAAATATTGTCTTTATCAAATCCGGTAATTTCTTTTACTGTAGGATGCACCACATATATGTTTCCTTTAAAATTCTCAGCGTGATTTTTCAAAAAGAAATAATCTCGCTTCTTCGATGGACCAATTATGGCAATTGATTGAATGTCATTAATAAAACTAATATCTTTATCACTTTTTTCGCTCGTATATTCCTTACACATAGAGGATAATAATAATTCAAACAAATTAAATTTTTAAGTTTCAGTTTGAATTAAAAAAAAAAGAGATGAAATTAAAATGAGAACTTTTAATTCGTCCAAATAATAAATTGCGAACTTATAAATTTATATTAGCTTGAATTTGTGCTATCAGGCTATGATATTAATGTTAGAATATAATAATAATATCATGATATTCCTTATCAAAGAGAAGAGGGTTAGAGGGCTTTAAAAAATAGATTTTTCTTCTTAATTTTTTGGCATTTTTGTCCTTTTAGTTTTAAGAAAAAAGGGAAAGTTTTATATTAGGATGTCAATTATTATCTTCACTAAAAATGCCTTGAATTTAATGAGAATTACAAGTTTAAAGGCTTTTTGGGAACGATCTCAACACTTTTTTGAGATTCTTAAAATATTTGAAAATGGAAAAGAAATTTAATAAAAAAAATTAAGAGATGAATAAAATAAATGAGAAAAAATAAAATTTTCGTACTACTAACAGTCTTCGCGTTTTTAAATCTTGCTAGTTTCGGAATTTTCATTATATCAACTACAGCAAATCCCATTGTCGAAATACCTGAATATATAGCCGTTGATGCTAATAGTGGTTTAGCAGGGAATACAGTTAGGCCAGCAACAATACTCGATTCAGGGGAATATCAATCAATAGGAGATTTTGAATCAACACCTCCCGAAGGAACTTCAGTAGTAGATTGGTATCTAGATGCAATGTCAGAAGGCGAATCGACAAATATGACACTAAGAAAAGTTTTAGGAAATATTGAGATTTGGGTACAAGATGATCTTTCATTTCCAGATGGTGATCCAAGAAATCTTGATCCCTATAACACTTTGATTTCTGATGCGATGTTGGATTATTTAGCCGAAGAATTTAATGATGTAATTTACCCTACCTTGGGGGAATTCTTTGGAATACCATTTGATAGAGACGGTTCAGCTAACTGGTTCGGTGGATATCCACCAAATTATTCGAATTGGATACCAACTGACAATCCTCAAAGAGTCATATTAAAGATTCTCAACGAGCGTGATGATAATTATTATGACTATACCTACCCATATTATGTAGCCGGGTTCTTTGCTTCTTCTTATGATCTGTATTACGATAGAAATATGATTCATATTGATTCGTGGAGATGGTGGCAAAGATTAGGTGATGAAGGGACTGAATGGTTCTCAGAACGACCAGATCTAACTGTCAATCGTCCAAATTTGTATGATGGTACAACTGCTCATGAATATCAGCACCTTATTCATGCTGATTATAACCCTACAGATCCATCCTTTATGAACGAAGGTTGTTCCACATTTGCCGAAATGGTTGTTGGATATGCCGTTGACTGGAGTAGCATTAACAGCTTTTTGGCTACACCTGATAATTCACTTACAGAATGGGAGGATCAAACTGGTATTAACATTTTAGCTGATTATGGACAGGCACTATTGTGGGCTACCTATTTAAATGATCATTATTCAACTGATGAGGCAGAATTCCTTTCTAGATTTATGACATCAGGTCCTGGAATTGCTGGGATAAATGCTGCCTTAACTAGTCTTGGACACATAGTACAATTTGAAGATGTATTTAAGGATTGGCAAATGGCCAATTTAATCCATTCTGGAGACGGATTATATAACTATAAATCTATCGATTTCAACGATCCTGAAGCTGGAGAAATGAGAATTTATGAAGTAAAGAAAAAATGGCCAACAGATGTTTTCGGAACCGATTTTGGAAATACAGTTTCGATCCTTGGCTATGATACGGGTATATCTAGAGTTGGCTCATATGGAACGGACTATGTCTTATTAAACAAATTAAAATGGCAATATGACTCTGAATTACAGTTTACTGGAGATGAAGTTGCTTGGGTACCACATTGGTACAAAGACGGTACCGCGTGGTATTCAAGTAGTTCTGAACCTTTAACAGCATTAGACCTCTATTTAGATGTAGACCTAACTGGTGATTCAGTTTTAACAATTGATACTATGTATGAAATAGAAGGATATTGGGATTTTGGATTTGTTCAAATATATAATGAAACTTCAGGAGAATGGGTTTCACTTGCAAATGACGATACAACCTATCTTCATTATACAGCTACGACTCCCGAAATCATTAGTAGTCTTCCTGGTCTTACAGGCAATAGTGGTGGTTGGATAACAATGGATTTCGATCTTTCAGGATATTCGGGAGATGCAACTATTCGTTTCCGTTATATGACAGATTGGGGTTATCAGGATCCTGGATGGTGGATTGATAATGTAAGAATCGATGGAACACCAGTGAGTGAAGACGATTATTGGGACCTATATGATCCACCAGCGACTTCTTTCATAGTAACAGTGATAAGACAGGATTTCTGGGAAGGAGAATATTCTTTCAGTTTAGTTACTGAGATGGTATTGGATGCTAATAATGATGGTGCTATAGATTTAGCACCCTTCCTTTCGTCACCTGGACCAAAACTTCGATATCCTGACATCATATTAGCGATTACTCCTCGTGTTGGTATTGCAGACTACTCATTCTCTGTAGCTAAAACGTAATGAAATAGGCGGAATTTTTTAAAAAATTATAAATATTTTTTTTTATTTCTTGTATTTTTAAACAGAATAGAATATTTAGTATCTTTAAAAGCAAAACTCAAGAGTAATCACAGTATTATGTATAAATTTAAATGTTTAAAATGATAAACGTGAAAGATTGAGTGAAAATGTACAATATAATAATCTTTTTCCTAAATTTGGCTTAACCGAAAATAAAACAATTCTTTGTTATATAAATCGAGATTTACTCATTAAGTATTTCTCGAATTTTTAAGAATTTCTATAAATCGTTTGAATTTTTATAGTATGTTATCTTAATCAATCATGTTGTTAAAAAGGCAATTGGTTAATTATTAACTAGAGTTTAATCCATATGAATTTCAGTGAAGATCAAAAATACCCTGAAAATGAATAATAAATAGTTGAATTGACTGTGAAATTTGAAATTCTTGCGAGCAGTTTAAATAATTGTTGAATAATTTAAAGATACGGTGCTAACATCAAAAATGGATATCCAAAAGCTTGAATCTAAAATACCAAAAAAAAGCATAACTAATATGGAACTCGATGTAGAGAATGCATATAGAATAACAGAAAAACTTGCCTTCCCACGGTTAATCGGCTCAGAAGGAGAAAAAAAAGCAATCAAAGTCATCTTAGAAGAGTTAAAAGCAGGAGGTTTCGAACATATCTATCGAGAGAAATTTTACACTTCTTTCTATAATTGGATCCTTTTAAGATACATGTTTATACCACTGGGAATAATTCTAATATTCTTAGCGATATCCTTCTTCATAAATCCCCTATTAACAATTGGATTATTTATTATAAATATAACCATAGTCATTAAAGTTCTAGGATTTGCCAGTAGTTGTGAAATCAAATTATCAAAACATGCAGAAAGAAATTATGAAACTGAAAATATATACACTGAATTAAAAAGTAAGAATCCTAAAGTAAAAATAGTTTTTATTGCTCACTGGGACTCAAAATCACAATCATTCCCTGCCCGCATCAGAATTCTAATTTTTTTAATTGCACTTTTTGGATTTTTATTAATTCAATTCACTTATCTTGTGTTAAGCCTTATTCAACTATTTATTCCTTTCAATTATGCTTTATTAAATTTAATTTTATTTTCCATCAGTGTTTCACTTATAATCATCAGTAATTTGAATTATTTTAATAAGACAGGTAATATTTCTCCTGGAGCATTTGATAATGCAGCTGCTGTAGGAACGGTTATTGAATTAGCTAGATATTATAATGAGAATCCTAAAGAAAATATCGATTTTCTATTCTTATGTACCAGCTCTGAAGAATTAAATTTGGGAGGAGCAAAACATTTTATTCAAAAGCATAAAAATGAATTTGATAGGAACTCTACATATTTCATTAACCTTGATGGTATTGGAGGGAATGAACTGATTAGATTAGTAGCATCTTATGGAGTTCCACGAAAAACATCTTCTGAGAAATTAAATAAGCTATTTTTAGAAAGTGCTAAAGAATTAAAATATCCACTAAAGGATATTTATGCTGCGACGGGGGTTTGGTCAGATTACATGCCGATTGTTCAAGAAGGATTTAAGGCTTGTTGGCTCGCTTCCCAACCAGGATTAAAATATGTTCATACCAAGAAGGATGATATGACCTTAGTTTCTAAAGAGGGAATTCAGAAAATTCTATTCTTATGTGAGAGTGTTGCCACCAAGTTGAATAACAATTATGATTCATAATTTATTATCATTCTAGTATGTATTCGTTTTATAGATTAAATCTTGAAAGGATTTTATAATAATAGTATAAAACTTAAATTTAATCCTAAGATTTAATTTATAAAAATAAATTTTATCTAGAAAACAAATAAAAAGTAATTCACAATGTTAACTTCAGAACATGTTAAAGAAGTTTTAAAAGATTATTGTATTAACTTAAGATTTCATGCTAGAGGAGGACAAGGAGGCATAACCGCATCCAACTTATGTGTAGAAGCATTTGATGGTTATGGTGCATGTCAACCTCTTTTTGGCGCTGAACGAATGGGATCTCCAACCGAAAGTTATGTAAGATTGAGTACAAACGAGGATTTAGTTAGAAATAACGAGCAGGTATATGGACCACAATTTGTTTGTGTATTAGATCCCTCCTTATTAGGAGAGATTGATGTAGATGCTGGAATGCCTAAGGGAGGATGGTTAATTGTAAATACTACAATGGACCAAGTTTCATTACAAGAGGTTGTTGGAAGAAAAGACCTTAACATAGTCACAATTGACGCAACTAATATTGCTATGGACGTTTTAGGGCGAAACATTACAAATACTATTATTTTAGGCGCGTTAATCCGTGTTTCTCACCTTTTTTCAATAGAAGAATTATCTAATGCTATTATGGCGAGATTCAAAGGAGCAATTGCGGGTAAAAATATTGAAGCTATTAAGCGAGCATATGAAGATACCTGTGTTTTTGATATAGGTGTGGACGTTGATTTCACTGTTGATTCTAAAGTCCCATGGCAACAAGTAAATCTCGGCTTACCGGGCTATACTGAATTAGATATGGCTGGAGTTTGGTACAAAGATGAGACTATGATAAGTGTAGGAAGTGATCAAGTAAACACTGGCTCATGGGGCGAGTGGGACATTATTTGGAGTGGTCAAAAAGCAGACGGAGGTAAATGTACTGATTGCGCCCAATGTTGGTTTATTTGTCCTGATCTAGCAATTATTACAGAAAAAGGCGAGGATGGGCTTCAACATATGTCTGGAATCGACCAATTTCATTGTAAATCATGCTTAAATTGCATTAGCGTTTGTCCCGTTGATGCGATTAGTAAAAAACTAAAACAAGGGCCTGCAGCTTGTGCTGTGCCTGAGGATAATTAATGGAGGTAAAATAAAATGTCAGTAGAACCAATGAAAATGTTCTTTAAGGAGATTAAAGAACCAATCAAGACTGCGATGATTGGAAATTATGCTGTAGCAGGCGGAGTAACACAAACCGATCCAGATGTCATTTGTGCATTTCCTATCACGCCTCAAACCCAGTCCGTTGAGGGCTTATCTGATGTTGTGCATCAAGGCAGATTAAAAGCCGCCTTTGTAAATGTAGAATCAGAATTAGCTGCTATGAGTTACTCTACAGCAGCATGCATAGCCGGCGCCAGAACTTTTACTGCTACGGCATCTCAAGGTTATTTATTGATGACAGAAGCGCTTCCCTTGGCCGTGGGATGGCGAGTACCCTTAACTATGCTAATTTCTGCTCGAGCGTTTAACGCACCAAATTTATCAATATGGAATTATTGGGAATTTGTATTAGCTGATTATGGTTGGAATACTATAATGTCCGAGAGTGTTCAAGAAACATATGATGCATCTATACTAGCTGTAATGATCTCTGAAGATTCATTATTCCCAACAATGTTTGTACATGATGGATTTATTATTTCACATTCAGTACAAAAGTTAACACTTATACCAGATGAAACTGTGCTTAGATTAACTCCAAAAAAGCCAAGGCATCATGTTAATCCTAAGAAACCTGGAGTATGGGGTGGAATCGTGACTCCTGGGTATTTTTCAGAAGGTAGAATGAGACTTGATGTAGATAAAAAGCCAGTTTTAAATCAGATGAAAGACGTGTTTAAGCGCTTTCAGCAAGCTACTGGGAGGGAATATAATACTATTGAAACATACAATCTGGACAACTCATCAAAAACAGCTTTTATTACCATGGGTTCGATGTGTGGGAATATTATTAGCTGGATGACTAAAAATAAGGATATAGGTCTAATTAAAATTAGAAGTTATCGACCATTTCCTTATGAAGAATTACAAAAAATAGTCCAGGATCATAATATCGAAAAACTTATGATCTTTGAAAAATCAGATTCTTTGAATAATCTCTTGCCACCTTTTTCCACTTCTATTGCAACTGCTCTCTATCCATTAGGGACTATTTTTAGAAGTTTCATAGTTGGACTCGGAGGTCGAGATGTTACACGTGATGAGTTTGATGTTGCCAAGAAAAAGATGGCTTCTGTGAATGATATGAAAGGACAGCTATACATGTATCTTGGTGTGAGAGAATCAAAAAATAAAATTCATGGGGTGGATCTTTAAATGTCATCACCAGAGAGAAATGTAATTCGAGCTGAGGATATTTTAGATAGGGAAGGAAAATCTAACGTCTTATTCCTTAATTATGATAATGAAGCTTTTATGAACACTGGAATTCAAGAAAGTGGGGCAACTCCTCCTTTCGCATCAACCACTACCGGTCCTGCAGGTGAAAAAATTCCCGGTAAGGTCGGAGTGAAGCAAGATCTGGTATCTCCATTCGCATTTTATGGATCTAATGCTTTATTTCTTGCGACTGCCAACCCTGCATATCCAAATGATTTCATGGGAAAGGTGATGGATGGAATGAAATCAAATGGTTCTGCTTTCATACAAGTATACGCCGATTGTATGAGAGGATGGAGACACGCTGCTGAAGATGCTGTTAAAATATCAAAATTAGCTACAGATTGTGGATATTGGCCACTATATTCTATTCGTGTAAAAGATGGAATGCCTACCTTTTCGTACTATCGAGGATTTGATATAGATAAAGAAAAATTTGTTGAATATCTCAAATCCATGGGTAAATTCAAACATCTATTTAAACCAAAATTCATGGAAAAAGAGATAGATCAGATAATGTATTATACTGAACAACGCAATAAAAAGATCATGGGATTAATCAAGCAATTTGGTGCTGAAAAACCAATAGATTTTTACAGGGTGAATCGAAAGAAATTAAAACCACAAACTCATTTATATCCTGGGCATGGTTTATGTCCCGGTTGTGGTGCGGGAATGGTGTTGAACCAATTGGCTACAGCTGCAACCCAAGTCGCAGGTGAAAACATTATATATGTGAATAATACTTCATGCGCGGAAGTTTCTACATCCAAGGATAATGTACCCTCTTGGAAAGTTCCATGGGTCCACCATTTATTTGAATCTGGAGCGACTGTTGCGGATGGAATTTGTACTGCATATAAAATTCGTAAGGCAAAAGGATTATACGAAGGAGAAATACCCTATATTATTCATATAGGGGGTGATGGCTCTACTTACGATATTGGTTTTCAATTTCTTAAAGCAGCGTTAATTAGAACCAGTACAATGGTTGAAATGAATATCTATTTAAAAGATCAAAAATAAGTTTGAATACAAGAAAGATCAAGCTTTATTCTTATTTTTTTTTTAATATTTTTTTGTTAAAAATAAGTGTTGATGTGACAATTAGGTCAGGTCGTAAAAATCATTCTAAATTTATGGTTGTTTAGCGAAAGGCATATTCTTTCTTATAAAAATCTATTAAATTTTTTATCACTTCATCAAGTATCGATTTTTGTTCTGGATCTTCTAAAATTTCTGAGAGTAACCTTTTTACAATATTTAGTAACTCCTCTATTGATTTTATTCTCTCCTCTGGTATTTCATTTTCAAGACCCAACAGATCTCTTTTATGTTTTAGTTGCCATTCACTTACTGCTCTCCATCCAATTCCTTTGGCAGCCATCTCATTAATAGGAATATGCTCTAGAAATAAATTTACAAAATTAAGAAATATAGTATGCTGTTCTTGAGTCATGTGAACATTTCTAAAATACTCCTCAGCATCTTTTATACCCTTTGGCTTAAAAGTTAATTCATCTATTCTTTTAGGCTTCATATCTAATTCTAAATTATAAGAATTTTACCTTAAATTATTTATCTAGCTAATAAATATTTAAGATTTTGCTTAGAAGTAGTTATTATACTTATAAAACATTGGTGATATAATGATATTTTTTGAAGAATTGAGAATTAATACTCCAGACCGTGAAATATTGTTAGATTTAACATATGAAATCCGTAAAGTTGTGAAGAAATGTGATATAAAAGAAGGTTTATGCCGAGTATACATCCCTCATACTACTGCCGGTATAACCATTAACGAAAATGCTGATTCTTCAGTTATAAAAGATATTTGTAAATTTCTAAATAAACTTATCCCCAAAGGTGGGGGATTAGGATATTCTTTTAAGCATGGTGAAGGCAATTCTGATGCTCATATCAAATGTTCGCTAACGGGGCATTCTGTTGAGATATTAATTCATGATAATAGACTAATGCTAGGAACATGGCAAGGAATTATGTTTGCAGAATATGACGGACCACAAAATCGAAGAGTTTATATACAGGTTCAAGGTGAATCAGTATAACATCATTAGTTATCCTACATTTCTGATTAAGATAACAAATAGGTTATAAGTATTAAAAAAAAAAAATAAGTTAATTATTCAGCTTTTTTTATTTTCAATTGCTTTCTCTTTTTTCTGTAGACTATTACAGTAATGACAGCAAAATCCACTGTAATCATGAATAATGTGAAAGTTGTTTCCATACCAATAGAAGTAGATTCTTCACCAGTATAATAAATACCCGCACTGAAAAGTGGTGATATCTCAGGTATTACTTGATTATCTCTGAGTTGGACAAATACAAATTTAACACCACTTTTATTATCGAATAACACTGGAAATTGAGGATTAAACGGAATCCATGGAGCATTTAATGCTGTTGATGCATCTTGGCCAATACGCATGTGTGTAGGAGCATTTGCTGATGTTGTACATTCGTCGTTCGAGGCAACTTCAACATTTACAGTTACTAAATTTGTTTCGGTCGTTTTACTGCCATCATTTATAAATACACAAGCCTCAGGTGCTAAAACATTAAGTTTTGGAATCACTTTATAAGTATCGCTTACACTTATATTGAAAAATGAAGACATTCCAAAAACTTTATAGTAGTATGTTTGATAGTTGGCAACAGTTATGTCAAAGAAACTTTCAACAGTAGCATACGAACTGGAATTTACCAAAGTAAATCCTAATTTAGGATCAGTGGTACGATATATGCAGAGAGATTCGTAAGGTACAGTTGTAGCATTTGGCATTAAAAGATGGACAAAATTATTACCTGGAAATACTTGTATTGGGGGGAATTTTGGAATTGTATCGTCGGATGGATCTAATGGATTCAATTGATAAGCTATTTCTGACCCATCAGATTGGCCTCCAGAATCAGTATCTGGATTACGTGGATTTGTTCCATGAACGTATTCCAAATAATTATTTAGCAAATCCAAATCGGGATCCCCTGATGCTCCATTTATTCCAGTTGCATTTAAAGGGTCTAATCCATAAAAATCTTCCCAGTGATCTGGAAGTAAATCTCCATCTGTATCAGGAACCACTAAGGTTTTATATGGTTTTTGTTCTCGTAAATGCCATTCATACTGATATATGTAAAAAGCGCCAGTCTTAATTCTAGTAAATTTTTGACCTTCACTATTTTCACCTGTCGCGTAAATCAAATATTGGTAAGATCCCTCTTCTGAAGTTGGAGTATAGACATTTCCATATATTCCATCCTGAGGCATTCCATCTCCATGATTTCCATCATCATATAAAGGTATTTGGAATAAAATCTCATGAGTGTCAGAATATGGATCTCTAAATCCTGGAGGGGTAACATTCATGTACACTTTTGCATTCTTAATGGCTGTTTTATCTGTTAAGCTGACCAAAATTGGTATTCTACTACCGATTGGCTCAGCATTACTCCAACCAGGTGAAACATACCCGTTCGGTGGCGAAAGTAATGTCATGGTCATGTAGGTCTTAGCAGCACCTTCAACAAAATATTTCAGTTCACTACCTGCAGCAGCTGCAGGAGAATCTGCTTCAATTCTAATTGTCCACATTCCTGTTTTAGGTTTATTAATGCGACTTACAGCCCGTCCCATGCCGGATTTAGCACCTGCATAATCCCATGCAATAGTAGTTCCATCAGGATCTTTTAATTCAACTAAATCTGGATTGGATGACGCATTATAATGCGCAATAAATTCGACAATTTCCATGTCATCAGTCACTTCTAATTTAAATTCTTTATAGTCTCCCGGATCTATGCTACCGCGAGCATGATAGAAACGTTCCATGGGTCGTATCGTCTCAGTAATTGCACGATATAACTCAGCTAGGTCATTTGGGATATCCCCACTTGCAGGATCGAAGCAATGGAAATAGGTACCCCCTGTATCTGCAGCTAAATCTTGCATATCTTCATAGGCAGCATCCGATCCAATAGTGATAACGTGAACAATAGTTCCATTTCCAATAATAAGTGGTAAAACATCTTCAATCCAACGTACGTCATTTTCTTTACCATCACTCAATAGAATAATATGATCAGGATAATCTGCAATCCCATTATTCAAAAATTCCTTTTGAGATTCATACAAACCATCACCTATAGAAGTCGATGGGCCGATTGCCGCTATTCCATCAATTTTTCCATATGCTGTGTCTCGATTTATAGTAGTTAATTTCATGAGGTCATGAATCAGCAATGCATTTGTATCAAATTGGACTAAACCCAATTGATCCTCAGTTAGAAAACTATCAACCAGTAATTTACCTGCTGATTGTGCTGCAAGTATTTTATCAGCAGTTGACATGCTTGCAGAGCTATCAATGTTTAATAAAATATCATAGTAATTCTCACCATAATTTACTGAATCAACTTCAGTGTCCGAATCTAAAACATTACTATCTGAGTCAATTAGATCAACGCTTAGGTCATATAGTCCATTCGCTGTTTGATTAGGGGCTTGTATTTGTAAGAAATATTTACCATAAACATCAACAGCAGCAAGGACAGTAGCATTAATTCCTCCAACTTGAGCTTGGAAGTTTTCAGTGAAAAATCCATGAACGGGAGCTTTCTCTCGATGATAAACATCAACAATTGCTACAAATTTTTCAGGTGTATCATGAAGACCAACCCTAGCTTGCGCCGTTACTGGAGAATTTTCAGGAGATTCAATAATAATATCAGGATCACCAGAATCGAAAGTATAATCAAAGGGGGAGGCGTTTGAAACGGTATTTTCAAGACCTGCAACAATTACAACCACCTTATCATAGTTATTATTAACAATTGCTCTACTGAAGTCTTGAGATTCAACCGTATAGGAATATTCTAAATCATCACCATTCATACATAATAAAGCATAGAATAATTTATTGGTTGTTGACTGATCAAATTCCACAGTTATTACCTTAACAGAGGGGTCAATCTCTACCTCAAAATATTTATTTGACCAACTTCTAACTGATTCACTACTAGTAAAAGAAAATGCCGGTGTTAAAGTTGGTATTGGATCAATTGCTCTAGACACTGTGCCATAATTACCTGAGCCATCAGTTTCATCATCATCAACAAATCTCCATTTTGAAGGCGTGGTTGTTTCATCTAAGTCCTTAGCGTAAATGGCAACAGAAAAATCTTCAAACACATCTTCGAATGTTGTTCCTGGGCTTAGAATGTTTAAAGCATTGTTTAACATCGTAATTCCATCGCTTCCAGAAGGATTTGCGCCGGAACTCCAATATGTAGATATAGCATCCACTCCATAAGCGGGATCTGGTTCAGTTCCATATTGTTCACAATAATATTGCCAGAATAAACATGAGGAATAACTTATCGTAGTTAAGTCAGAATTATGACTTCCTCCTAAATAACTTTGAGATTGTCTTACAAAACTACTCCCTGCTTCAGTCCCATCAGCGTGATCGAGCCAATCTGACAATTTATCTTGGATCATCCGAGCTTGGCCTTCTCTAACCCATTTATCTGCAGCTTTACCTGGAGGTGTATATTGGCAAATGTGAAAAAATTCATGTCCCGCTACTTTTAATGGTTCATGATCAGCTGCAAATCCTTGATTGATATATTTTGGATAAATGCCAGTTGTAAAACTTCCCTCAAGACTTGGACAACAAGCCCATCCATTATAATCATTGGTAACATTTTCAACCGTAAGTTCTATTGGTGGTTGTCCTGTATTTTCCATTGGATCTGGGAAATTCCAATCACCAACTAAGATGTCATAAGCGTCCTCAAGAACCTCTAAATATCCCTCTACATCTGACTGTGTAATAAAATTAGTGTCCCAAGTAGTAGCTCTAAAGTGTCCTTCACTGGAATCTATCTCAGGTCCTGGGGCACTAATAGATAATTTCTTAAAGTCCATGTTGCTAGGGTTTTTTGCAATTCCATTAAAGCCTAAACTGCTCAGCATAAGAAACGTCAGAAACCCAATTAACAAAGTGGTTGTTAATTTTTTAATTGACAATTTATTTGATTTGTTTATATTTCGATTTTTCATTTAAATTCACACAAAAACGTGTTATAAAATCTTAGTTTATTCTTATTAATTTAAATCTTTGCCACATAACTTTTTTCCCAAACTTAACAATAATAAGTGACTGCGAATTAGTGTGTAGAAGAAGTTTAATTAATAATACTAAATTCAAAATAACATAATTTGTTGTTAATAAAATTTAGTTTAATTGAGGGATAATATTGGAAAATGGTTTTAATTCATTATCAAATATCGCAAAAATTAAGAAAGATGTAAAAAGAAAGAGGTTCTCAAGTTACAATGTAAGGGGAACCAATAATGACAATATAATTATTAATTCAAAATTTAAATTTGAATTATGCAATATCCATGGTTCTGGAATCTTAAGGCATATATGGACAACCTTTGCTCCAACAACTGCATTAAGTTCCAACGGTAAAGAAAACTCCGATCCTTACTATTTAAGAAAAATTATTATACGCATGTGGTGGGATGATGAGATTAATCCCTCAGTAGAATGTCCTATTGGAGATTTCTTTGGAATTGGTCATGCTCAATCTGTTAATTTTTGGAGTTTACCACTATCAATGAGTCCTCGGGATGGTAAAGGATTTAATAGTTTTTGGCCCATGCCCTTTGCTAGAAATGCACGAATTGAAGTTGAAAATGAAAGTGATCACCCCATTATCTTCTATTATTATGTTGATTATGAAGAATACAAGGAATTAGATGCTGAATTAGGAAGATTTCATGCAAGTTGGAATCGTGAAAATCCTTGTAAAGGAAATGATTATAGTTTGAATAAACCCCAAAAATGGAATAAAAGAAATAAAAATCATGAAGATGATTATATCGTTTTGGAAGCTGAAGGTGAAGGTCATTTTTGTGGATGTCATTTGGATATTCATAATCTTAATGAGGTATATGAGCAGAATTGGCCAGGAGAAGGAGATGATTATATAGAAATTGATGATGGCGAAATTATCCTCCATGGAACTGGAACTGAAGATTATTTTTGTACAGCTTGGGGTCCATCAAAATATTATTGTTCTCCATATTTTGGTATAACAATGCCAGGAGGGAAGAACTGGAGTGGCAAGATTTCATATTATAGATATCACATAGAAGATCCGATCTATTTTCATAAAAACATAAAAGTTAAAATAGAGCATGGCCATGCAAATCAACGTTCAGATGATTGGTCATCAACAGCATATTGGTATCAAACCGAACCTCATAAGAAATTTAATCAAATTTTACCAGTAGAAGAAAGATTACCAAGGAAAGAACCGGAAGAGATAAATTAACTTCAATGAAAAATCCTATTTCTCCTTATTTTTAATCATCTTGAGATTTTTCCCATTCAAAATCAAGTTTTATAAATTTCCGAGTGAAAAAATAAGCACAAATTAACACCAAGGAACTCACAGGGCCCCATAAGACATAACCAACTGAATAATCTAATCCCATATTAGGTAAATCCAATATAATCCCCATTAAAAATAAACCCAAAGCTTGAAAAATATTTAAAATAATACTTGGAAACCCTGTATAGATTCCTGCTTTTAATTCTCCAGTTATTTTTTGGTCATCTTCTGCAATATCTGCATAAATAATGCTTGGAAGTAAGTTCCATCCTCCCATGGATGCTGCTAATCCAAAAACGAAAAGAATACCATAAAAAAGGTATGAATCCATTGGAATTGCTCCAAATAACGTTGATGGAAGGAATATGATCGCGGTGATAAAAATATAGAGTAAACTTTTCTTTTTTCCTAGTTTTTGAATTAATTTTCTCCAAAGAGTAATAAAGCCTAAAATTCCAAACATCATTAATCCTGCTACTATGTAATAGTCATTATTTTCAAACTGTAAAACTACTATAGTAAATTGTAGAATTGTTTGCCCTATCATTATAAAAGCAATACTTGCGACGCCTTGCATTAAAGTAACCAAAATAAAGTTCTTATTTTTTAGAATCACCTTCAAATTATCCATCATTTTTGATTCTATTTTGAAATGGGGCTCTGTAGGCATTAAAAATGCTACCAAATAAAATAAGAGCACAGGAAGGATAGAAAATATAATAACACTGTACAACAATTCAGGGGGAATGTTGTTTGGGTTCGTCCTTATTTTAGTAACAGATTGAGTTAACACGATAAAGGAAAAAATTGACATGATTGCTGAACCAACAAAAGCAAAGATGTTATAATATTGAGAGACTGACGGACGCTCATCTACACTAAACTGTTCTGCCATCCAGGATCCGTAAGGTGTAGTAACTCCATAACTTAGATTAAAAATGATATTCCAAACTAGTAACCAAATAAAGATTGAATTCAGATTACTAATATCTATTATTAATCCGGGTAATAATAAAAACAGGAAAGATAAACTAAGTATAGGACTAAGAGCTATTAAATATGGCTTTCTTCTCCCCCATTTAGTATACTTAGAGTCGCTAACCCAACCAAAAAAGAATTATGAACCCGCGATTGTTAATTTTCCAAGAGCTAGAGCCACCCCTATTTGAAATGCATTTAATTGATACCCTAGTTTATAAAGTGTAAATAAAGCAAAATCAGCAAATCCCATAATGATGGATGTAGATAAATTGGGTAGACCATATATCAAGTATTTCTTTGTAGAGCCTTCATTCCTCTTTGTCATGTTTTCTTGATTCATGATAAATTCTCAAATTATTTAAGAAAGAATGGTACTTTAAAGTTTATATTCTTTTAATAATTCAGAATTTCAAATTAATTGAATACTTAAAAATCATGGCGAGCTCCTTTTACTGGCTTGGTGTTTCTTTTGCTATTACTTCCGGTATTTCAAATCAAATAGGGACAGTCTTTCAAAAAAAAGTTGTTAATGAACTTCCAGAAGAATCTAAGTTTATGAGGAGTTTAATTAAAAATCGATTATGGTTATTTGGACTTCTATTACAATATGGATTAGGAGCCATTCTTTATATAAGTCCTAATTACTTCTTTGGTTTTAAAAAAAAAGATCTTGCTTTAACCTATAAATTAATTACTTGTCATAAAACGCAACGTTGGCTTCTGAATTGGACTATGCTTCCATATAGATTCACTAGTAGATTTGCTGGAAGAAAATTACGAGGTTGGAAGTACGCAGAACCATATCGTAGAATTTATTTTAATAAAAGAAACCTCAAAAAAAATAAAGTTTCTTGTATTATCAATATATTTACTCACTTTTATTCAAGTCTTCCGTGGTTTAAAGCTAAATATCCTCAAGATATTATTGATAAAATTAGAAAAAAAAGAATATAAACAAAGTATATCAAAATATATTTAGATAAGATCTAATTATAAAATAGAGCTGATGAAAAATGCGAGTAAAAGATAAAATAGTAGTTTTAACTGGAGCTGCTTCAGGCATAGGAAGATCTACAGCAATTCTATTTGCTAAAGAAGGAGCAATTCAGATTCTTTCAGATGTTGATGAGAATGGATTGAAAGAAACTTATGATTTAATTAAGGAAGGAAAAGAGAATGTCACCATCATGAACGTTAATGTAACAAAACCTGATGAAGTAAAACATATGATAAACACAACCATTGAGAAATTTGGACGAATCGACGTATTAATTGCTAACGCGGGGGTTGTTAGAGTTGGTGATGTTGAAGATTTTCCCGATTCCGATTACGATCTATTGATAAATGTTAATCTGAAAGGTACTCACTATACATGCAAGTATGCTGTTCCACATTTTAAAAAGCAAGGGTTTGGCTCAATTATTACATTAGCTTCTGTTGCAGCTCACATAGGGCAAGTAGCACATGCAAATTATTGTTCCACCAAAGCGGGTATATTGGGGTATACGAGGGCTTTAGCTTTAGATTTAGCACCTTATAACGTAAGAGTAAATAGTGTCTCTCCAGGAGCAACTGATACCCCAATGCTTCAAAGTGATGTAGCTAAGCAAGCACGAGATAGGGGTGTTGAATACGATATAGTAAAGAAAGAATTCGAAGAAGAAGGTGTTATGGGTAGGTGGGCTCGACCTGAAGAAATTGCTACTGGTATTCTTTATTTAGCAACTGAAGAATCCTCATATATGACTGGCGCGGATTTACGATTAGATGGTGGGTGGACAACTCAATAAATTATATAATCATAAAATTCTTTTTTAAATTTATATTGTCATCCCTCCATCAATAGAGAGACATATACCTGTACAAAATTCATTAAGAACAAGGAATAAAACTCCTTCGGCAATTTCTTCTGGTGTTCCAAGTCTTCCCATTTTTTGGCGTGCAATAAATAATCTCCTTGCTTCTTCAGGATTATCAAATTTGGATAGCCTTTCAGCTAAAGAGGGAGTATCTGTTGTTCCCGGACAAATGACATTTACACGAATTTTATTTTCCATGTAATCAGCAGCCATAGCTTTTGTTAACGATAACACCGCTCCTTTTGAAGCAGAATAAGCTGCTCTATCTTTAACCCCCTTTAAAGCAAGAACAGATGCATTATTAACAATACAACCTTGTGTTTTTTTTAGATACGGGATGGCATATTTCGAAACTAAATAAACACCTCGAATATTAACAGCCATAGTTCTATCCCAATCCTTAGTTGAAATAGTGTCGATACTTCCAGGAATAACAATACCTGCATTATTAAATAATATGTCTATTTTTCCATAGGTTTTAATTGTTTTTTCTACGATATATTCAGCTTCTTTTTCGTTTGAGACATCTCCTTGCACAAATATCGCATTGCCACCTAAATTTTTGATCTCTTCAGAGACTTTTAGAGCTGATTTAGACAACGAGTTGCAACTAAGTTTAGCTCCTTCTTTACTAAACAAAATTGCTGTGAACTTGCCAATACCGGCTCCAGCTCCGGTTATTAACGCAACCTTTCCTTTTAATTTCATTTTTTTATTTTTGTAAAATTATATGTTAAATAAGTGAGGATTAAAAATTTTTAAAGTTAAATAAAATTTGATTTTTCTCTTGATTCATTAGGAATAAAATTTGATATTTATTTCATAAAACTTTAATGGAAAGCGAGTAATCTACTGATTAGAACTCTTAATAAGAATTAAAGTTAATTTGATTAAAATGACATTACGAATTCAGCATGGACGTTTTGTTGACGAAAAAGGTCGAACAGTGCTACTTAGAGGTGTAAATTTGGGAGGAAGTTCAAAAGTTCCTGTAACTCCTAATGGCGCAACTCATATCAAAACTGATTTTAGTGATCATAGAAACGTCTCTTTTGTGGGTCGCCCTTTCCCATTAAGGGAAGCAGATGAACATTTTCGACGGTTAAAACATTGGGGTTTTAATTGCTTGAGATTTTTGGTGACTTGGGAAGCTATTGAGCACAAAGGACCTAAAAAATATGATAAAGAATATTTAGCTTATCTTGAAGAAGTTCTAAGGATCGCTGGAGAATATGGTTTTTACATATTTATTGATCCTCATCAAGATGTGTGGAGTAGAATGACAGGTGGTGATGGAGCACCAGGATGGGCATTTAAAAAAGTCGGTTTAGACTTTACTAAATTTGAAAACTCAGAGGCAACATTTATTATGCAACATAGATATGATCCGTATAACCTTACTAAATATCTTCCGATGCATTGGATGGGGAATACTTATAGATTTGCAAATGGAACAATGTGGACTTTATTCTTTGGGGGAAATGATTTTGCTCCATCGTGTAAAGTTGACGGAATTAGCGCTCAAGATTACTTACAGAGCCATTTTATTGCTGCAATAAGGCAATTAGCATTAAAAATCAAAGATAATCCCCATATATTAGGATTTGATATATTAAATGAACCCCCTGAAGGATGGATTGGTAAATTTGTAGATGGAAGTGAATGGGAAGGAAAATCTGATGTTATAGGGCACGTATTTACTCCAATAGATGCTATGCTTACTGGGGCAGGATATACTAGGGCTATTGGTTATCAAGAAATTAAAAGATTTGGTATTAAAGAAACAAGAAAGGATGAATTAAATCCAGAGAAAATATCATGTTGGTTAGAAGGATTTGAAGATATCTGGAAAAAAGAAGGTGTCTGGGGATTAGATAAGGATGAAAAACCAACAATTTTGAAAAACGACTATTTTATGTATAAAAATGGAGAAAAAATAAATTTCTACAAGGATTATATGTCGCCTTTTCTAAAAACCTATACTGAAGCTATTCGAAGTGAATTTTCAAAAGCTATAATATTTCTCACAGTACCCATGGAAAGTGTGATGAAAGGAGAGTCATTTGAATTGGAAATACCACCTAATAGCGTACATGCTGCCCACTGGTACGATGTAGCAACAACTGGTACGAAAAGAGCAATGCTTAAAGCTAATTATAATCTCATTACAGGTAAACCTGTTGTTGGTAAAAAAAATGTGCAGGAAATGTTTTTCTCACAGTTAGAAATTATAAAAAACTATGCTAATTCCTTCTTTGGAGGAATTCCAACAATAATCGGAGAATTTGGATTGCCTTATGATTTAAACAAAAAAGAAGCTTATGAGAAATTAAAAACTGAACCAGAAGAAGCTTGGAAAAAACATATAAAAGCATTAAATAATTATTTTAACGCATTAGACGCTAATTTATTGCATGCATTGCAATGGAATTATACTCCAGACAATACAAACGAATGGGGAGATTTATGGAATTTGGAGGATTTATCAATTTTTAGCATAGATCAACAAGTTGATCCTGATGATATCAATAGTGGTGGAAGAGCAATTAAGGGTTTTTGTCGTCCTCACTTCATATTTTGCTCAGGTATTCCCTTAAAAATGGAATTTAAGATTAAAGAAGGTACATTCTATTTTGAGTTTGATGGAGATTCTACAATTGTAGCGCCAACAACTCTTTACATCCCAAATATTCAGTATCCTAATGGGTATAAAATTGAAGTTTCTGAAGGAGAAATTCAAAAGGAAGAAGATAGGCAAGTTGTAACGGTAAAAATAAAAGAGGATGGAATTCACACTGTTAATGTTACAAGAATTCAATAAAGATTTTTTTCCTTACTTTTAATATTTAAGTTAATTAAATTTAGATTAAATTATAATAAAATTAATGTATTTAGTTGAAACTTTATTTCCATTTCATTTTTCCATAATTCTTTTGAGTTACGCTTTCTAAATCCTCTAAAATGCTTTTTGTTCCTGTTGTTTTATAAATTTTCATTAATTCATCCATCGTTGTAATAGTCCCTTTTTTAGCTGAAAGATAGGAAAGAAGTACTACAGCAACACCCTGTTTTGCTTGTTCAGGTGTAAATTTCGGTTCTTTATCTTCTAAGATACATTCAGCAAAATAAGCATCCTCACATCCCATAGATATTTTATAATATTGTGGAAATGGTCCGTGTTCAATTATGGGGCTATAAAACTCTCCTTTAACTTCTGCATCTGGATGTGAAGTGAGAACTCGAATGGGATTTTCCCAGGAATGATCTTCAAGAATTGTACCTTTTGTTCCATGTAACTCTGTCCTATTAGTCGGAAGATGAACAGTAACCGAAGATAGATCGACAGTTATCATAGCTCCACTCTTATATCTTAGAAGAATAATTGCATTGTCTTCTCCTTTATTAGGGGGAGAATTCGTAGCTTTTCCTAACCAACATTGTGCAGAATCAACTTCTCCCAAAAGCCAATTCAATAAAGTAAATTTATGAACACCCTGATCAGCGACAACTCCACCACCTCCCTTATCATAAGTAAAATTCCAGGAATTAGGATTAAGAAATTGATCAGGACTAACATATGCTCCTTCATAGGTTCGACCAAGAAAAACCTCTCCAATATAACCGCGGTCTATAGTATCCTTCATAAACTGGTGGGCAGGAAGAAAACGGTGATTTTCGGCAATCATGAATTTAACACCTGCTTTTTTTG
>JAHLWT010000239.1 GCA_019057775.1 Promethearchaeota archaeon
AAGAGGTAAAACGGCATCAATAGTTTATCCTACCCACCTGACACACTTGTGTATTTCTTCCCTTGCATTTTCACGTGAGAACATACCTAAATCCACTGTTCCTGAAAGGGCATCGGCCATTCCTTTACCGGCACCACCAGCAGATATATTAAACCTGACATTGGGATTTTCTTTTTTATATTCTTCCGCCCATCGCACCACAAGAGGATACAAGGCAAAAGCACCGGAAAGACTGATTGTCTGCTCCTTTTTTTTTGTGGATACACAAGACGATAAAAATATTGCTGCTATCAGGACATAAATGAATCTTGAATGTTTCATATTGATATTTTTTAGATTTTACATTTAATTGTTAGCTTATTGTTTAAATAATATTGGAGTGATAGTCAATTGTAGAAAAAAGAATTGTTGCAACTTTTCATTAGGTACTCCCTGCATCGTTTTTAACGATTTGGCAGGTACAATAAAAGCGTATCCGCTTTCTAAAGCTCCCCAATCCTTAAATTTATACTTTAACACCAGATCGTTTTCAAAACCTAAATTCTTATCATTCGGTGTAGTTGGGTTTATTTGTGCCAATCTGAAGTAATGCCCAATGTTGCGGACCATTAACGATTTTGAAAATTTATAATCGAGATAGAAGAAATAATCAGCCAAACCACCCTGATTGGTGTGTGATAGAAAATTTCTGAAATAATCCATATAACCAAAATATTGGTGCCTGCTTCCATAAAGCACATCAAATAAATTATCGGTTTTTAGATCAGTCCCAATTTTGTTATTGCCCGAAAGATAGTCTACACCAATTCCAGGTGTAAGGTTTGATATTTTGTAACTTACATCGGCATAAATCAAATATGCACTTACATTTATTCCGGTTTTGTTTTTTCCATACTGATAATACACATTTCCCGAAACACTTAAATTGTTGTTTTTGTATTCTGAATAAATACCCGAGGTTTGTCTGAAATGGATTGTATTCGTTGTATCTGTTTCGGTAACTCCGGAAGCTATATGCATAAGAGAAAAATTCAGATTGTTATTAAAATTTCTGTTTAACCAGATAAAATTCAATGATTTGATTCTGCCAGAAGGATACGTGTTATCAATAAGCGTTTCGAGAAGTGTATTCCATGAACCGGCTATATGTAAATTCCAATCATTTAGTTGAAGCTTTACTAATACAGCATCATAAGAAATACCGAATTGGTTCCAGTTTCTTTTTCCCAGTAATCTCTGGTTATCGTACACTAATTGTTGCCGACCAACAGAAAACCAACCAGTGTTTCCGGCTTTTAATTCGATATAACCTTCAAATAAATCCAATGCAGCCTGATCACCAAATACTCCCGTTGAAGATGCAAGCTGCTCATCGCCCCATATCCTTACATCTTGTGGGGTAAATCTGATCTTCAAATAATCAGTCTGATAGTGTAGCGAGATTCTTGTTCTCTGTGAAATGAAAACTGCCGGAGTTGAATTATCCTGTACAATTTGTCGATAGCCATCCCTGACTTCAAACCTGTTACGGTATTGAGCATCTATAGTAAATTGGGCATTTACTTCTGATGAGAATACTTTAGATATAAATACGATAATTAGGAGATTGTAATACTTAGGTTTCATAATCTCATGGAAATAAAAAATTATGAAACAAATGTATGGCGTGGATTTGCGCTTTGGAACAGTCTTAAAACGTAAAATAAAATTACGTTTTAAAACGGATGGGTGCGATTAAAGACGTATAAATATTAAACTTCTACAATTCCATTTTTAATGGCAAACATTACCAGTCCGGCTGTATTTTTTGATTCGGTTTTAAGCAGAAGGTTTTCACGGTGCTTATCAACAGTGCGTTTACTAATATGTAATGTGTCCGCTATTTCCCGGTTGGAGAAACCCTTGCAGATTTGATAAAGAACTTCTTCTTCTCTTTCTGATAACTCAGTTGATTTAGATGGTTGTTTCTTTCTGTTTATACTTTTCAATAGTCCTGACAGTATTTCCTGCGAAAAGTAGTTTTTCCCTTCAATAATGTGTTTAATTGCTGATTCTACCTCCTGTATACCTGAATTTTTTAAAATAAATCCCTTTGCCCCGGCATCTATCATTTTTGTATAATAGTCTTCATCGCTATACATAGAAAGTGCAATAACGTTTAAATCAGAATCATACTCAATTGCCCTTCGGGTTGCTTCTATGCCGTTTAGTTTTGGCATATCTACATCCATAAAAACAATATCAGCTTTTCCACCTTTTAACAAAGAAAGAAATTCTTCACCATCGGCAGCTTCACGTATTTCACCAATAAAAGAGAAATTACTGAGAAGAAGGTTCAATCCTTCCCTGAATAACTGGTGGTCGTCGACCAGGATAACTGATAATTTCTCCATTTTAATCTAAATTTATTTGGACGTTAACATGAACTCCTTCATCAGGTTTTGAAAAAATGTTATACGTACCATTTAAAGATTTTATTCTTGATTTTATATTAGAATACCCCATTCCGATTAAATCATTTTCTACCTGTTTAACATCGAAACCAATTCCATCATCGATATATTTAAGTGAAATGGATTTTTCGTTTGCCAATAAATCGACATAAACATTACGGGCATTCGCATGTATTAAGGTGTTGGATATTAACTCACAAATAATTCTATACAGAACAACTTCAATGTTATAAGAAAATCGTTTATTTTCAATATTGCTGTTCAGGTTGATTGTTGGATCTCCTATTTTTTGCAATTTATTAATGAATGACTTAACTGCTTTGAAAAGCCCAAAATTGAGTAAAACATGAGGGCTTAATTTATTTGATATATCCTTTAAGGTTGTAATTGATTCGTCAATAAGTTTTTCTGCATTATGCAATACTTTTTTGTTGTCATTTCCGCTTGCCGAAATAGCCATTTTAACCGATGATAGAAGCGGGCCAAGTCCATCATGAAGTTCTTTGGCAAAATGTTGACGTTCGTTTTCTTCTGTTTTAAGAATAGCCGACAAAACCCTCGTTTCATTTTGTTTTCTTAAATCATCAATTTGCTTTTGTATATTGAAAATACGCTTTATGAAAATTAGACTCAATAGCATTATGATTGAAATCAACACCCCTGTCCAACTACTTAACAAACCCGTAATAAGCTCACTATCTGAATCGTACACCTGAAGTATTTCAAATACACGCCTGATTGCCATTAGTAAAAAGCCTCCTGAAATTAACCACCAGGCTATATTTGTTCTGGTACGCTTTATTAATGTCATGGCTATTATGGCAGCGCTGAATTGCAGAACAACAGAAAGTACTAAAGCTACTTTTATTAACATAAACTATTTTTTGTGTAAAAGTATTCAAAATGAGAAGCGATAGCAAAAATTTAGCACTTCCCATAAATTTTAGTCAGAACATGGAATAGTGCGGTTTAGAATCTCCGGATTATCATTATTATTCAACATTTTCAAGTTCATTTTGATTTCACTATTTTTTAATTTAACATATCCTTCAATTCCAACCTGTTCTTGACCATCGGTTAATACCCATTTTAAGAATTCAATTACAAGTTCATTCTGTGGTTTTTCTTTTGATACAAAATATAAGGTTCGAAATAAATGACAAGGATATTTTCCTAACCACATAGCTCTTTGGATAAGGTCCAGACTATCATAAAACTTTTCATTTTTCTCAATAATTCCGTTATAATTATGGTCGATCGGGACAACCTTAATCCCAGAAATTTCCTTTCTAGTTGTTTTGTCATATGCAAAAATAGAATTACAGAAACCTAATCCCAAAGGCTCATTCAAAATTGAATGAATCATACTTTCATCACCTTCAACTTCTATTCCCTTGAGATCCCTTTTCTCTATCCTCAGGAATTTAGCCCATAATTCAGCAGCTCCTGAATTGTCTGATCGTGTAAAAACTATTATAGGATCATTGTTCTCTATTTTCAAGACTTTACCCCAATTTTGAGTCTTCTCGTTAGTAAAAATGTCGACAAATTCTCCAAAGGTTATTCCTCTTGACAAAATATCATTTAGATAAGGATTTTCTTCATTAATGATTGCAACTACACCGTCCTTGGCAACTCCTATCTTCCAAATTCCTTTTTCCTCGTCTTCAATTGTAAGCTCTCGTGAAACCATAGCTAGCTCAATTTCCCCTGATAAAAGATCTTCCATCCCTTTTCCTGTACCAGTTTTCTTAATCTCAAATAGTATTTCAGGATGTTTTCTTTTAAATTCTTCTACCCATTGAGTAACTAAAGGATCAAGGGCGTAGGTCCCGGATATTCTCAAGGTCCCTTCTAATTCTTCAAAATTTGGACTATTTCCCTGGGGATTTTCATCCAAAAGTCTATCTGGATTACAACCAGAAAAAATGACAAGTTTAATTAATATGATCAAATACAATCTTTTCATTATATTAGTTTTAAAGAATCTTTTCAATTGATGTAATAATCTGTTCATTTCACCACTTTCACCATTTCTTTGCTATGATGAATTGTTATCTTACTATTTTCAAATGATTTTAATAAATCCTCCATTGAACCGTTATAATCCTTCATCCGGAATTTCACTACTTCCCTGTAATATTATGCGTCGGAAAATTTTTTATTCATATTGTGTCTGATTTTTTTGATATGATATTGTTTTTAATACTCATTCTTTTACGCTTGTACATAATTTCAGTTATTTTGGTTTGAGCAAGACAGTTGACTGTACATTTATAGCATGAAACACATATCCAGGTAGTAATGCTTAACAGAATTTTGTTTTTGATACCCTCTCGGTATCCTAGAAAAAATATGACATGGGTGCATAATCCATTACCTCATGAACAGGGCAGGATGCGCTGCATGTACCGCATTGTATACATGAAAGAATTCGGTTCCCTTCGCTGGATGATACAATTTCGTAAAAAAAATCATACTCCTCATTTAATTCCCTGGTCTCCAATTCTCTTAATATCTTTTTGGTAATCATTGAACTACTATTTTGAAATCATTTCATTTAGTATTATTTCCACTAATGAAATGGTTGTCACATCATTAAAAGATATTTCCTCATTTTCGTTTGTTCCAGGTTGAATAGATAGAGTAATTATTTTTTTATCACATCCATCATAATTTTCATATTCCTGTATGTCTTTAATCAGACTTCCAGGAATTTTATTGATGTTTTTTGTATGAAGCATGATAATACGATCACACTTTTCTTTTTCGCTTGTAATATTTTGTATTTCAGCAGTTTCATCAATTGATTTAAAAAATCTGGTATGGTTTACTTCAAGTGGATATGCCAGATCAAGTAATTCTTTAATGAGGATGTTTCCTATGCCACTATTATTTTGAAGTATATCATTGAAAGCATAAAGTGAAATCTTTTTACCATATCTGTTGGTTATATGAATTTTGCTAATGGTATTCGGTAAGAAACCGGATTCATAGGTGGGTTTTAAAACTTCATATCTTTTTTTATCATAAAACGCGCAATAAAGCAGGTCATCCATTTCATTATTTGAAATTGGACTTACACCATAATAGAATATTTTATTTTCACGATACAGGTTTTCAATTTCTAAATTTGGTCCATTGAATACAATAATTTTCGTATCAGGAAATTTTTGATTTATTCTTTTAGCATATTCAGGACCATAATTCAATAATTTAATGGCATCTATCACAACAACCTTAATTTCTTTTTCAGCTAAAATTTTTATTACTTCATCTATCGAACTTATGATTTTAGTAATATATCCTTTGTGTATAAACTGATTGAAATAATAATTTTCTTCGCTAATGTTTTCAGTTAGCATTAAAACTTTTCGTGTTTCGCTATTTTTTAAATCTTCTTCTAAATTTTCTGGTTCTACTATGGCCATCCAATTTTTTCTATTTATGTTTTTTTCAAGTCTATATGGATATTTTTTTAAATTGGTGTTTATTTTAGTTATTTTTCCGCAAATGGGAGATGGAATAATTTCTTTGGTTTTATTGCTTAAAATTACTTCAGCAAGAGGTAGCCCCCTATAAATTATACTTCCAATATCAGGAAGTGTGATAGATTCTATAGTGTTATTTAATAAATTTGGCAAATGTCCTCCAACTCGGATTAAACCTTTTGGCCCTCTATGAAACCACGAAAACAAATAAAAATGATAATGAGTCTCAGTGACTTCATCTTTTTGAATACCTGTTTCTTGTCTTTGAGTTTCAGTATTTATGTCAGTAACCTTTTGGATGGATTCTAAAATTTCCGCAGGTTCAAATGGTTTTATAATGTAATCTGAAATCCCTAATGTCATTGACATTCGCTTACTTTCTTCAGATGGGTACCCTGTAATGATCACTACCGGAACATTTGGTTTTTTTTCCCGGATACCATTTAATATTTGCATACCGTCTGTTTCACCTAATTTAAGGTCCAGTATTATGGCATCGTAATTATTCATTAAGGCCTGACGAAATCCATTCGTTGCGTTAACATTAGTGTCTACTTTGTATCCGGCCAGTGAAAATATCCTGTTGCA
>JAHLWT010000240.1 GCA_019057775.1 Promethearchaeota archaeon
TCTCCCCCCATTAAAACATCCAATATCAAGGACAACGTGGGGAGGATGCTTCCTTTTAAATATCGATCTCAAAAAAGCCAGTAAGACCGCGCTCTGAGCCCCATCGGAATATATTAGGTCATACCGGTTAACCCAAGGCAGAACTCTCAAGGTCTGAATAATATAGAAACGAAGCAATCTTTTTTCTATAAAATGAATTAGGGGGATCCTGGTAAAATCAACCACATCTATTTTGACGCCAGAACCCGGCCAATATTTAAAGAGCCAGGGGACCGATGCCGAGTAATCCTTCCCGGGCCTATAACGATAGTTTACTAAAACCAGAATCCTCATCAGAATAATCCTCACTCACTATTTCCTTCAAGAGATCTTCAAATCTGCCTACAACATTTTCCCAGGAGTATTTTTTGACCTCCTCAAGGCAGTTTTTGCTCATTCTTCTTCGAAGATCATCATCTTCAACTAATTTCTTAATGCTGGTAGCCAGCTCATCAACCCTACCAGGCTCAACCAAAATACCAGTCCTTCCATCCTTAACCAGATCTGGAATGCCTCCTACTCTGGTAGCAATCACCGGCACTCCCATGGACATTGCCTCCAGAATGACATTGGGCAGCCCCTCATACAATGAGGGCAAAATGAGAATCTTTGCCTGCCTAAGATACTCGTAAACTCGCTCTGGAGGGACCCTACCTACAAACTCAACCGGTAGACCCACTGCCATTTTCTCCAGCCTTTCTCTATCCTGACCATCACCCACGATCAACAAATCCACATCTCTTACCAACTTCATTGCCGAAATGAGATACTCAACTCCCTTTTTCCTGGTGAGTCTTCCCACATATACGAGTTTCTCGCCCTGAGAATCCATCCTACCCCGGATTTCTACCCCGTTGGGCACCACTTGAACCTTTGGCATAGCATTTCTTCTCAGACTAAAGGCTCTTCTGCGATGGAATTCCTCAAGAAGATCCCTCTTTATTCTTTCCGTCTGTACCCAAATGGAATCCGAAAATCTAAAGGCAACCAGACCGTAGATCTTGTTTCTCCAGGGACCTCCTGGGACATATTCTTCGTCTCCCTGAATAAAAAGCACGGTAGGAATATGAAACAGGCATCTTGCCAGGGCTCCAATCAAGCCATTACTCATATTGTAGCACAACAAGAGGTCGAGGTTCGATCTATTCTTATATACATCTGTTAAAGCCGAGAAAACGTCAAATCCTATGCACAAACCAGGAAAGCCAATAAACCTTCTCCTCTTTACAAAATACCCGTATCTTTGCTCCTCCCGAGGTGAATTGTCGTTTGACTTGATGAGGAAAAGGATGCAGTGTTTTTTGGCCAAGCATCGTGCCAGTTTTTCAGCCTGGATTTCTGCTCCCCCGATAGTCTCTGGAGGCAGTGAACCAATGAGAATCCCTATTTTCATGGCCTCGAGATCATCTCCTTATAGAGACTTTCATATTGCCTGGCAATTTCTCGCCAGTCGTACCTTTTCACCATCTTAAGTGCCTCTCTGCCCATTCTTTCCCGCATCTGATCATCTTCCAATAGCATTTGCATATTACTTGCCAGATCCTCAATATCCTCCGGCTCCGCCAATAGCCCATTTTTTCCATCCTTGATTAAGTCAGGAATACCATCGACGTTAAAAGCTACTACTGGCTTTCCTGCTGCCAGAGCTTCGATGTTAACCACACCTAGGGCTTCTCTACGAGAAGGACAAATAAAAAACTTGCAACCTTTAACAAGCGATATTTTCTCACCTCCTTTGACAAATCCCACAAACTTAACCCTGTCCTCAAGCCCACTTTTGATAACCAGATCTGTCAAATTTCTTCCTTCATTCCCCCTACCGGCAATGATTAGGTCTAAGTTGGGATTTTCCTCGACAATTCTGGCAAAAGCTCCAATCAAAATATCATAGCCTTTTACGAAAATCAGTCTGCCCATCGAAAAAAGATAAGGTCTCACACCCTCAAAGGCATTCTGGCCCCTAAATAACTCTAAGTCTACTCCGTGAGGAATAATCCTTATGGAACCCTCTGCTGCTCCTAAAGCTACCATTTCATCCTTAAGAAAACTGCTCACCGCAGTAAAATATCGTCCTTCTTTCAATGCCCACCTACTTTTTCTGTCTGTCTGCCTATTTAGTCTTTTTCCATAGTTATACTCTGGTGCTATCTGAATATCATCACCGTGAGCGGTGATAACAATAATGTTCTTAAAAGGGGCTAAAGACCTAAGAGCCCAATATCCAGCAGGATATATCTCATGGGCGTGAATTATGTCAAATTTCTTTCTTTTAATTTGGTCACGCAGCATCATTTTGATCAGTAACCCATGAAAAAGACCCTTTGATCTTGGCAGCCAATAGCGAAAGACTCTATAATTAGTTTTTTCCTCATCTAGAATGCTCACCTTATTCTTTGCCAATCGAGCCAGCACCCATACCTCATGACCCAATTCCACCAGCGCATTAGACAAGTAGTGAATGGCATATTCAAGTCCACCTGGGGGAAGATGCCCTCCCACAAATTGACATATCTTCATCACGACTTCATTCCGGGTGGGAAATAGATTTTTCGGTTATTTTTCTCTATCCTACAAAGAAAACAGCATCGATTCATTAGTAATCATCTCACTTATTTGTCCTCTTTAAAACCTGTCCCTAAATAACGATCCCACCTAGCCCAATGCTATCATAGTAGTCTATAGTTCATCAAGTGTCAAGCATCTTTCTTCTTTGATTATGCCTTGGTACAATGAAATAGAGAGAAGTAGTCAAGGAGAAGTTAAGGCAACTTACCTTCAAAGACAAAAACGATAGAATGAAGACAAAAAGAGGTAAGCTGTCAAAAGTCATAAGAAGCGAAGGTATGTCAGAGGAGAAAAAGAAGGGAGATTTAAAGGGAAGATTAAGGGAATTGAGAAGGGAAAAAGATTAGGCCCTAGAAAATTTTGCACTTGGCTTGCTTAAGTGTATGTTTGTATAACTTTTAAATAATGCTCTACTATCTTTCGAGGATGCATATATTCATCAAAATATATCCTTGCATTTTTTTCAATTTTGCGTTTTTCTCTCTCATGTTCCAAATAGTAGGTTACCAGATCTTCCAAATCAGAGAGATCTGTTTTCATAAAAACAATGTTTTTTTTATCTTCTAAATCCACTGGAAGTTGATTTACTAATTTCTCGCTTATTATGAGTTTTCCTAGCGCCAGTTGTTCAGATAATTTCCAGGCAAGACAATCCCAATACCCTGAAGTCTTAATAGTTATTCTTGATGACGCCAAGTTTTTTAAATATTCTGTATAACCGAAGTTTTTATTAATATTTTCAGGATACAAATTCCTCAAATAAGGATCTTTTATGAATCCTCCGTAAAAATTTATTCTTCTGTTGCTTTTTAACAATGTTATTACTTTGTCCCTCATTTTAGCCTTTTCCCCATACCCACCGCAATTAAAAAAAACGTCATATTTATACTCGGTAACGGAACGCAGTTTATAAAAATAACTCAAGTTTTGTCTTTCCAGGCAAACTAAAAAATGGTTTTTTGTTCTTCTTACAAAATCAGTTTTCTTGTAACGCAATTTAAGTATATCATAAAACGCAACAGGAATTGCTAGAATACTGTACATAGGATTATATAATCTTAAAGGGTGATAAGCACCACCTTTAAAAATTCTTTTTTGATGTTCAATATTACCTATCTTTTTAATGCTTTCCTGATTATAATTACATTTGAAATAGAACTCACATATGTCAAGAATATGATGATCAAATAAACCATTTCCATCCGATGTATCAATGCAGGATAAAAATCTTATTTTTTCGTCCATATCAACTCGGAAAAAGCCACAGTACTGTAAAATCACTGGATATTGAATAGCATTTTTATTTAATCCAGGAACAGGTTCTCTGCTTATATTAAATTTGATTTTTCCTAAATCATGTAATTCCTTGAAACCGTAAATGAAATAGGATAGATAAAGTAGATTACAATCCAGATAAAATGTTATTCTCGTCGTTGGCAACAGACCCTCACCTTGACACTACCCCCATTTTGCCCAATCTTAGGGGTTCACTCCAATCTAATTTTATCTTTCCATTCCTTCAACCAAAATACTATCGGCGATGGGAGAAAAGTCAGTAATAAAAAAAAGTAAGTAGATAAGTTGTAACGATAAAGCCTGATATAGTGCAAAAAATGCTTTTTAGCTTTCTTTCGTTTTCCGATACTTAGACAAAACTTACCTAAGTCTTTGTAAAGTTGATAATAACATCGGTTCAATATCCTTGAACCAACTTCACTTAAAAGATACGGATTCGACTTCAAGGTCTTCTCTTTAAGCCTGATCAGCTCTGTCAACATTTTCTCTCTTTTTTTACTCATATTTCTCTGATGTAATCTGTATTTTGCTAATGGAGCATCTACATAATCCACTTTAAAGAATTTTGCTATCCGTAGCCACATGTCATGATCTGCGCATGGTGTCAATGACTCGTCGAACAACCCCACTTTTTCAAAGCATCTCTTCCGAACTATAACTGTAGGCATTGGAATAAAGTGTTTTACAAATAAATCCTTAAATACCTTTCCTGAAGATGGCGAGACTTCCTGGAACGCTCTTTTCTTGCTCCCATATCTCTCACCAAAGTAAGTCATATCTGAAAATACTAAACCAACATCGGGACTCTGATCAAGCAGTTTTACTTGTAACCTTAATTTATCAGGTAACCACGCATCATCAGCATCCAAAAAGGCTACATACTGTCCCTTGGAGGCCCGAATGCCCGTATTGCGCGCCGCTGACAAGCCTCTATTCTCCTGATGATGGATGACAGAGATCTGATTGCGGAATCCAGCGAGGACTTCTGACGTGTTGTCAGTGGAGCCGTCATCGACTACAATGACTTCGAAATCCTTGTAGGTTTGCGCCAGCACACTTTCGATCGCTTGTCCGACAAACTGTGCATACTGATACGTTGGAATAATTACACTAACTTTTGGCACCAAGGCCTCCTTTTATTTCAATACCCTAATTCAGACTAACCCAACCTGTTTGAAGACATCAGTGAATCGTTTTTGCCAGGAATGGTCATTTTTTGCCCGCTGATATCCAGCCTGGCGGATTTCTTCGCGCTCGCTGTCATGTGACAGATAATATTTGATCTTGTCAGCTAAATCGGCTTTGTCATAGTAGCATACTATCTCCTTGTCAATGTTAAAGAATTCTTCCAGTTCTTCCATATACTCAACCATGTAAAAAGCACCACTCATAGGAGCTTCAAAATCCCGGAGGCGGATCTGCTGAATTGGTATCTCTGTTTCATGCTTTTCCCCTACTCTGGAAAAGCCAAGGCTGATTTTGCTGCGGCTGTACATCTTGATGAGTTCTTCATCTGAAAGTGGCGGTCCCGCAATCTCGAGAGGGATTTCAACTTCCTGACGCCACAACCTGCGTGTGAGCGCTTGCCAACCATCTATTGTCATTAAACGGTGTGCGATGTGTGCAGCCGCCCGAAGTGAATAGGGACGATCTCGCCGCAGGTATTGAAGATCAGGCCGCCAGTTCGAACCCCATACCCGCACGTCGATCCCCTGGTCGTGCAGATAACCGATATAATCTGGGCGATCGCCGTACTTAGTCCCCACAAAGGTAACGTCGTATTCAACCGGCACGTCGTATGGTTTATAGATATTGGGATTAGCCGCCTCTTGGCAATAAATGGGATTTGCTCCCACGCGGCGGTAGTCTTCAATTCGGAATTTTTCTGGCACCAGACAATAATCGTACACTGGCGCAATCTGTTCCACCAGATGGAACTGATAGGACGCATTGCAGTACCAGTTCATGGTGGAGATACCCATGTCTCGGATGGCCTGGATCGCTTCAGGCCGTGCACAAGCCGAGTAGAAGTAGCTGAAGAATTGGTCAATAGGCTTCTGGCGATGCGCCTCTTGTATCTGCTTCAGCAGAGCCCGTTCCAGCTTTGGCCGGTTTTCCTCAATGAACGCTTTCTGCCGGGGATCGGCTGGATTGAGGTTCCTGAACGTTTCTCTGAGGTCATACTTGAATTCAATCACATCATGTCCTAAATCTACCAGAGGCAAATATAGATTATTTCGCCAAATGTTGGATTGGAATGCCGAGTTTGGTGTGGTATCAGAGGCGTAGAAGATTCTCATGCTTACCCCTTCTTTACAGCATGGACATGGCAACCGAAGTGCAGCACCTCTGCAGACCCGCTATCTTTCTTGGAAAAGTGTTCTAACATAAACAAGCACAGTCTCATCGCTAAGAACTCAAGGAAGCTGGGATGCCCCTTTGTGTAACGCTTTGCCATTGAAGGGATACGCCGCACTTCCTGCGCCAGATATTCAAAGAAATTTCCATTTTCTTGCAGGGCAAGAATTTCAAAACCGTTTGCCGGGAGATGCGTCTCATAGAAATAGCGATTGAAGCCTGTGTAAAAATGATATGGTGAAAAATGCGTCAGACTGCAAAAAGGTGCCGTTAGAATTAAGTGTCCATCTGGCTTGAGTAAGCGAGCGAATTCTTGAATTGCTTTGATGGGCTCTGTTAGATGCTCAAAAACCTCCACGCACATGATGGCATCAAAAGAGGTAGCTGGTTCTGGAATTGCTGTGATGTCCGAAATGATGTCGAGGTTAGATTGGTCCCAACTTTCCATCTGTAGCCCCGCGCCATCGCCCTTACCGTCGTATCGGGCAAAATCCTGGGCTACATAATTCAAGTGGGCACAAAAGCGTCTGCACTGCTGCTCTCCTGCGCCAGCATCAAGAATGCGAGACCCAGCAGGAATCTGTTTTAATGTTTTTTCCAACCACACTTCACGGTTGTATTTATTTTGTGTGCCTACAGTGGTCATGCTAATATCCGTTTCAATGTTGTCTTAACCTTCCATATAAGAGAGGGTCGCCTGCTAACAGGGGTGTTTATTTTAATATCTTTCCAACAAAGATCACTTATGTTTTTTGCCTTTTCAATTTTAAATGGTGCATTCCATTCAAATCCCTCAAATAGCTCTTGCTTTAAACTGTCGATAAGACAAGTATGTCCAGCTTTTAGCGATTCATAAAAAAACCTATTTATCTCTGAGAATTCTGATAGTAGCGTCATAGATTTAGGCAGATAGAATAATACTCCTTGATTAAATTTTAAAAATGTTAAATGTTCTGGGAAATTATAAATATAGTCATAATATATTAATGGATATTCTGTGTAACCTTTTTTTGCAACTCTAAACATTTCTTTAAGGAAACTCTCTACATCAGAAATATGTTCAAGTACATGAGAACAAATTACATAATCAAATTCTTTGTCTTGAAACGGAAAAATCCCTCCATCATAATATACTATTTTTTTGTTAGTTTGGAGCTCTGAAGTATATCCTCTCTGTGCTTCAGCTTCCTCTAATTTGTCAAATTTTCTTTCCAATAATATATCAGATCTCGGATGTGGACCACCTCCAGGACCTATTTCCAGCACGCGGTCAGTAATTCGAATACTTTTAATCCTTTCTGGGAAAAACATATTTATCCTCTATTTAACAGTTTAGTATAGTGTTAAATATGGGTTCTAATAATTTTCTTTGTGTTTTGTTTTACTCTACATCTTGCAATAGTTTTGCTATAATCGATGAAGCAAGAGGTGGCATTAAACGAATTATAATATTCTTAAATTTCTGCACTCTGATTTGATTCAGATATCTTCTTCGATCAAACCCATCTGGTAGCACGTTACCAAATCCATCTCTATACTGATGAACGATATTCCCTTTTATAAGTTGTTTCTTATATTTTTCAATATCATTATGATATCGCTCAACCCACATTTGCATCTGTCCACTTGCCAGTTGCCTCTGACCTCCGGCATCCCGATGAATTCTCCCATAGTTGGCTACTACAGGGATAAAATATGGCAAATAGCCTAACGTGTTAAATTTGTAATTGAAAGAAAGAAATTCACACTCTTCACCGGCTCTTTTGGGGTCGACTAATGGGAAACAATCATCCATAACATTTTTTCTCACGCAAAAGTTCCCTTCCGTAAGGTGGAAATATGTCTTCAACCAATAGTAAATAAAATCCTTACCCTGGGGGGGAGGGTCATCAAAAAAGTAACCATATGCAATGCGACCCAATGCCCCGTCCTCTGACATGTATTGAGGAAAGCCCCATACTAAAGCGATTTCTGAATGATTATCCAGAATGTCCACACATTTCTTGAACCAATTCCTGTCTAAATAGCCATCCGATATGCCGCAGAACATGACATATTTACCTTTGGCCATTGCCAGACCTTTTCTAAAAGCTTCATCAAGTCCACTATCTTCTTCCGATATCCATCGTATATGGGGATATTGTCGAATCACATCCAGTGTTTCGTCCGTGGATACCCCATTAACGATAATATGTTCCCAGTGATGGTAGGATTGTGCCAGTATAGATTCAATGGTCTCTTTGGCAAATCTCCCAGTGTTTTTGGAGGGACTAATGATTGAAATTTTAGGTTTATCTTGCATTATTCTTCTTACCAGCGATTCGGTTATGTCAACATTTTTATCAAGCGATGCCAGACTTTAACAGTTCCGACCCTAAAAATATCCCACCGGTATATCCTCCAATAATTTAAAACCTTTTCAAAAAATGGTAGTTTAGCTTTAATATATCTGTATATATCAAAAAATAAGAAAATACTACGACTGAAGCCATCTGGAAGTAACTCACCGGACCCATTCCTGTAGTGATGAGCTGTTTTTCGCCTGATTAGCTTTCTCTTATATTGTTCAATATCCTCGTAATACGCCTTCATCCACTTTTGCATACTCGGATCTCCACTTTGCCTTTGCCCCTCAACATCACTCTGTATCCTACAATAGTTCGCTACGATAGAAACGAAATAAGGCAGATACCCCGAGGTATTAAATCTATAATTGAAAGCAAGCCAGGCTCCACGCTCAGTGCTTACTTTCGAATCATGGAATGGAAAACATTCTTCTAAAACCCTTTTTCTCACACAAAAGTTTTCTTCAGGAAACAGAATTTTTTTCTTGAGCCAATAATAAATAAATTCTTTTGCTTGTGGCGGAGGGTTATCAAGAAAATGAGCATCAGCTATTCGTCCAAGTGCACCATTCTTTGACAGATATTGGGGTAGCCCCCATACTAAAGAAATATCAGGGTTATTTTCCAAAACTTCTACACACGTATTGAACCAATCATGGTTTAAATATCCATCGGCAATACGATAGTGAAATATATATTCCCCCCTTGCCATTAAAATACCTTTTTTGAACGCCTGTAGATACTCCATATTCTTTTCTAAGATCCATCTGACATGTGGAAATTCTTGTATGATTTTATGAATTTCTTCATTCGTCTCACTATTGACTATAATATGCTCGTAATTGGAGTACGACTGGTTAGATATGCTTTCAACTGCTTCTTTTAAAAAGCCTTCTGTATTCACCGCTGGTGAAATGATAGAAACTCTTGGGACACGCAAATCCGATTTTCTGTTGAATTTCTTACCCTTGAGGAGATACTCGAAAGTATCATCGTATGACACTTTGGGAAAGGGAGTGTAAAAGCTGTTTTCAGAACAGTTCAAAATATCAATAGGGGCAAGATTGTAAGTTTCATAGATATTTCTTATCGCAATCGGAGCGATGGGGTTAAAGTACTTATTGGCATCATTAATGAGGTCTTCTCGTGGGCCAACTATATATTCACCCGTAGCACTTCCTCTATGACCAGGATCCTCCTGACGATAATACCATTCCTTAACATTTTTTTCACATCCACCATCTGCGCCGAAGAGTACTATTCCCGATGCTTTACCGATTATTGCCAGTTGAACCAACCCCAACAAAGAATTGCTGACAATAAAATGTAAAGGGTGATTACTGTTTGGAACTGTTCTCTCCCAGCTCAGATCAAAAAAGATGAGCTTTCTGTCGTATTTACTGAGGAATTGATTCAGATCAAAATCACTTTCCATCAGTTCAAATGTATCGCGCCAGAATGAAGACACGAACATGTTATCATCATCTCTATTTAAGAAATCAATGATGTCTTTTATGGCTCTTGGTATACCTTCACGGCTGCTACACATAACTACAGACAGGTGTTTACCAATTTGCTCTAAAATCGGCGTTTCTTGCACAGTAAAGCTATTCAAACCGACATAGCAAATATCAGCATGGCGCAGCTCACTAATTCTCCTTTCAAGTTCCTTAATAGAGGGACCTGCTGCAAGAATTGCGACTGGTCTCCCATCAATGATTTTTCGAAGATGATTAATTCTTTTTTCTGAATGTGGCAGATAATCTTTTGACGTAAAATTCATGTTCTATTATCTCCATTCAAGATAATCATTTCCAATTAAATATTCTATTACTTCATGAACCACACCATCACCGCCTTTTGATTTTAAAATAACTAAAGCAGATTCTTTTGCTTTTTTAGTAGCATCTTGTGGTACAATGCTCAAGCCACAAAGTTTCAAAGCATTGGTATCTCTATCGGTGTCACCAATATAACATATATTTCTCAAAGACACCTGAGTATATTCCGATAATTGCTTTAGTGCTTTTTCTTTGTCTTTAGCTCCTTTTATGATGTTTGTTACTCCCAGACGATTTGCTATAATATCTGCAAACGCTGTATCCTCCCCTGTTAATAAAGCAATATTCACTCCCTTTTGCTTAAGCAGAGTCATTCCATCCATATCACGATAATTTAAAGTCTTATATTCATTATTATTAGCATCGATAGCAACTTTGCCATCGGTTAATACACCGTCAATATCGAGAACAATCAACTTAATCTTCATCTTTTCATTTACCACATGCATATAACAAATCCGCATTTAACAAACAATTGATTATCACTCGGATCTCCATACCGGGCAATTACATGTTGTAACGAAGTTTGGATCCGTAACCAGTCTTTCATTATTCTTAGGGGAATTTTCCGCCTTTTTTTGACCAATTCAAAAAATCTATTTAGTTCAGGTATCGTTTCCCTGTCATATCTGTTGTTATTAACAATAACAGAATAATGAAAATCCTTCCTTTTATTACGAAAACTAGTGATGCAGTTTTTTCTTCCTTTAGCTAATTGTTGCACTATCCCTTTGCCCGGTATGACCTTACAGGACTCAACAAGTAAGGTAAGATCAAATTCATTTATGATAATTTCCTTGCAATTACAATAAGGCAGGGTGAATCTTCTTGGATGAATGGAGAAGAGTTGAAATTGCAATATATGCCTTTTACTTTAAACCTGCTTTCTGAAAGAAGCCTAGATAAACTATCTACATTATACACATAGGATAGTTCGATCTTACTCTTTTCTTGGCCCTCCCTTGATATGTATATTGACTCACTTTTCACCAGATTATCTCTTTGAAGATAGCTTTTATGGTAAAGGGCGTATCGAAAAGGATTCGACGGTGGTAATCTTACCCAAGTTCTTTGATCATGTGTAACCAAGAAAGAAGTATAATTACTTATTTCTATAACTAAAAAACCGCCTTTTTTCAGACAATTATATGCTTGCCTCAATAATTCGAACGGAAATTCTCTGCTTTCGGGATAAAGATAGCTGAATGTGTTGTCGACCACCAGGTATAAATCATAATAATTCTTGGATAACGATACTTTCATAAATTCATTGTTAACATTTTTTACTTTTGTAAAACCCCAATCTTCTTTCCATTTCTCTGCAAATTTATACCTGGACAAGGATGCGTCAATTCCTACACTCTCTAACAATAAGCCCCTTTGTTCCATAGCATAAAGAAGCGCCGAACTACCTGATCCTATTTCTACTACCCGCAATCCGTTAACATGTTCGGAATGATTTTGAAAAAAATTTACGTATTCTCTATACTTCGAAAGCCGTTCATTTCGATACGAATCTAATTCTTTTCCATCTTTAAAACTCTCAAGAGATTCTACTTGAGAGTAGGAATCAAAATTTATTCTATTTGTTTTCATAAATCAAAACCTCTATTCGCCAAGTGGGACTTTCAAAATTTTGAGATACTCGCGACGAGTGTATCACGTTTTCCTACTGCGGCTAGCTGTTTTTCATAGGCAGTATGCAAGTCAGAAGAATTGAGAAAACTCCAAAATTCATGGCCACCTGGCTTACCCTTCGAAAGCCAGTATAAATGATTGGATAATGGATACCTTTGGAGTTGTTTGATATAATTTACCTTTAGGCCGGTTTGTGAGATAAGCATCTCTAAGGTCTTAGAGGTAAACAAAAATAGATGGCAGCTCCAATAAGTAAAATGAGAAAACGCCTCACTATTGTAAAGGGTTAACAATGCATCATCAGCATTCGGTGTTTCCACAATGATTTGTCCACCATCTCCCGAGATTTTACTCAATTCAACTAACATTGATTTTGGATCAGCGAGATGCTCCAATACGCTAAATAGTGTTATGATATCGTATCCTTTCCCCCCAGCATCTTCTGGGATTTCCGACAAGCTATGAAAGACCGTGAGGCACTGATTTTGAAAATGATTTTTCAATCGGCGTTCCAGTTCAACACCGTGCGCCTTTACAGCTAACTCCGACGCTTTTAGAAGAAATCCGCCTGCCCCGCATCCGAAGTCCAGTAATGAACGATTGGGTAATAATGATTTGAGATATTGAAAACGTCTTGTGTCATCCCATTCGCATTGATTAAGCCACTTTGGGATATCAAGCAGCTCTTTGCCGTGCATTCCAGAATCTTCGTAAAAATTATCTTTGATGTGTTCAAAAGAAGAAAGAAAAACCAAACCGCAAGAGGTACATTCGTAAATTGTCAATTCAGGATTATCACGTACGCTGCCGGGTCTTTGCTTAAACTCCGTGCTGCCGCACAAATAACACCATTTCTGTTCTTGGTTTAATCCAAATTTTGAGTCCGTGTTTTTCATTTTACATCCCTCTTACCAGCAAGTTCTGCCACCATCAATAGTTAAAGTAGCTCCGGTCATATATGAAGAGGCATCTGAAACTAAAAATAATATTGCCCCTTTATATTCATCCTTTTGTGCCATGCGGCCTAGGGGAATCAGGTTGCTCAGTTTAGCTACAAAATCATCAGGCTGGTCAGTCTGCACACCCCCAGGACAAATGGCATTCACCCGGATGTTCTTGTCCGCCCAGTAGGTGGCTAAGTACTTTGTCAAGCCAATGAGGGCAGTCTTTACAACCGAGTAGCTAACTGGCTTCACGGGCTGCTTTCCCGCCGGAAGTCCTGGCTTGAGATATATTCTTTGGTCAGGAGCTATAATACCTAAGTCAGATGATATATTCAATATTACTCCCCTACCCCTATTGGCCATTTCACTACCAATCACTTGACTACATAGGAAAGCACCGGTTAATCCAACGGCGATGTCCTGGTTCCACAGCTCAATAGGAAAATTTTCAAATCGGCTCCAGGAGCTATCTTCATTTGCTTTTACTTTGGGGTTATTAGCAGCATTATTAATCAAAATATCAATTCGCCCAAACCTTTTCAGAACCGCACCCAACAATGCCTCTACCTCGGTTTTATTTCTTATATCTGTCCCAATCCCGATTGAATCTGCATGATATTGCTCAGAAATTATCCTTGCTTTTTTTATAGCTTCTTCTTCATTAATGTCAGCAAGAACTGGATGCCCTCTAGCTTGAGCAATAGCTTCGGCATGCTCTACACCAAGCAAGCCAGCCCCTCCGGTAATTACCGCTACACGGCCGGAAAGATCAAATAACTGGTTTATCTTCACTGGTTTTCCTTTTATATCATTTAAGGCTTATGATTTTTCCTGTTTCTATTGATTTTTTAATCGCCAAAGCTATCCTTAAACTATTAAATCCGTCCCTAAGTGTTACAATAGGTTCCTGACGGTTGGCTACACATTCGAAAAAGTGGTCTGTTTCCTTAACGAAAAGTTCATTGCGTTCTAAACCGCCAAAATCATGGATTTCCTTTTCTTTATCTGGTTTTTCAACAATTACTTTTAGTCTAGTTAAATCCATAGTGATTTTTCCCAATTCCCCAATCACTTTACAATTCCGTGAAGGCGGTTGCTGAATATAATCCATATGCAGCGATACAGGCAAGCTTTTCCCCTTAAAGGTTATTTCCAGCAAAACATCGGCTACATCTTCTACATCGATTTCTAAGTTACTTAAATGTCCTCCTAAGGCAGTTACTTTACCAGGCATGCCAAATAAATCATACAAATAATCAATTTCATGTATTTGTGACAGCACAACCCCTCCGCCTAAATCTTTTCTGGAAGCATACATCTGGCGATAATCTTCATATTTATGCCATCTAGGCAAATATTCCCCAACCTCTGCATGTACCGACAATAAGTTCCCAATAATTCCTTGTGAAATAAGCTTTTTAAATAACTTATAACATGGATGAAAACGCAACTGGTAACCTACTAAACTGACGAGCTTTTTTGATTGGCAAATAGATATTAACTCGTCAACGCTATCCCTAGAATGGGATAGAGGTTTTTCCACAAAAAAGTCGCAACCGGCTCTGGCTACAGCAAGGCAAGCAGAAATATGATGACTCGTTGGGTTGCAGATAAAGGCTACATCTGGTGATTGGCCTAGGGCCTGGTTTAAATCTCTAAAGACTTTAACAGAGTACTTTTCTATAAAATCAACATTTTCATCAATAGTCAGGTTTGGAGATATAGTTTGTCTTAAATTCCGCACCCGGTAAGCAAGTATAATTGCCCCGTCACCAAATTTCGCATAAACATTCCTCAAATGTCTTTGTCCTATACCCCCAAGGCCGATAAATAGAATTTTTATTTTATTTTTTGACATAATCCTTCACTTATTTAAGAAGTTTTTTACAAATTCTATATTTTTTTTGGCCGATTCAATTTCATTACCAACTCTTGCTACCTGAAGAATAAAGGAACCAGCATAGTTTTTTGCTCTGAGCATAAAAAAACATGTGGCAAAATCGGTATTCCCCCGGCCAAGAGGTACAGTCCCCCCTTTTAATACTCGGTCCTTTACGTGGACAGTTACCACCAGTTGACCATAAGATTCTAATTCTTCCTTAGGGTTATAACCGAGAGAGGCACTATTGCCCATATCGTAATTGGCTCTTGCCGCCGGATGATTAAGACCCGACAGAAAAGTGCTAAACACTTCCGCTGGCAATGAGGTTTCAAAGGCAAGAGTTACTCCCAGTTGGTAAGCTTTTTCCAAACTGGGTTTAATAATTTGCATTATTTGCTCCAATTCTATTTTATCCTTAATAGCAGAATTATCTACAAAAGGTATCTCTAAATATTTGATACCAAAATGATTTAAACGGTTGATTAATAAATCTAACACATCCATACGTTCTTTTAGTTCCGAACCAGAGCATCTTAAAAGTGGACAATCAATGAAATAATCGGCACATACAGCCCCGATACGGACTCCAGTTTTTGATATCAGTGCTTTTATTGTCTTGGCTCCTTGCACAGTTAAAAGCGGATTTCCATAAAATTTGTCTGCTTCCGCAATCCAGTCAATCAGATCTAAACCAATTTCCTTAGCCTGAAAAAACTCCTGTTCCCAGGTATTCCAGGGAAAAGCCTGAATTTTCCTGTTAACAGGAGGAGATAATCTTCCCTGCATAATTCCGATAGGATTTTTCATTTTTGATACGGCTTTCTGGCACTTAAAAGAAGCATGCGCTCTTTGGAGTGACGAATAATAGTACGTTGAATTCTTTCTTCCTTATCTTTCCACTTAAGACGATTCGGCGATAAAGCTATAATACGTCTAATAAAATCAAGTTGTGGGTGCTTCCATAAAAAAGGGAGTTGATAAAATCCTTCACATTTAACTTCTACAAAATCTCCCATCATGAAGGTCTCCGTAAGCCCCTTTCTGGTAAAAGGCTTTACATGAGTAGGGTCATCCCAAAAGTATTTATAATCTGTAGCCCAATCCGGTGTTAACTGTACAGTAATACCGCCGGGCTTCAGCACGCGGTAAGTTTCTTTAACTATGTTTTCCGTATTATGCACATGCTCCAACACAGATTTAGAGAAAACAAAATCAAAATAGTTATCTTCGAATGGGAAAGGGTCTTTTTCCAGATCACATTCGCGAATATCAAAATCTGGTAAGATTTCTATGCATTCTTTCCTTTTGTCCAACCCCTTTACAATCACGCCATTTCTTGAAAAGCCAACAAGATGATTACCTTTACCAGACCCGATATCGAGCAAAACTTTGGGCAAGTCTCCTTCTTTTTTAAAATAACGCTCAGTCAAATAGTTACAAAGTTTCTGCGGATATTTGTCTAGAGCATATTCATCTACAAAATAGATAGTTTTAAGGTAATTAGGCATATTATTCTTCTATTTTTAGCCAATATTTATGAAAGGCATTTTTTCATTAACATCTCACATATCTCAAAATCTTCAGGATAATCTAAATCAAATACTTCGCTATAGTCAATTTCAACCGCGGCACATTTTTTCCCGACTAAGCTTTTATATTTTTGGAGCGTTTCAACCCGGCACGCAAAAACTATTCCGTTAGACTGATATAACTTTTCAAATTCCTGGCTGGCCGGAAATCTTAACAACGCCTGACCTTGTTTCTTAAAATAGTCCGTATACGGTTTAATGAGATTATCTTTATCGATATATAGCATCCATTCAGGTCGGTTTCCTCTGACATTATTTACTGTAATAGCAGAGTCACTGGTTTCATCAGCGACAATACTCCGAACACATTTGTCTATATGCTCGGGTTTCCTAAAAGGAGCAGGTGGCTCAAGGCAAACGACAATATCAGGAAAATACTGCTCATTTTCATTGAGCCACTCAACGGCGTGGATAACAACATCTTCTGTGGGTACATCTTCTGAGAGGTTTGCTGGTCTGGTAAATGGAACTTCAGCCCCAAACTTTATGGCAATATCTTTAATATCATCATCGTCAGTTGAAACAATTATACGGTCAACCGTCTTTGAATTTTTAGCTGCCTCAATGGCATAGGCAATTAACGGTTTACCATTCAGGATTTTTATATTTTTTTTGGGGACACGTACTGACCCACCGCGAGCGGGAATTACCACCAAAACCTTACTTTCTATCATTTATCTCCCTGGAATAAATATATTTGTCTCTGATAAATCTGGTATTTTAGATAATTGAGTTTTATTTGCCATAATCTTCCTGAATCCTTCAACAATGTCATCCATATCTTCCGTTGTGTTTGGCCATCCGACCTGGAAAAAACCTAAGTATTCCTCATTTTGCAGTCTCTTCGCATTAGGCAGTTCGGGAATAGAGTATTTTCCTCTCCTTTTATATAAATGGCACGAAAATGGACAATGATTCTTTCCATAAGCCAACTGTCTTTGAAATAACGGGTGTTCAGATATAAGTCTTGAAACTCCGCTTGCCACCGGTATTCCTTCTGAACGAAGCACATGCGCGACAACGTCTCTCTGTATTTTTGATTCTTTACTTAACCAGCGAAATCCAGCCGTATACGAAGAATAAGATTCTAAATGAGTAATTTTTTGAGGTTTAATGTAGTCGCTGAATTCCTGCACAAGTTTTCCGACTAGATAGTTATAATTTTCTTGCCTTACCTTGTTCAAATAAGCAAGATGATCTAACTGTATCACACCTATTTCAGCCAATAATTCAATTAATCTGAAATTATATCCAACGGCATTAACTACTAAATCATCTGCTGAGTTTTCATCAACTATGGTTTCCCCATGATTTCTGATAAGCCTGCATTTTATAGTTACTTCGCTGCTATCGGTAACAATTATTCCACCCTCGCCTGTCATTATATTCTTGGGTTCATTGAGCGAAAAAACTCCAGCATCGCCATAAGTACCCAAATGCTTGCCCTTGTATAATATACCCGGTGTTTGAGCTGCATCCTCAATTACTTTGAGCCCTTTGCTCCTCGCTATTGAAATTATTTCATCCAAATCGCCAGCATTACCGTTCCAATGGATAGGCATAATTGCTTTAGTGGATTCTGTTATAGAACTTTCAACAGCCTCTGGTGAAAGGCAAAACGTATCTAAATCAATGTCTGCAAATACGGGAATTGCATTAGCACAAACCATAGAGGTGGCAGAAGCTGTAAATGAAAATGGGGAACATATTATTTCATCTCCTGGCCCGATATCAAGAGCCATAATTGCGGCTGTTAGCCCCGATGTTGCCGAATTCACCGCTATAGAATAATCTATCTTATGAAGTTTCGACCATTTACTCTCAAGTTTTCTTACACTGGGACCGCCAAGGAAAGAGAAACCATTACCCAAATCTTCGACTTGAAAGCTTTTGAGTCCAATGATTTCATTTGTGCCCGGCGCTGGGGAGCCAATAAACCTTGTTAGTCTCCCTTCACGCAGCAGGGCCCCGACTCTATCTATCATTTCCTCCGTGATATAGGGTCTGGACCTGAATTCTCTGGTCCTGACAGGCTTTCCCCCATCGATAGCTAACTTATAATTCTTCATATTTTCTCTCACAGTTCGGAATATACCGGTGAATTATCAATGGAATCTGATTTATAAATTAACTGAATCAATTCCAATGATTTCAGTGCTTCCAAAGCTGAAAATGCAGGTTCCTTTCTATTTTCTATAAAGTCCAGAATATCAAGATAGGCCTCGACTACTCGCTCATTTTTATCATCATTAGCTTTAGTGTAAACAAGAGCCAATTCATCTAATCCTTTGTGCTGAGGGCTCTCCTTAAATTTATATACTTCATACTTAGTATCGTCATCTAATATTCGGAGCCTTCCTTTTGTACATTGGATATCTAGTTCAAAAAAATGATTTCTGCGGGACTCCCCAGTAGCTTTGATAAAACTGATAATACCATTTTTGTGTTTTAAAAGAGCTATACCTCCAAAATCTTTTTCCCCGTGAACGACTCTGGTATTATTAACCCTATCTATGTACCCTACACAAGAAAAGACGTCTCCTCCAAAATAAATAAGCATATCTAACATATGGTTAGAATTCATATAAAGAGCAGTGTCAACATAGGCAACAATTGTCTCGATTCTTCCTAGCTCCCCACTTTCCAATAGATTCTTGCATTCAGCATAAAACTTATCCCATCTTCGCATGTAATTAACAATCAGCAGTTTACTTACCTCTTTTGCTTTTTTTACCAGTTCAACACCCTGTCCAAGATCAAACAAGAGAGGCTTTTCACAGAATATTGCTTCTACCTTGCTCGATAATGCCAACAGCACATGTTCGTAATGAGCCTTAGTTGGTGTGGCTATAACCAGGATATTAATTTGTTCTTCACGCAGCATTTCTTGCAAATCGAGGTACTGTCCCGGAATTTCCCACCTTTCGGCAAATGTTTTTAGATGGGTTTTATTTATATCACAGCAGGCAGTAAGCTCGAGCTGTTTAATTATGCTGATTGCTTTGGCATGGGTGTAAATATGGCGTTTCTTAACATCATCATCGATATTCCCGGCAATATTGCCACAACCTACAATGGCAACACGTTTTATATTTTTGGTTAATGTAAAATCGGTTTTATTCATGTCTTCTCAGCTTAACCTTAACCTTTTTCTCTTCCTCAGTTACCACTTTAATCCCATTCCCCAGCGCTTTTTCGATCGCCCTGATATATTTTACCAATCTATAGAATCCCATAATTTCAACAGAAGCTGCCTGATCAGAGCCATACATAGAATGGTCAAGGGTTATATGTCTTTCTATTGAAGTTGCCCCTAAAGCTGCAGCGGCGCATGCTACTATTAAACCTACTTCATGTCCGCTATAGCCAACTTTACAACCAAATCTTTTGCGTAACACCGGGATCATTTTAAGATTGGCATCTTCATCTTTCATAGGATAGGTAGAATTACAATGCATAAGTTCAAAAGGACATTTGGCATCTCTAAAAATTTGAACAGCTTTTTCTATCTCTTCTAATGTGCTCATGCCGGTTGAAATAAATGTGTATTTTTTTTCCTCTGTGACCATTTCCAATAGCTCTCTATGAGTAAGCATGGGGGAAGCTATCTTATTATATTTAAGATTGTATCGTCTTAGAAACTTCTGACTATCAATATCCCAGGCTGACGCAAGCCATTCAATTCCTTTTTCTTTGCAATATCTATCTATTTCGTCATACTCTTTCTTATCAAATTCGAGTCCAAGTTTCTGATCTCTAACAGTAGTACCCCAAGGACTTTCTCTCGGCTTGTCCAATTCCTCCTTTGAATATACCTTTTCCACAGTCCTTTTTTGAAATTTTACTGCATCACAACCGGCAAAGATTGCTCCATCGATCAGCTTTTTTGCAATATCTAAATCACCATTATGATTTATCCCAACCTCAGCAATTACAAAAGTTGACATAATGAATCCTCCCTTCTCATTATTATTCCCAAGCTTTGATAAGTTCATTATATTACTTCTTCAAACAGAATTCAAGCTGTTTTCTCCACGGTCCAGTGTAACCGTGGCCGTACCCCATCGGAACGCCATTGCAATGGGAAGTTGCCACGCACACCTCCGGGATCCATCCTATCAGAGACCTTAAATATAACCACATCTTGTTCCGCAGCATGCATCAAGTGGGACATCCCTATAGTATCAATTCCATATGAAACAGAAATCTCTCCTTCATTTAAAAAATCACCCGGTACGTGACATGTACGCCGGTGATGTCCAGTCGGACATACGGTATCTCGCCACGGAGAATCCAAATTATCCTTTGAGATAAAAACAACATGTCCCATTTCGTTGATGAAATAAAGTTGTAGAACCAGCCGATGCCCTTCCTCTAAGACCCAGTATTCGAGCTCGACTGACACCGGATCACGCACGTCAAAATTTGTACAGACTTTTCCGTTCCGATCCAAGACACGCACAGCGCGCATACGCACCACATCGTCACCCGGCGCCTTGTTAATATCTGGCCAGGTTCGTTCCGCAGTGCGATCCATCTTCTCTCCGAGGTATTTACTTACAGCCTCATCTGCAGAACCCTCCATCATTACCGTACCCTCATGTAATATTATTCCTTGTGTGCATAGCTTTCGAATGCTCTCCATATTATGGCTCACAAACAGCACCGTTCGCCCCCCTTTGGCAACCTCCCCCATCTTCCCTAGGCACTTCTTTTGAAACACTATATCCCCAACCGCCAGCACCTCATCTACCAACAGAATCTCAGGCTCAAGATGCGCTGCAACAGCGAATGCAAGACGCACATACATACCGCTGGAATATCGTTTTACCGGCGTGTCTATGAACTTTTCAATCTCGGAAAAGTTGACAATTTCATCAAATTTCTGCTCGATTTCACGCTTCCGCATACCTAAAATTGCGCCATTGAGGAAAATATTCTCTCTGCCGGTAAGCTCGGGGTGAAACCCTGTTCCAACCTCCAATAAGCTTGATACTCTGCCGTTAATTTCAATAGCTCCGCTGGTGGGTTCTGTAATACGTGATAATATTTTTAAAAGTGTTGTCTTCCCGGCTCCATTTTTCCCGATGATACCAAGCACTTCCCCTTCGTTAACTTCAAAACAGATATCCTTCAGCGCCCAGATTACGTCTTCTTCATTTTGCGATTGACCACTTTTAAATTTTGTCAGCTTTCGTAGTTTCGCTAAATTCCTCACAGGCGCGCTAATTCCATCCACTATAGCTTCACGAAATGTTTTATAGCCCTGTTCTTTTGCTCCAATACGATAGCGTTTGGACAGGTTATTAACTTTGATTATTGGATTGGACATAATCACACCTCAAATAATATCTGCAAAATGGCGTTCCATCTGTTTAAAATAGAACCCTCCAATTACAAATAGAATCATGCTTACTAAAGCAGAAACCAGAAGCATCTGTGTAGGGAAGGAAACAGTTCCCAATAAAACAGAGCGAAATCCCTCAACGACTCCAACCATAGGATTTAGTGCATAAATGAGACGATATTTTTCAGGTACCATAGAGGCTGGGTAAACAATAGGTGAAGCAAACATCCAGAACTGTACCAAAAATGGGATAGTGTATTTGATGTCTCTGTATTTTGCGTTTAAAGCGGTAAGAAACATACCTACCCCGCTTGCGGTTAACATCATTAGAATAACTAATAGTGGCAAAAAGAGTGCCATAATAGTGGGGTATATATGAAAATAAAACATCATACCAACTAAAACTACAAAGGCAATGGAAAAGTCTAACAAACCTGCAAGAACAGGTGTCATTGGGACGATAATACGTGGAAAATATACTTTGGATATTAAAGCCGTTTCCTGAATAAGACTATTGCCAGAACCTACTATAGCATGAGCAAAGTAAGTCCAGGCTACCATCGCGGAAAAGTTAAATATGGGGTAAGGAACACCATCAGAAGGCACCTTGGCTAACCTTCCAAAGAAAAGGGTAAAAATAACCATCATGAAAAATGGTTGGATGATTGCCCACAGTCCTCCAAGAACTGTTTGCTTATAACGCACTTTTATATCACGAACAACGAGAAAATAGAACAGGTCTCTATAATCTCTTAGCTCTTTGAAATCTACCAACTGCCAGCCTTTCTTAGGCTTGATAATCATTTTCATCTCCAAATAGCTCTGATATAAGATTCCTTTTTTTATTACCTACTTTTTACCAAACTGCCTAAAATAGTCTTTTAAGGTATCACTGATATAGACTAAATCGTCATTGTTTAAATATTGATGAATACCAAAGTGTAATCCATTTTCTCCTACATATTCGGCTACTGGAAATTGACCAGGTTTATAGCTTAAAAAATTGAATGCTTTATGCTGAGTGGGCAAACTCCCGAATAATGTTTTGCATTGAATACCTTTAGATTCCAGATAATTATAAAGCCTATCACGCTCGTATTTTTTATCTTTTAGAACTAACGGAAAGGCGTGTGGACTCACTTTTTCGTAATTCTCCTCTTTGATAAAATAAGAATAATCCGATAATTCTTCAGTTAATTCCAATAATTTATATAAATTATTTTTGCGTTTATTGAAAGTTTTGTCAAAATGTTCGATGCTTTCGAGCCCGATAGCAGCTTCTAAATCATTCATTCTCGAGTTGTAACCGATACGTTGGAAATCAAAATATGTGCTGTTAAAAGGACGGCCATGTGACTTTATCGATCTAACCACATTAGTGATTTCATCATTATTTGTAACGACCATACCGCCTTCACCACAAACTATCATATGAGCAACGTAGAAACTAAAGGTTCCCATATCGCCAATCGTACCTACAATTCTGTCTTTATAGGTAGCCCCGTGTGCCTCACAGGCATCTTCTACAACCTTTAGATTATTAGCATTTGCAATTCTTAGAATAGAGTCCATTTCACACGGTTTTCCCATCGTATGAACAACCATAATAGCTTTAGTCCTATCAGTAATATCCGCTTCCATCTTAGATGGATCAATATTAAGAGTTTCCAGCTCAATATCAACGAATTTAGGGATAAATCCTGCAGCTAATATTGAGTTGGCAGTAGCTACAAAGGACAATGCTGGCGTAATAATTTCATCTCCCCTTTTTGCACCAAAGTCATACAATGAAGTGCAAGAACAAATACCAGCATCTGTGCCTGAACTTGTAGCAATAGCATGCTTATACCCGAAACGGGCAGCAAATTTCTCCTCGAATTCCTTTACATTATCCCCTTCTGAAGCCCAATTCTTATCTAAAACCCGCTGTAAATATTTCTTGGCAATGTCTCCTATTACCAGATCGCCAAAATTTATTCGCATTTCTTAACTCCTATTCATTTTGATTTTTAGCTATACTAAAGTATCGCTTTTTAGTAGATTAATTGCTTTTTCATATCTCTCTGGTGTTCCGATAACGAGGATAACAACATCTATTTCTCTTAAGTTGGTGGACATATTATCAAGTTATCAAAAGTTATTTGCTGGTGCATAATAAATTATTTGACTGCCTAAATTCTCGAATTTGAATGGCACATATAATAAATTTTTCAATTTTTCTTTCACTTTAGGCTGGAGTTCGGGTTGCACAAAAAACAGAATAAATCCCCCACCTCCAGCACCTAACAATTTTCCACCCAATGCTCCCGCTTTTATTGCTGTTTCATA